>JAQXZJ010000056.1 GCA_029227155.1 Erysipelotrichaceae bacterium
ATCAAAACAGGATACATGCTCCATGTTTCAGGATTGGCACACCAAGGACATTGTAAATAACACCCTTGCAAAAACAAAGTTGTACGAATTCCTGGCCCATCATGAGTCGCAAACTTTTCAATCTGACATACATTAATCATATAGTTCCCTGCTTAATAATTCTTCTTGAATATCTTTTGATAGATTGACAAAAACAGCACTATATCCTGCTACCCGTACAATTAAATCCGGATAATTTTCTGGATGTTTCTGAGCATCTTCCAATACTCCATGATCGACAACTGTTACCATCAATTGACAACCACCTTTTTCAAAATAGGTATCAAATAATACTTTTACTTTTGCTTCATCCTCTTTCATCATTCTTGGGGTAAATTTCATATTTTGAACACTACCACCATGTAATCCTGCATCAAATTTCGCTAACGAATTTAAAACCGCTGTTGGTCCACTTTTTGCCGCATGACCTTGTGGATTATTCGCTGGATTCATATAGACACCACTGTTTCTTCCATCTAATGAAGCTGCAGTTTGTTTTCCCCAATCGGTATTGGTTTGATTGTTACTGATAACAATCAAATAATATCCCATATTGGCATCGATTCCTCTTTGTCTGATTCCACTTGCCACATATTCATATAAATCATTTGCTAAAGCATCACATTCTTCGTGATCATTTCCATATTTTGGAACTGCTAACAGATCTTTCTGGATTCTTTCATAAGAAACAAAATCATGTAATGCAGCCTCATTTAATTCGCTTAAAGTATATTTCTTTTGTTCATAAACTAACGTACGAATCGCATATAAAGCATCACTTGCATTGATGTTTCCATAGGTTTCATTGGTTCCTCCTAAGATTTGAACACCACCATCTAATAATGCTTTTCCTCTTTTGATACAATCATCCATCAGAATAGAGTTATAAAGGAATGACACTTCCTGATTCATTATGGTATAACTATGCACTTGTGCTTTTACACTTAAATCAAAATAGTAATCAAGCATCTTTTTATATTGATCATAGAATTCATCAAAGGTTTTTAATTGATCCAGCGGTTTTAATTGCACCGGTCCAGCTTTATAGATGTGATCCATTGGATCATACCCATCATTCATGGCTATCTGCATGATTTTCACTAAGTTTAATAACGTATTAGGAGTTCCTACGCTCTTTCCTTGAATGACATATTCTCCACAACCAAATGGAACATACTGTTCTGCAATCTCTTCTTCTACTCGCATTGCACGCATAACTGCTGGTACATTGACATCGTCATTATAGAGGGTTGGATAGGTAGCTCCACTAGCAATACAATCGTAAGCCATATCTTTGATATCTTGTGGGGTTTCTTTTGAGAAACGTAAGGTAAATTGAGGTTCTACATAACGCGTATCTTTACATACTCTTAAACAGATTCTAGTAAACAAATCACAAGCTTCTACATTCTTTCTTCCTTTTCCACCAACGATAATTCTTCCATTGACTGTGGTCCGACGATTTTCGATCATTTTCCATAATGATCTTAAATATGTATAGGCATCTTCTTCGGTAATTCTTCCTTCATCAATATCTTTCTTTAGAAACGGACCTAAAACGATATCCATTCGACCATAATTGATCACTCCCGCACATAATGCATAAATCCAGAATAATTGAAGTGCTTGATGGAATGTTTCTGGGCGCTTATTTTGAATCACGGTTAAAGATTCCATCATCAAATCTAACTCTTTATGACGTTTTGGATCACTTGTTTTCTCTTTCGCTTCCATTACTAATTCTTTTTGACGTTCAATGACTTCCTGTAACAAAATCATACTTTCCATACATGCTTCAATAAAAGCATTCTGTTCTTGTTGTTGTAATAATTCAATCAAACCGTCAATTCCATAATTCATCAGTTTCTGATAATCAAGCATCATTCCACTTAAACGTGCGGTTGCCATAAATGGATATTTACAGTCAATAAAACGTCCTGTCGTTGTTTCATTTAAAATATCGTTACAATAGATTGATTTTAAATCATGTTCTTGCCAGTAATCATATAAAACATCCACTCTTTTTTTATCTTCTTCGTTAGTTAACTGTTTCTGAAAGGCTCTTAATTTATGGAAGACACAATAATGTCCCACTCCTCCAACACTGGTTACACTGCCAAATCCAATTGGTAAAAAGTCTAAGCGACCAGCAATTAAATCGTCTTCTTCGATGGAACGAAATAACGTTGGATATAATACTCTTAAACAGTTGACCTCTCTTGTTGCTTTATCTAAATGTAAAGATTGTTGATGAACCTTTGTATATCGTTCCATGATATCCAATTGTTCTGATAATGATTTTTCACATGGTATTTTGATACTTACTTCTGCATTCTGTGTTCCTTCAATATTGATTCTTGCCATTTTTACCCCGCCTTTTCTTCATTATGACTTTTTAGGCACACATTGTCAACTAAAATCGTTCATTTTGATTCATATTCGTTCATTTTGATTCACTAAAAAGGGTTGTCCACTAACAACCCTAATCCCACCACTGTTTCACTTTACGATATGCCCTTTCACAATGATAGCGAATATTTCGATTGATGACCTGATAGATTCACCACATTCCGCATTCCACTTTCCATCTTAATGAGCCTGATTGATATAAATAATCTCCACTTCAATCAGGGTTCCATCTTGTAAAGATATTGAAAAATCTTATTTTATGCATATGATTCTAATATATTTTCTTCATTAATAAATACTGTTTTTGTATATTATTTCATTGCTTATTCATTGCTTTTATAATGAAAACAACTTTTTAGACATTTTAGCTTCTTCTAGGCAACAAGCAGATAATGGCCAAGTAAAAAATGCTAACGAAGTTATTAGGGATATTAAAATAAAATATGACTTATAAAATTGTACTTATACATCTCCTATATCAAGCATAAGAAAAAATCCCCTGTAGTTGCTCGTAAGAGTAGCTATAGGGAATTTTATTACAATTCTACTATTTCTTTTCTCTCTAATGATCGTTTCACATCAATCAGTCGTTGATTTTTCGATCCTCGAAATGGTACAGACATGCTTTTTTCTTCCAGTATAAATGGGCCATCTACCAATACATCGATGTAGGATAACAATGCTCTTTTCTTTTCATCCTCCAACAATTGTTCATAAACATATCCCGTATAACACCAGATATTCCATCCCATTGCTTTTGCTTCTTTTGCAATCTCAATCAATGGTTCTACCTGTAAAAACGGTTCTCCACCACTAAAGGTAATCCCATCATGATATGCATAACGCTTCATCCATGTAAGAACTGTTTCTACATCAAACAATTCTCCTCCATTACCATCATGTGTTGTAGGATTATGGCAACCCTTGCAGTTGTGATAACATCCTTGGGTCCATAGAACACATCGTAAACCTGCTCCATCTACAATACTATCCGTCTGTAAACCTCTTGCTAAACGAATCTTATCCATGTTTCACACGATCATGTTCTTCAGCACGTTTTGCATCATTGAACCGATCCAATGTACCAACTAAATAACCTGTAATTCTACGAATCCGTTCAAATGGGACTTCTCCTTCTTTTCGTCCACATTGCGGACAAACATCATGAATGATTCCATTATATCCACAGACAGAATCTCGATCGATTGGATGGTTGATTGCACCATAGCCAATTCCTAATTCCTTCATCATCCGCACGATACGCATAAATGCAGGTAAGTTATCAGATGGATCTCCATCTAATTCGATATAAGAAATATGACCACCATTGGTTAAAGCATGATATGGTGCTTCTTTCGATAATTTATCATAAGCATTGATGGAATAATAAACTGGGACATGGAAGGAATTGGTATAGTATTCCCGATCCGTAACTCCTTCAATTTCTCCAAAGACATTCTTATCAATAGCAACAAAACGTCCAGATAAGCCTTCTGCAGGCGTTGCAATCAAAGAGAAATTCAAATGATGTTGTTCGGTATAAATATTAACTTTCTCCCGCATATGCGTAACAATCTCTAATCCCAATGCTTGTGCATCATCACTTTCTCCATGATGGCTCAAGATCAATGCTTTCAAGCATTCTGCTAGACCAATGAAACCAATCGTAAGCGTTCCATGTTTCAATACATCTTTTACTCGATCATGAATACCAAGTTTCTCAGAATCAAGCCATGCGCCTTGAGCAATCAAGAATGGGAAATTGGCTACTTCTTTTTGACATTGGAAAGCAAATCGATTTAATAACTGTTCCTTCACTAAATCCATTTCTTTATCTAATGCTTCAAAAAAACCATCTTTATCAAAGCTACCATTCAATAGTTTTCCATAACGTAATCCTAATCTTGGTAAATTAATGGATGTAAATGATAGATTTCCTCTACCAACAACTACTTCATGTTCCTTATCGACATTTCCGATGACCCGAGTACGGCATCCCATATAGGCAATCTCTGTTTCTGGTCTTCCTTCTTTGTAATATGCTTTATTAAATGGTGCATCAATGAAAGAGAAGTTCGGGAACATCCGTTTTGCTGATACTCGGCAAGATAATTCAAACAAATCATAGTTTGGATCTTCCGGATTATAGTTTACACCATCTTTTACTTTAAAAATTGCAATTGGAAAAATCGCTGTTTCATGATTTCCTAAACCACTTTCGATCGCTAATAATACATTCTTCGTAACCATTCTACCTGATTCTGTTATATCCGTACCAAAGTTAATGGAACTAAATGGTACTTGTGCTCCTGCACGAGAATGCATGGTATTTAGATTATGAATAAAGGCTTCCATTGCTTGATAAGTATCACGATCCGTTCTTTTCCATGCTTTTTCATATGCCATTGGTGCAAAGGCAAATGCGTCTTCTAAAACAACTTCTTTTAAATCTTCTAATGCATCGATTTGTTCGATCATCTGTTGTAATTTTGTTGTATCCTGACTTTCACAGTATTCAAACGCATCTGTTAGTGCCTGCTTATAATTTTTCTTAAAGCTCATCAACACCCCTGGTGCTAGATAGTAATCAAACATCGGAATGGATTGTCCACCATGTTGATCATTTTGGTTCGATTGAATGGCAATCGCCGCAAGGGAAGCATAAGAACCAATCGATTTTGGAGAACGTAAATATCCATGACCTGTATTAAATCCCCGACTAAATAATTTATCTAATGGAATCTGTAAACATGTCGTTGTTCCCATTGGATAAAAGTCCATATCATGAATATGAATATCTCCGGCATCATGTGCTGCCGCATGAACAGGATCTAATAAATAAGATTTCGTATAATCTTTGGATAAGGTACTACCAAATTGCAACATCATTCCCATTGCACTATCGCCATTGATATTAGCATTATCCCGTTTATCGTTATTATCAACCGCTTTTTCATTACCAAATCCTTCTAACGTTTTCAACAGTTTATGTTGTCGAGATTGGAAATTTGCACGTGCACGTGTTCTATTTTTACGATATCGAGAAAAAGAAGAATAGACATCCTCAAATCCTTGGTGTTTAATTGCTTCTTCTACAAAATCTTGGATTGTTTCAATGGAAATTTCGGTTAAATTCGTTGCTTTGATCCGTTCTTCTACTTCATTTAACACCCGATCTACATCTTCTACTTTTAGATAAGGACGAACACTTAAAAATCCCTTCTCAATTGCTTGGCGAATCTTTAAACTATTAAATTCCACTTTTCTACCATCTCTTTTAATTACATGCATATGATTTCCTCCTTGATTTGAAATGAAAAAAACGAGCATTTACATGTTCTCATTTTCTATTACTGATATTATAGCATAGAAATCATGCCCGCTTTCTACTTTTGCTCGAATTATTTTTTGTTCTTATCGTAGATGATTTTCATCCCTTTATATGCCAGATTCGCATCATAAACATCAATCATATCCGTCTCTGGTGTAATGATGGAACCTAAACCACCGGTTGCAATGACTTGAAAGTCTTGTTGTAATTCTTTCTTTAATCGTTGAATGATATATTCTACACTACCAATATAACCATATACCAAACCTGCTTGCATGCTAGTAACGGTATTTTTTGCCATGATAGAAGCTGGTTTTTTGATTTCGATTTTTGGTAATTGAGCTGCTTGTGCTGACATCGCATCGGCACAAATGGCAATACCAGGTGCTGTTACACCACATTCAAAGACTCCATCTTTACTAACAAAGTCAAATGTTGTGGCTGTTCCAAAGTCGATGACGAGAACTGGACCTCCATAGATGGTATAAGCCGCAACTGCATCGACGATACGATCGGCTCCTAAACTTTTCGGATTATCGATATGGATTGCTAATCCTGTTTTGATTCCTGGGCCAACAATTAGTGGAGTCACTTGGAAGTATTTGCGGATTGCATTGGTCAAGGAGTGCATGATATTTGGAACCACGCTTGAAATCATGACATCTTTGACATCTTGAGGATTGATTCCTTTTGCTTGCAAAAGGGAATAAAAATCCATTCCAAATTCATCAGAGGTACGTGTCATTTTGGTTGTTAGACGAAATGAAGTAATAAACTCATTTTCATCATAGACCCCAATGGCAATATTGGTATTTCCTGCATCAATTGTCATTAACATGAGAATTCCTCCAATCGTTTAGCAAACCGTTTACATAATTCGTAGCCTACTTCTTCTTTGCTCATAAGTTTCAGATCTTCTACTTTGTCTTTCGAAAGAATCGATACCCGATTACTATCTACTCCAAATCCGGCACCCTCTTCCCTTAAATTATTAACCACTAGAAAATCCACTTGTTTCTTCTCAAACTTTTCTTTGGCATGTTCCATAACATGTTCTGTTTCCATCGCAAAACCACAGATCACTTGTGGGAATGGACGATTTAGTGATATTTCTTTAAGAATATCAGGATTTCTCTCTAGTGTAATCTCTGGAGTTCCTGTTTCTTTCTTAATTTTTTCTTGAGCCACTTCTTTTGGACGATAATCAGCGACTGCTGCTGCTTTTACAATAATATCTGCTTGATTCTGATACGTTCTAACAACTTCTAACATATCTAATGCACTAACAACTGGTACATAGTTGACGCCTTTGATTGGTGGTAAATGATTAGGAGCTGCAATTAAGGTGACTTCTGCTCCACAACGTTTGGCCATTTTGGCAATCGCAAATCCCATCTTACCTGTAGAATGATTGGTCAAATAACGAACGGGGTCTAAGGCTTCTTGGGTTGCCCCAGCAGTTACTACGAGTCGTTTTCCTTGTAAGCAATGGTCTGACCATAATGCTTGTTCCACTTCTTCCATAAGATCACTTAGCTCCGCAAGTTTACCAACCCCTACATCTCCACAAGCTAATAAACCCGTACTAGAATCAATCACCCGATATCCTAACTGCTTGCAGAGCGCTAAATTATTCTGTGTGACAGGATTTTCATACATGTGAGTATTCATAGCTGGTGCAATCAATTTTGGACAGGTAGCAGCTAAAAACGTTGTTGTAAGCATATCATCCGCAATTCCATGAACAATTTTGGCAATTACATTAGCCGTTGCTGGCGCAATCAAAAATGCATCTGCTTTTTTTGCCAATTCAATATGCATGATCTTCCCATGTTGATCGGTGTCAAATAAACCATAAACAGGATGATGCGTCAAAGAAGCAAACGTCAATGGTGCAATAAATTCCTTCGCATGTTCCGTCATCAACACATAGACATCCAGATCCTTTTTCATCAGATCACTGACCAATTGCGCACTTTTATAAGCCGCAATCCCACCTGTAATTCCTACAATTACTGTTTTCATCCTTCGATTCTCCTAACTTTTCTTATTGCCAATGTCACACTCGGACATACAACACCCGCTAAAATTGCTTCCATGATTCCATTGGTCACAATCACTCCACCAATTAATTTCCATAATAAATCATAAGAGATTCCATTGATAGTCGCATATTCTCTACCAAAAAAGAAATAGATACCTGCCATAACCATCAAAGTATGCATCAACGTCATCCCAAAAGAAATAACTGATAATTTAACCGTTTCTCTTTTCTTATTCACCCTTACATATTCCGCAAATACACCCGTCAAATATCCTAATAATACCCGTGGTACGATCGCAATGATCACACTATTAAAGTTCCCAGATATTTCTCCAACAGCATAAAATGGCGAAAAGATAAAGGAAGTTACCGTTGGAAACACGGTACTCATAAAGATACTTGTTAAACCAAATACCAGTCCTAGTTGAGCCCCTGCTTTTCTTCCAAGTAATAATCCCCCAATAATCACTGGAATATGCATCGTTGTAGCTTTGATGGGACCAATTGGAATATATCCAAGTGGTGTCATCATCAATACCAACTGCACTCCAATCAGCATCGCCATTGACGTTAAATAAACCGTTTTGTTGTTTTTCATTTTTCTTTCCTTTCGTTCCTTTCGGATACCATGTACAGAATGTTATAATCCTCTAGTTTTACAGTCCCTGTCCTAAGATCAAGGCTGTTACTCCTTTTATTTCTCTAATAATCGTAAAAAATCTTGGCACAATGCCAATGCATCTTGCTCGCAACCATATTCTCCCATTTCAATGGTCCGTTTAAATTTCCCATGGTAATCACTACCACAAGTAATTGGTACCTGATGAGATATACAGTAATCATGATAGAACTGATTATGCTCTTGTTCATGATAATTACTGTAAGCTTCAATGCCATCAATTCCTTGTTTACGAGCAATATCTAATAAATCTTCCCGATGATAGAAATTCTTCCAAGGATGCGCTAAAACAGCTTTACCACCAAACTGATGAATCACTTCTACCGTTTCTTTTAAAGTTGGAAATTTCACTTCCTGATAACAAGGAGTTCCTACTCCTAATAGATCCCAATAAAAATTCACAACAGCTGGTTCACAACGTGCTCCACCTGGTCGATAAGGATCGAATTCCTTAATATGTAAGTTTCTTGGATCATCTAAGATCCTTCCGTACATCTTCTGAAATGGATTGCCCCCTTTGGCAATATCATTTAATGTTTCTTCTATCTCTACATGCGCCCCATAATAATCTCTGATTTTCTCCATCGATCCCCTAAAAGAAGCATGAATCCGTTCATCTACAACCGTCCCGATCGTTTCAAAATACGTTTGATGATAATCCATGTTATACCCTAAAACATGAACTTCTAACCCTTCAAATATCGTATCAAATTCAATCGCTGGAATGACCCGAATATTGGCTTGTTTCCCATATTCCAGCATCTGATCTAATCCTTTCATACAATTATGATCAGATAAAGCAATAATCTCTAATTGAGCATCTTTTGCTTTTTGAACGAGCTCTTTTGGAGTAAACTCACCATCAATGCTATAACAAGAATGCATGTGTAAATCAATTTTTCCCTTCACTCTACCCCTCTTTTCAATTCATCATTAGTCTATCACAAAAATCCTTTGTGTGTATAAAAAAACAAGTGAAATTTACTTTCACCTGTTATTGTAAAAAACGACTTGTATGTTTTAATACCACTGGTCCTAAAATGGCTACAATGATAAAACCAAATAGTGATTGAATCAAGTTAGTTGGTAATCCAGTAATCGCAATTGCAAAACTTTGTTGTAAATACCAGTCGACTAAGAAATATCCAGAAATCATAATCAATAATCCCAAAGCATAGATGATCATCTGATATCCTTTACTTTGACGTTTCTTAACAAAGTAACTAACAAATGCTCCTTCTAATCCTTTGATAACCAAGGTAAATAACATATATTGGCCATATCCTGCCGCAACATCGGCAATACAACTACCAACTCCCCCAATTAGAAAGCCTCCCAAAGGACTAGCAATAGTCGCAAACAATAAGATAAACCCATCTCCCAAGTTCATATATCCCCCTAATTGATTGGGAAAGATAAAGAAATAGGTTCCACAAAATACCACAGCCATCCCTAAACCATATACAGTTAATTCTTTTAATTTACGATTCATCTTCTACACACCCCTTCTTATCATAATCATCTAAAAACGAATACTCTTTTTCTCCATCATGATATCCAATGATCGTATTCAGATTCACTCGATGAACACTACGGAAAATATTGATATCTACATACGGATTAATGGTTCGATAATGCTGAATCAATTCCTTCATTTCTTGACGTTTGGATTGCGTACTGAAATGTTCTGTATCTTCCTGTTCCGTGAAGCGACATGCACAA
>JAQXZJ010000057.1 GCA_029227155.1 Erysipelotrichaceae bacterium
ATAACGTACTTTTTCCACTACCGCTTTCTCCCATAACGACAACAAAATCCTGCCGTTGAATTCGCAAATTAACATTCTTTAACGCATAAATTTTCTTCTGTGGCGGTTGGTAAATCTTAGAAATTTGATGTAACTCAATCATAAACACGAATCAATTCCTGAATAAAAGAGTAAGAAAGTGATGAGAAAAGACAAACTGGCTGTTGCAACTGTACATTCTTCTTTACTACCACTTTTCCATCTTGCATCCCAATTACTGTAACTTCAATATAATCCTCTAATCTTAATTCCATTGGATGCTTCGTCCATTGTTCCATCACAACATAAGAATGACCATTTTGCTCAATGACAGCATTCAGCGGTAAAAGATACACCTCTTCTTTTTGAAACGACAATAACTCTACTTCTACTTCTTGATGTAAAAATAACGATTCTTTTTCATCGAAACATGCATAAACATCATAGTAGTTTTCATTTTCATGACTCGACAAATTCGATATCGAACAGATTTCAGCTGTCTTTTGATTAACTTGTACCTTTTGTTGCAATTGTAATTCATCTTTTACCGCTTGTGGGACCTCAAACCAAATCCATAAAGAATCAAGAGATACAATTTCTACATCCATAGATGTAATCGCATATACTACACCATCCTGCTTTGCCTTCAAAGTCTTTTCTTGATCTTGCCATTGGTATTTTAGTAATGGATCATTCTTTTTAACCATATCTCCTTCTTTTACATACTGACGTATGATTGATCCTTCAATCGGTTGATGAAGAGATTGCTTTGGCATAACTTTTCCCATCGTTTGATACTTCTTTTCATATTGCCCCAATTCAGCAGTTGTCAATGATACGGACTGTAATAATTCTTTATTTGCCTGATTCATACATCCTTTCCCTAGTCCAATCATCACAATAACTACAATAATAACAATCATCCATTTTCTTCTTTGTAACACTCTCATACTTTTTCATACGCTAAAATAATCTATCTTCCTAAAAAAAGAACGATGTTCTTCTATCGTTCTTCCAATTCTGTTGTTGAAATCTGTTCAAAGCGACGCTGAATTTTATCACTTGTTATGGAAATGCTCTGCATATCACGATATACTTTTTCATAATCTTTCATCATCACTTCCCAACGCGAAGAAAACCGTTCAAATTCTTGTGATAATTTTAAATATTCCTGTTGAATCAAAGCCGCATTTTCGTCCCGTTTCTGCCCCAAATAGATTGCTTTGATCGCTGTGATATAAGCCATTAAAGTTGTTGGAGATACGATATATACTTTATATTGATACGACATTTGAATCAAATCGTCCATTTTTCCATATATATAGGCAAACACCGCCTCTGCAGGCACAAACATATAGGCAAATTCTGCCGTTTCTGGCTGATTGACATACTTGTTTGCTATATCCTTCAAATGTTTCGTCACATCTTGCCGAAACATCTTCTCCGCTTGTTGTTTCATCGGCTGAGAAAGCGTATCATCCATCATACGATTATAATTTTCTAAAGGGAACTTGGAATCAATCGGAATATTCCCCATAGGTTTTGGTGCCAACAATAAAGCATCGACAATACTCCCGTTAGCTAATTTTACTTGCTTCTGAAAACGCTGTTCATTGGTTCCAAAAACCATCTCTAATAACGAATATAATTCCACTTCACCAAATGTACCTCGCGTTTTCTTGTCAGTCAGCACATTCTGCAAAGATGCAATACTACCGGATAAATCTTGTAAATTCTTTTGTGTTTCATCAATGCGAGCGATTTGTTGCATCATTTCTGTAAAAGCCTGACTTGTTGTCTGAAGACTCTTGATCAAACTTTGATTGACACGACTTTCCATTCCATGCAAACGATTCATTGTAGATTCATTCAATTGATTCAGATCAGACTTCACAGTTTGTGTCATCTGGAATTCAAACTGCATCAGATCCCGCGTTACTTTTTCTTTCAAATCATTCATCTGTTCCATTGTCTGTTGGTTTTGACGATTTGCCATATCCCGCATCAGAATCTCTTGTTGCATCTTTGATCGCAAAAAAACAATTAACAGCACCAACATCAGAACAATTACAATTCCTAACAGCGCTAAGATAAACTCATTCATATCGTTCCCCCTGAATCATTTCTTTTACCTGTTCCAGTTTCATAGGCACTGTTATTGTATCATAATATTGTTGACAACGACTCATTTGTCTTTGCATTGCCCGATATCCAATCGGAACCAGAATACAACTTCCATCCTTAAATGTAATTTCACAAGATGAACTTGTCTGTGCCTTTATCGATTGTACAAGACGTGCTTGAATCCAAATACAATCATTACTTTTATAACTACTCGTTGGAAAAAAGATACAATCCATATACAAACAAACCAAAACAGGAGGCTTTTGTAAAATATGTAGTACTTCTTTCGCCGACTCCATTCTGCCTTTTAGTGTACTGCCATGGTACTTACAGAAATCATCTAATATCTGCCATGGCTTTTTATCACTTTCTAAAACTTCTCCATATTCTAGATAGAGAAATGTCTTGTGACTAACAGAGTCATACTTTAGATGATTCAAATTGTAGATATTAATCATGATATGGTTCCTCCATACTTATTCCATATGTATATCATCTAACAATTCCTATGAAATGAACAGATTCTTGTCACATATTTAAAAAAAGGCTCAAAAATATCCTTTTTGAGCCTTTTGTGCCAAATTATAATAAGTATTGTTCAATTGCTTCCGCACATCCATCATGATCATTATCACTCACGATATGATCTGCCATTGCTAAGATATCAGGATTGCTGTTTTTCATCGCAATCGCCATTCCTGATAGTTTTAAAATTTCACTATCATTATAATTATCCCCAACCGCAATCGTTTGAGCTAAATCTAATGATAATAAATCACACAAAAACTGTAATCCCGTTCCCTTATGAACTCCTTTTGGTGAAAATTCAATAGAAGTTGCTTCTGCAAATACCCGTTCTACATTTAAATGTTGTACTTCTTGCAACGTTTGAAATCGTTCCTCTGCTGAGCGATGATATAGATTGATCTTCTCCATATCTGCACGATGAATCTGTAAAAACTCTTTCACATCATCAACCGGTAGACTAGCATGATCAAACAATGATTGATAATCACCCATTCCATAATCTTTGATTCGATGCTTCTGTTCAGCCCCACAATATGTTTGACCCTGTATAAACATTTGAGGCATGATATCCTGTTTTTGACTAACCATTGCAATTTCATCCAGAATCTCAGGAGCAATAGTCACTGTATTTAATATTTGTTTTTGCTGATAATCATAAACTACAGCACCACTTTCAGCAATCACATAACTAACATCCTCAAACTGCTGTTCATATTCAGTTAATTCTGATAAGCTTCTTCCCGTCGCAATCACAACGTACTTACCTTGTTGTCTTGCCTTTTTCATCGCCTTCAAACAACGATCTGTAATCTGCTTTTGTTGATTCAACAACGTTCCATCCATATCCAAAGAAATTAATTGATACGCCACACGCAAATCCCCCTAAGTCTTATGAATTATAGCCTATTTGGATATCGTTTGACAAGGAAGAATAAAATAGAAATCGCTTCCTTTTCCATATTCACTCGATACTCCATATTCAAAATGATGTTTCTCTAAAATTGTCTGAACGATCGATAATCCCAGACCAGAGCCAGTTACGGTCCGCTTATGTTCCTTATCCACTTTATAGTACCGTTGCCAAATATATGGTAAGTCCTCTTCCTTTACTCCAATTCCATGATCAACGACATCAATACGAACCCATCCATCGATAACACTCTGCTTCACTTCAACCAACCGTGAATCATGAGAATAATTGATCGCATTATTCAACAAATTATATAATACTTGATTGATCCGTGTAACGTCGATCTCAGCTTCCACTTCTTGATCCCAATCGAAACAAATTTCAAATTCCCTACTTTCCATCATTTTTTGATAACGATTCACAATATCGTCGATCATCTGCGTGAAGTTTACCGTTTCCAACATTAGTTCTTCATTTCCAGATTGAAGCTTAGAAATATCTAACAGATTGTTTACCATAGAGCTTAAACGATTGGCTTCATCGATAATAATCTGTACATTTTCCGGTGTATTTTCATTCGGAATATCTCTTATGACTTCTCCATATCCACTAATCATCGTTAAAGGTGTACGCAGATCATGAGACACATTCGCAATCAATTCCTGCCTTAATTTATCTACCTTCGATAACTCAGTCGCCGCATAATTCAATGTCTGAGATAATTCTTCTATTTCTCGATATCCTGTACCATTAAAAACAGGTTCATAATTACCTTCCGCAAGTCGCTTTGCTTGTTCATTTATTTTACGAATCGGATTGGCAATCAGTTTTGCTAAAATAAAAGAAACCAACAAAGAACAGAATAAAATAATCACAATAACATTCAACAATTGTTGTTTTAACGTATCTGTAATGATATGAATCGGTTTAATAATCGTCGATAATACCACCAGTACCTTTTCATGATTCTGATCATAAGCTGTCGAAGCATAAATCAACACCTGCTGTTCATGTTTATTATAATGCTTATTCATACTCTCCAGATTAAAGAATCCATCCTCAGGCAAATAAGCCGTCCACTGTCCTTGATTCACCATTGCAAGATTCCATAATGACTGTACACTAAGACTACTTAAATTAGAAACCGGACACCCATCTCTTTTGGTATTTGCCCCCATAGAAAAACCAGTCGACACATTCGCAATCAGAGCACAGGCATCATTTTGAATACTGATAGAATTCATCTGCAACAAAAACTCCGACATTTCCATGTTTGCATCAAATTCAATATTCGGCAACGTTTCCACTATTTTTTTAGAGGTATCTCTTATCGCGTTTGTTTTCACACTTCGATAAAAATCATCTAAAAAAACAATTTGAAACAACCAAATGGCCAAAAATAAAACAAGACAAAAAAGAGTCATGATCACTACAATATGAAAACGAATACTCATTGATGGTTTATGAAACCAGCTTTTTATTCTATCCTTCAAAACGATACCCTACCCCTCTAAGCGTAACGATATATTTTTGATATTCTTTTAGCTGTTTTCTTAATAATTTAATATGAGTATCCAATGTTCGATCATCTCCATAATAATCATATCCCCACACTTCACTGATCAAACGTTCCCTTGTTAACGCAATCCCACGATTACGCACCATAAAAAACAAAAGATCATACTCTTTTGGAGATAAATCACATACTTCTTTATCCACCGTTACAATTCTACCAGTAAAATCAATCTTCAATCCTTCAATTTCTACAATTTCTTTCTGTTTTTCATCTACATGGGAACCCCGTTTCAATATCACTTGAATTCTCATCATAAGTTCTTTTACCGAAAATGGTTTTACGACATAATCATCAATTCCTAATTCAAATCCATGGATCTTATCATATTCTTCTCCACGAGCACTTAACATGATAATTGGTGTCTTTACTGTTTTTCTTATTTCACGACATGCTGAAAAGCCATCTAATTCCGGCATCATAACATCCATGATAATCAGATCGAACGTTTGTTTCTGACAACATTCAATTGCCTCAAAGCCATTTTCTGCTTCTGTTATTTCATGTCCTTCATATACAGCATATTTTTTTATCATTGAACGAATTTTTTCTTCATCATCTACTACCAATAATCTTGCCATAGCTAAACTCCCCTTTTTCTTTATTCTATCATAACTAACGTTTGTGAACACTAGGTGAATGTTACCTTTAGATTGCTTGAATTTTCTTCAAGCATTCGCTATACTATGCATAGAAAGTGGGGATGCTATGTCTTTTCAAGAAAATTTACGTTATTTACGCAAACAAGCTCATCATTCTCAACAAGAACTAGCCGATTTATTGCATTATAAATCGTTTACAACGATACAGAAGTGGGAAGATGGAACTAGTTGTCCACCTTATCCCATTATAAAAAAGATTGCCGAGCTGTACCATGTTCCCGTTGAAGATATCATGGATCAAGATTTACAAACACACCCTGTAACGATTCCCATTTTGGGTACTGTTCGTGGTGGAGAACCAATCCTTGCTGCTCAACAGTTTCTAGGACAGGAAATGGTGTTGGAAAAAGAAGCTACTAATGGGGAATACTTCTATTTGGAAGTGGTTGGAGATTCTATGAAAAATGCTCGAATTTTACCGGGTGATTTATTGTATGTACGAAAACAAGATGTATTGAATAACGGAGAAATCGGGGTTGTCCTTGTAGAGGAAGAAGCAACCGTCAAACGTGTCTATTTCAAAGAGAATAAAATGATCTTACAACCGGAAAATGATGATTATCAGCCAATCGTATTAACAGCAGAAGATATCGAAGAAAAACAGGTTCAGATCATTGGAAAGGTCATTCACAATAAGATCCGATACGAATGAAAACGAAAGAACTCACTCGCATTGCCTTTATGGCCGCTATCGAATATGTTGTTTTTATGATGTTTTCTAATATTTTATATTTAGAAGCAATTACATTAATTCTAGTTTTATTTGCTGTTACCTTTTCTTTGAAAGAAAGTCTAACGTCTTCTCTCATTTTTAGTTTGCTATTAATGATTCAATATGGCATTCATACTTGGACCATTGGTTACTTTATTGCCTTTTCTTTACAAACATTGCTTTCTTATGGATGTAAACAATTTCTGATACAATCAGAATGGTTCTCGATTCCCTTTTGCTTTCTCTTATCTCTAATATTAGGAACAGTGATTGATTTACCGTTTCTATTGATTTCTGATACGATTACTTATTTATATCTGCTAATGGGGCTGAAAACATCTTTTATTCAAGCAATCATTACTGCGATAGAAGCTTGTTTTCTCTTCCATCCGCTCCATAAAGCTTTACTACAATTGAAAGGAAATGATTAATATGAAAAAAAAGTTACTTGCTCTTGGTATTGTTGTGGCAATTGCCCTAGTCGGTATCGTCCTTCTTAATCCAAAACATCCTGAATCTCAAGAAGGATCCAAGCAGATCCACATTGTAATTGAAAATCGAGATGCCAATAAAATCTTATTGGAACAAACATTCCAAACCGATGCTTTGACATTAGAATCCTTTTTGTTAGAACATCAAGAGGAATTACAAGTCGTATTTAGTGAAGATCGCACCTATGGAGCATTCATCATCTCGATGATGAATCAATCCCAAGGATCTACGAATCAAGGACCATGGTGGATGTTTGAATCATCTAACAACGAAACTTGTCAATTAGAAGGCTTTTGCCCAAGCTCTGATCAGATTCCCTTACAAGATCAAGATCAATTCATCTTTTATTTAACTTCTTCTTTCTAAAACGCGTATACGCGTTTTTTTTTGTTCATACTACCAACAGGTGAGGACATGAGAACTTGGCTTTTGAAAGCAGTCATTCTATTGATAGCAGCCATCATTATCTATCAATGGATTTCAAAACTAGCATTTGTCTTTCTAGAATCCGATGTAGAAACCATTCGTCAGCATTTTTATGACATGGGATGGATGGGAATGATCAGTTTATTCTTTTTACAGGCAATTCAAGTTTTTCTATCCTTTCTTCCCGCTTTCCCGATTCAAATAGCCTTTGGAATGGCTTATGGACTATTGGTAGGTACCCTATTATGTTTTATTAGCTATGCTCTAACAAATCTTTTCTTTTTCCTTTATCTGAAACGAAGATATACACCACAAGAAATCGAACAAAAAGTTCATAAAAAACTACGTTGGTTTTCTTTTCTTTTAAATATGAATCATAAAAATCATCTGATCATTTTACTATATCTTATCCCTTTGGTACCCAATATTCTAAAACCCTATATCAGTTGTTATACTCAAGTTTCTACGAAACAATATCTAATCTTGCTTACTACAAGCCTTGTCCCTATCTTTGCTTCTGTTTTTATAGGGACAGCTCTTGTTTATCAATGGTATCACATTGCTTTCTATGTCAGTATCTTTTGTAGTGTAGGAACTCTAATGATTGGAATCTGGCTTTATTATCATGATTGCCGTTAATGGCCTATTTAACCTCCTATTCACACGAATACGATAGATTGAAGGAGGTATCGTATGAGTAGAAGAACAATTGATCGAGAATATGCTGAACATGAATGTGACGAAATCTGTCAAGACATTCTAGCAAGAGATCGCGCGGAATTCCGTGAACGTCGGCAATCCGGCAATAGAGAATGTTGTACAAGAGAAGGTAATAACAGCAATGATTATGTTACCAATAGACGGAATCGTCGTGATGTAGGCACCCGTATTAGTGGACAAGAATGTGATATGGACTCTAACTGTCGTAGAGATTGTGATGAGTGTCATGAATGTTTAACTAGAAACTGCTGGGGACGCAACAACTGCAGATGGAATCGTTGGGGAAGTAACCGTTGTGGTTGCAGAAGCCGCTGCAATCGCTGTGAACGTGAACGTTGTAGAGACTGTGATTGGGACAATCGCTCAGATTGTGATTGTGATGATCGTAGTTGTCGCAATTGGGGTCGCTGTGGATGCAATCGTAGTTGGAATCAAGGCTGTGGTTGCAGACGTGGTGTGAATTGTGATCGGAATCGTCGTTTCCGTGATTGTAACTGTTGCAACGAATATTAAGAAATTGAAAGCGGAATCTCATTCTGCTTTCTTCTTTTTTTTGGTATACTGAAAACGGTGATATCAATGAAAGACAATCCATTTCCTTATTCTCTTGACAATAAACGTTATCAAACCTGGAATTATTATTTAAAAACACAATTTCAACAAAAAGTCGCAAAAGTTCCGATTCATGCTTATTTTACCTGCCCTAATCGCGATGGAACTAAGGGACATCATGGTTGTAGTTTCTGCAGCATGCAAGGATCTGGTGATTTTCCGGTAGATCCTACGAAAGATCTGATGGAGCAGTTTTACCGTCGTCGAGAGATCATGAGACATAAATGGCCTGATTGCAAAACCATGGCTTATTTCCAATCGTTTACCAATACTTATGCTCCTCTAGAAACCCTTAAAAAAATCTATGATCCATTTATGCAAAAAGATGACATTATTGGTATCTGTATTGGAACACGCCCTGATTGTTTAAGTCAAGAATGTATCGATTATTTAGCAGAATTAGCAAAAGAAAAAGAAATCTGGATCGAATTAGGATTACAAACCATTCATGAAACAACTGCAAAGGCTATTAACCGTGGTTGCAGTTATGATGAATTTCTTACTGCCATTGATCGACTCTCTCATACGAATCTGCATATCTGTGTTCATATCATAAATGGTTTACCTCAAGAAACCAAAGAAATGATGCTAGAAACCGTAGAAGCATTAGCAAAGCTTCCGATTCACGCATTAAAGATTCATATGTTACATATCATTGAAGGCTCTACCATGGCCTTACAATACCGTCAAAGCCCTTGGGAACTATTATCACTAGAAGAATATGTCGATATTGTAATTGAACAATTAGAACGTTTGCCACAAACGATGATCCTGCAACGTTTGACCGGAGATGGGATGGAAGATCTATTGATTGCTCCGAAATGGACTTTAAAGAAAACCATTGTACTAAATGAAATCGATAAAGAAATGGTACGAAGAAATACTTGGCAAGGAAAGAAGGTCGTACAATGAAGCATCCAACCATAACTGAGCTTTCGCATCTATTCATGAAACAATATCTGACAAATGATATGGTAGCCGCTGATTGTACAGCTGGTAACGGGAATGACACACTTTTTCTAGCTCAATTATGTAAACGTGTCTATAGTTTTGATATTCAAACCCAAGCTATCGAGAACACACGACAAAAAACACAAACTTATGATCATGTTACTGTCATTCAAGATTCTCATGCCAATATCAAACAATATATTCATGAACCTTTAGATTTCGCAATCTTTAACTTTGGTTATCTACCAAAAGGAGATCATTCGATTACTACGATGGCCCAAACAAGCCTTGTTGCTGTACAAGACTGTTTAGAGCTCTTAAAAGAAAGTGGGTTTGTTTGTTTATGTTTCTATGTTGGTCATTTAGAAGGTAAAAAAGAAATGGAAACGATCATTCAATATCTAAAAACACAACCACTTCTTTTATCCTCATATCAGACTCATGTTCCTCAAGCCCCTGTATTATACTTAGTTAGCAAGAAAGGAAATAGCCTATGAAACGAATTGGTATCTGTTGTCGTCTATTAGAAGAAGATGGTTATCAAAAATACTTTGTGAATCGTTCTTATATCGAATATTTCAGTCAGTGTCCAATTCAAATCATTCCTTTATTCCCTCAAAATGATGAAATGATGACAGATCTGATTCAACTATTAGATGGTATTGTCATCCCTGGAGGCGATGATATGGATTCCCAATACTTTCATCAAGATTTACATGCAAGCTGTCATATCGTCGATCCTATCATTGATCAGAATGATTTAAAATGGTTTCACTTAGCACAAAGTTATCACAAACCAATCTTTGGAATATGTAGAGGTTTACAAGTCATCAATGTTGCACTTGGCGGAAGTCTCATTCAAGACTTACCAGCATCCACAATTCAGCATAAACAAACATTACCAAGCTACAAAACCCAACATACCATCACTACCAAAGATGGCAGTATCATCCAACAAGTACTAGGAAAACACTATGATGTGAATAGTTTTCATCATCAGGCAATTGACCAATTAGCCAATTCATTGACCATCACTGCTCAAAGCATGGATGGAATCATCGAAGCAATTGAAGGCGAAAACATTCTAGCTGTTCAATGGCATCCAGAATTATTAAACGATAAAAAAAGTAAAGAGTTGCTCTTTACCTGGTTCCGCTCACTTTGAGCGGTTTTTTATTTTGGTATGCAAATACTGATACACAAGATATGCAACAATAAATAGAGAAAAAACCATTCCATAGCGATCAAAATCAACGATCTTACTCATTGAACGAACAAAATATCCCACCAAAAGACTACGAATCAAACGAGCACTACCATCCGCAAGTAAAAACGGAACAAGCCTCATCTGCAATAATCCAGCAAAATAAGCTAAAAGAAAATCCGGTATCGGTGTAATCGCTCCAACAAAAATAGCAAACACACCATACTTCTCTAATGCTTTTCTGGTGTGTTCCATTTCTTCCTCTGTTGCAAATTGAACTAAGATTCGTTGTCCAACTTTTTTTGCTAAATAATATCCAATTGCACCTCCGATACAGGTCCCAATGGCTCCTTCGATCGCATAGAGAATAAAACGCTCAGGATGTAAGGTACATAATGGAATTAACAAAACTTCTAATGATGGTAATGGCAAAAAAGCTTTAAAACAGGAATAGATGAGTAATCCAATATCTTCTAAAGCCTGTAACCATTGCCACACATACATTCCTCCTAACGAATCAGTTCTCTTAGGTTATCTACTATATGCGTTGGATGGATATTCAATGCCTCAACATCTTTCCGTTGATGAACACCAGTTAAAACTAACAATGTTTCTACTTTAAACTTTTCCCCTAAAGCAATATCTGTTTCCAGATTATCTCCTACGATAATCACATCTTCTTTCTTTAGATTCATGTATTTCAATGCTTCTTTTAAGATTGGTTCATGTGGTTTTCCAATCTTCACGCTTTCTTTACCAATGACATGTTCAAATAAAGCTACAACTGAGCCATTTCCTACGTTTGCCCCTTTTTCACTTAGTAAGATACGATCATTATTGGTACCAACCAACATTGCTCCTTTTACTAAATGTTTTACAGCCTTACTATAAGTTTCATAAGTTGCCTGACGATCCAAACCAACAAACACAAAATCTGCCACTTCTTCTGTATCATTGACCAAGACAAATCCAAGATCCTGTAATGCTTGTCTCAGTCCTTGTTCCCCAATACAGAACACTTTTCGTTGGGTATAATTTGCGGCAATATAAGATGCTGCTGCCATAGCTGAAGTATAAAAATGTTTTGGCTCGATATGTTCAAATCCCATATCTAACATATGTTGAGCAGCTTGCATTGGTGTTCTAGAAGAATTATTTGTTAAAAAGATAAAAGGAATATTATGAGCTAACAAATCATCAATCCATTCTTTTGCTCCATCTACAATCCGTTTCCCATGGAACATCGTTCCATCTAAATCAATCATGTATCCTTTCATAAAGTCCCTCCCTATTTCATTATATACGTTTCAATCACTTCAGCCAAGACACCTTCATTACAATTTGCACTTGTAACAACATCTGCAATATTCTTCACTTCTTCGATTGCATTATTTGCAGCAACCGCCAATCCAGCTGTTTGCAACATTGCAATATCATTCAGATGATCTCCTACCGCAATAACATCAGATAATGGAATATTCAATAAGGAAGATAAATACTGAATTCCCACTCCCTTATGAATTCCATAGCGATTAAATTCTAAATAGCGATTGGAAGAATAACTGGTTTGTAGTTGGTTTTCAATGATTGTCTGCATCTGTTGTTCCAACTGATGCAGATAAGTTAAATCTGTACTCTGATACAGTACTTTAATAAATGATTCCTCCTTTAAAAAGGTAATATCATCATCTTCTATTTCTTTATAATCAATCTTCTGAGCCACCATCCGTTCTCTTTCATCCGCATTTAATTGATAAAAATAAATATCATTCAGGGTAAAAATTTCTACACAGACTGGTTTTCCTTTTGCATAGGATACTAATTGTTGTGCCATTTCATATTGCAATCCCTGGAATTTCAGAATACGATTCCCTTTATTTTCGGTAATCACGGCACCATTACCACTAATGACATATTCATTTTCCTGTTGATCTAATGCTAAATCTTCTAATACCTTTTGAACAGACTGAAAATGACGTCCTGTTGCTAGTACAACTTTTACTCCCTGTTGTTTTGCTTTCAAAATCCACTCTTTGTTTCTAGACCCAACCTGATGCTGATCATTTAATAGCGTTTCATCTAAATCCGTCACAATCATACGATAGCTCATACATTTCCCCCCTTAAAAAAGATGAGTCATTGCTCATCTTCTATCCAATTGAATGATCCATATCTAGTTTCAACAGTTGATTTAATTCCACTGCATACTCCATTGGTAATTCTTTTGTAAATGGTTCTAAAAATCCCATAACAATCATCTGCGTTGCTTGTGATTCTGATAACCCTCTGGACATTAAGTAGAACAATTGTTCTTCTGATACTTTAGAAACCGTTGCTTCATGTTCAATCGTTGAAGTAGGATTCGCTGTCTGATTCAAAGGAATCGTATCACTTTTTGATATACGATCCAAAATCAAAGTATCACATTCCACTTTGGTTTTCGCATGATCTGCTTTTGGGCCATGTTGAACCCATCCACGATAATTCACTTCCCCACCTAAACGAGATACTGATTTAGAAATAATGGTACTAGAAGTATTTGGTGCTAAATGAATCATTTTGGCACCTGTATCCTGAATCTGATTTCTAGAAGCAACCGCAACCGAAATCGTCATTCCCTTTGCGCCCTCTTCCGCTAAAATACAAGCTGGATATTTCATCGAAATTTGAGAACCTACATTCCCATCAATCCACTCCATTAAGCCATCTTTCATGACCTTAGCCCGTTTCGTTACTAGATTTAAAATATTACTAGACCAGTTCTGTACTGTTGAATAACGACATTTTGCATCCTTATGCACATAGATCTCAACAACTGCAGCATGCAACGAATCTTTGGAATATGTAGGTGCTGTACATCCTTCTACATAATGCAGATCAGCTCCTACATCGACAATAATCAACGTCCGTTCAAACTGCCCCATTCGTTCCGTATTAATTCTAAAATAGGATTGTAATGGCTTTTCTAGATGCACACCTTTTGGTACATAGATAAAAGATCCTCCTGACCAAACTGCACTATTTAAAGCCGCAAACTTATTATCCGTATAAGGAACAATTTTCCCAAAGTATTCTTTCAATAGTTCTGGATATTCTCTTAATGCGGAATCCGTATCTAAAAAGATAACCCCTTTTTCTTCTACTTCTTTCAACATGTTATGATAAACAACTTCTGATTCATATTGAGTAGAAACACCAGCTAAAAACTTTTGTTCTGCTTCAGGAATCCCTAGTTTATCAAATGTATTTTTAATTGTTTCTGGAACCTGATCCCAAGATTTTTCTTGTTTATCACTTGGCTTGATATAGTAGGTATAATCATCAAAATCGATCAGATCCAAATTAGGACCCCAATCTTGAATCGGCATCTTCTGAAAGGCTTCAAATGCCTTTAAGCGATATTCTAACATCCATTCAGGTTCTTTCTTCATTTGCGAAATCGCAATAACCGTTTCTCTTGTTAGTCCTTTTCCTGTGTTATAAACACTGACATCTTCATCCTTAAACCCATATTTATACTCATCCTGTGAGTAAATAACCTCATCTTTATTGGTCATGTTCATCCTCACTTTCCTTGAGCAATTCTTCCATTCCTTTCCAGCCTATCGTTGCACATTTGATTCGATTCGCCTGTTTCCCAACATTCTGAAAAGCAACCGCCTCTTGTAATAGATCTTCATCATATTCTTTTCCATCAATCATTTGATAGTATTCATCCATGATACGACGTGCATCTGCAATTGTTTTTCCTTTTAACAATTCACTCATGATGGAAGTTGATGCTGTCCCTAATGTACAAGCAACTCCATCAAAACGAATATCTTCAATCGTCTGTTGATTAATTTTCGCTTCCACATAGATATCATCAATACAAGATTCACTTGCCATATGAACCTGACGATATCCTTCTTGATTCGTTAATTCATGATTTCTTGGATATTGATAATGATCCATGATAATCTCCCGCAGAATGGCAGGATTCTTCAATAAATCTGACATCTTGCACCTCCTAGAAAAAGATTCCAACACAGTTTTCTACTGTAGTTGTTTTTAATGCTTCCACCAATGCATCACACTCTTCTTTTGTATTATAGAAATATAAACTAGCACGCAAAGTATCTGATGTTTCCAACACATTAACTAAAATCTTAGCACAATGCGTACCTGAACGTACCGCAATTCCTTTTGTACTTAAATAAGATGCTGCATCTTGAGAGAACACACCTTTTACATTAAATGTCACAATTCCCGTTTCCGCTTCCGGATTATATAATACAACATGATCAAGTTCTTTCATTTTAGATACTAAATAATCATGTAATTCTCTTTCCCGTTGCATGATGAAATCATATCCAAGATTCAAGATATAATCCACTGCAGCATGTAATCCCAATACAGCCTCAATCGCTGGAGTACCTGCTTCAAATTTAAACGGTGGTTTCTTCAATAGAATATTTCCACAAATATCAAAGCGTGCATTACTACCTCCACCTAACATAAATGGATCCGTAATTTCTAATAAGTCATATTTTCCATATAGAACTCCAACACCCGTAGGTCCGCACATTTTATGACCTGAGAATGCTATAAAATCAATATCTAAATCACGAACATCTACTGCAATATGAGGCACAGCCTGTGCACCATCTACCACAACGATTGCTCCGTATTCATGAGCAATTTTAGTAATTTCCTTTACTGGTGCTATATAACCTAATACATTCGTAACAGAAGCAAAAGTTACCACCTTCACTCCATCATGCATTGCCTTTTTAAAATTCTCTATCGTTAAATGTCCATCATGCGTCAATGGAACATATTCAACCACAGCCCCAGTTTCTTCGGCTACTTTAAACCAAGGAAGAATATTGGATGCATGTTCTGCTTCTGTCGATAAAATGACATCTCCCTTTTTTAAGAACTTACGTCCATATCCATATGCAACTAGATTTAATGATCCGGAAGCACCTGAAGTAAAGACGATTTCTTTTGACTCACAATTTAATAAGCGAGCTACTGCTTCTCTTGATGCTTCATATGCTTGCGATACCATCGCTGATAACTCATAATCCCCTCGATGCGCATTGCAAGTTTCTTCTGTATAGTATTTCACCACAGCATCAATGACTGATTGTGGTTTAAATGTTGTTGCTGCATTATCTAAATAAACCAAAGGATGCCCATTCATTTGTCTGTTTTGCAGCATAGGGAAATCCTTACGGATTTGTTCTATATTTTGCATAATTGTACCTTCTTTTCAATTTCTTCCTGTAATTGTTTCGCAATCGTTTCATCTTCGATCACTCTTGCAATTGGTAATAAATAACCAATCGTCAATAACTGAATCGCTTGTGGACGATTCAAACCACGCGATTGCATATAATACAATTGATTCTCATCTGGTTGCCCAAGAGAAGTTGCATGGGAAGCTTCCACATCATTTTCATCAATTAATAGAATTGGTAAAACCTTTACTGTTTCTTTATCATCTAATGTTAAGATCCGAGTCGTTTGATGCGATTTGCTTTGATATGCTCCCTTAACAATTTGTCCAGTCGCTACAACATCCCAAAAAGCACCCTTCATGACGATTCCATAGTTTTCCATGATTCCTTGGGTATAAGG
>JAQXZJ010000058.1 GCA_029227155.1 Erysipelotrichaceae bacterium
ATGAGTCGGTAGGGTCGATTAGATTTTTATCCATTTTTTTTAATAAAAAAGACGTTATTATTGAGTGAGGTTTGCTAATCACTTTAAACCAAACAGAAATACGGAACGCTTGGAGATTATGGTTGATCAAGCTTAAATCGACTGCTTTCATCTCGATAGTTAATGATTCTTCTATGGTTGATTGCAAATACTCTTCGCCCTTTGTTTTTAAATTACTGGCTAATGTTACATCGCTAAACTCAACAACCGTTTCTCTTCTTCCGTAAAGTGCAATTGCCTCATGGCTCTCCAAATAATCTTTTCCGTCGTTAACACTTTTAATCGTCAATACATTCCCGTCTTCATCCTGCGCTCCAATCGGAATAATAACCGAATATACATCAGCAGCAGTAGTCACTTGTGTTAAATCTAGGAGATTTTCTCCAAACTCAATCGTTTGAGCGTTCACTCCATCAAAGTCTTTAAGATAGTCAATTATTTTTTTGTCTCCAACGTATCGAACTCTAAAATAGCCACCTAAACGATCAATTAGTCTATCATTTAATATTTCAAGGGTAGTCACATATTTTTCATTCATACGATAGAGATTCCCAGTGACTGTTACATCGCCCACTTCAAATCTTTTTGTTTCATCAACACCCTCATTATGTCGATTCACAATTTCCTTTAAGAAATCTTCTGGAGTTATGTCGTGGAATTCAAAAGGACGTTGGATTGAGTCTCTAAAGTAGCTCAACACGCCCTCTGCTTCTGCTTCTCCAATATTGTTGAAATCTTTATCTAACTCAGGAATACGCCCCTCAAATAATTTTTCATATTCGTTAGTATTCTTGATAGCAAACACGCTAATGATTGATTTTAGTTTTTTAATATTATTAAAACATGGATGCGTGGGCAATATTTCAAATCCAAACCTATCGACTTTATTACTCTCAAAATATAATTTTGCCGAAACTAATCGTCGGTCTTCTTCACGCAAATCATGGAGGATTTCATCATCTAACCTAACTTGATACATTACAAGCTACCTCCTCTGAATTCTATTGTGACTTTGCCATTTCCACTAAATATCATCTCATTAACTCCGTCTATTATTTCAATATCTAGGTTTTTTGATCTTCCTTTTGGAAGTAGTGTTTTTTGATTATTAAAAGTGACATACATTGAGTTCGTGCATTCAAAAATCGGAATCACTTTTTTAGGCGAACCAATTACCTCTACTTTTGTATCACCTGAGACTACAATATCTTTGTACTCTCTGATTACTCCTGTTTTCAAATCAAAACTATCCCATAACCATTTATCAGTACTAGATACAACTTCTAATTTGTAAGGTTCAACCTCACCGGTGAGTTCGATTTGACAGTCTGCGATATTGCTTTTCTTAGTGTCAATCATTACTCTTCCCACATAGTAATAATATTTATCTGTTGAGATGAAGATTTTTGTTCTTTTCCCGTGTAAGAAATTTGCTATCTCGCTAATTTTTCTTTTCCAATCGAAGTAATCTCCACGATAATCGAAAGATAACGAGATGGTTCTGTTATTGAACTTCACTTCACCAGTCAGCGCTTCTGTTAAATCGATTTTCCCATCCCCTCCAGGAATGTCAACAAGGTAAGTCTTTGCTGAAGGGAATGAGATTTGAATATCGTAGCATTTAAGTTGCCAGTCCTCTAAAGTTTTTTTGGAAACTCCAGTCTTTTCATTAACTAGCTCAATTTCTAACAAATTATCCACCTCGTTTCTTTCTATCTGAAATTTTATTTAATTCTCTATCCATGTGTGTAGCAGTTGCTTTAGCCATTTGACGTCCATCTACGTTAAATGTCGCCTCCACTACGATTGTACGTTCATCATCTGATGTCTCACCATTGTTGACACTATGAGTTGAATTATATTTTGTCGCGCCAGTTGGAATGTAGTTGCTTTGTTCATATTCAACAGTAGCTTTCATCTTGGCAGTTAAATCCGTCAATGATGTTTGCATATCTTGTTTGACGTTATCTGTTTCTTGTTCAAAACCAACTCCAACACCTTCAGCCATGTACTTTCCGACTTCATCTCTGAATACACGTGAAGGCGAATGAATTCCTAATACTTTTTTTGCACTATTCAGGATTCCACTAAAAAATCCTGAAATTTTATTCGCAATCCAATTCTTCATTGCGTTGATTCCGTTCCAAACGCCCTCAACAATATTCTTACCGATAGTCTTAGCGGTTGTTGCAACACTACTGACCATACCTTTGATTCCACTGCTTAATTTAGTCATTAAATCCTTACCAACTTGAGCGACATTAGTGTTAGCAATAGTATTTTTGATTGTATCAGCAATATTGCCGGCCCTTGATTTTATACTACCTACCATATTTTTAATTCCATTGCCTAAATTGGTCATTAAATTTCCACCTAATTTAAGCAAATTGATGTGGGATATAGTGTTCCATATCGCATTGACAATTTCGCCAGCATTAGCGATTATGACTGGGATATTATCAATAATCCCTTTCCCTAACTTGACGATTAGTTCCATCCCTGCTTGAACTATTTTGAATAAATTTCTATCGAATGCTTCCCAAAACTTATTGATGATTTCAGGAACTTTTTCGATAAGTGTAGGCAAGGCTGTGATAAGACCATCAACTAAGGCGAATATCAACTCGATTCCGGCATCGACAAGTGTATCTAGATTATCTATCAATGTTTCAGCTAGTGTGATGATTGCGTCGATAGCAACTGGTACAAGTGTTGGAAGTGTCTGAGCTAATCCTTTGGCTAACTCAATAATGATATCTATCCCCATTTGTAGGATTTGAGGTAGCATTTGCAGAATTCCGTGAATTAGACTCTCTGCTATTTGAATTGCAGATTGAACAATCGTCGGTAAATTTTGTTGAATTGAACTAATAAATGATTGAATTAACTGGATGGCTGTATCAACGACTTGCGGTGCATATTCTGCAATCTTAACCATGAAGTCTGATAAGATTTTACCGGCCTCGTCAATCAATCCATCAAAACCATTGTTCTCGAAAGCTTCCGATAAACGCCCTACACTATCGATGGCACTTTCAACTGCACCTTTAAGACCTACGTCTAAGGATTCATAAATTTGAATCCCTAACCCTTCAAGTGAGCTGCCAAGAATAGTTAACTTCCCTTTAAGATTGTCATTCATGGTTTCTGCCATGTTAGACGCAGCGCCTTCGGCACTGTCAATATATCCGCTTAATTCATTAAATCTATCGCCACTATTTGCTAGTAATGCGTTGACTGATCGTAAATCTGTTTTATTGAACAACTCATTTAAAACTTGAGTTTGTTCTTCTTGTGTCATGCTAGACAAAATATCATTTAAATCATTAAATGTGTCATTTAGAGGTCGCATATTGCCTTCAGCATCGAAAGCCTCTAAACCTAATTCTTTCATTTTTTTAGCTGCCGTATCTGTTGGTGCACTTAAAGATAAGATGATATTTCGTAAAGCCGTTCCACCTTCTGAGCCTTTTATCGAGTTATCAGCAAGAATACCTAAGACAGCATTTAACTCCGTTGTTCCACCAGCTAATGCTTTAGCAGTCCCACCAACCGTTAGGATTGCTTCCCCTAATTGAGCTACGCTTGTATTAGATTTTTGGGATGTCTTTGCAAGTTTATCTGTAAAACCTTCTAAATCACCCATTTCTAAACCAAGTGCAGACATACTATCGGTCACTAAGTCTGATGCGTAGGCTAATTCAAGACCACCTGCAGCAGCTAAGTTTAATACAGTTGGGAGCGCACTAGCCGCATCTTCCGCTTCGTATCCTGCGAGCGCTAAATAATTAAGCGCCTCCGCACTTTGACTAGCGCTGAATTGTGTTGTGGCTCCAGCATTCTTTGCAGCTTTTTCTAATAATTCGAACGCTTCTGAACCGTTTGCTATTTCATCGACCGTAATCCCCATTGTTGCAGCAACCTGTGACATGGACGATTCAAATCCCATCCCAACTTTAACCGCAACTCCGCCGACACCGACGAGCGCTGTGCTAACCGCACCAACTGCAGCCGTAACGGCGCCCAATCCCTTACTAGCAACGGAACCTAATTTACCTATTTTACTCTCTATCCCACTAGAGTCCAAATCCGTATCGATTACAACCGTACCATCAGCCATACTTTCACCACCTTAGGTTAAAAGTAGGCATTGGCTCACTACTCTACGGTGTGGCTCTAAGCTCTATCTTTTTGAATATTAATTTTTACGATGTCTTTGCATCTCTCACACTTTATTTCGCCCTTCACATGCTCAGCTTTCAACAGCAATTTATTGCATTTAGGGCATCTAATTTCTTTCATAAATCACCTCTAGGGTATAAAAAAAGCACTCTAATGAGTGCCAATTATTTATTTTTGTAATTTCGGAGCTCTTTGTACTCCTTTGCTGATCGCATCATGGATATACCATGATTTAGTTTCGTTAGTTTTACTAAGCGGTGCAACTCCAATAGATAGACTATATTCATCATATACGCCTCCTAGATAGTCTTTAGAACCACTTTTTATTGAATTATCATACATTTGAGCAACTGAGTTGAAACGTCTCAAAAGCGTGTCTGCAAAATCTAACGCTACCTCATCTGAAGTTGAGTCATCTAAAGCCGCAGTAAAGGTTATTTGTTTCTTATCCTCATTCACGTCAATAAAGACATCTTTAACAAAACTAAAATATTCTGGATTTGTCACTTCCTTTTTTGTTTCGTCAATGACAAGCGACCAATCGACGTTAATTTCTGCTTTTTCTTCGGCTTCTTCTATAACATCATCTGTTTGATTGTCTTTTTCTTGAGAAATATCTTCTGCATGAGGCTCTTGACTAGATTCTTCAACTGAACAGCCGGTAACACCTAATAAAAATAAACTGATTATCGCGATGAAAAATATTTTAACTCCCATTTTATTCCTCCCATAACATCATCTTGAGACGATATTAACACATATGGGAATAATTTACAATAATTCAGAGATATCTCCGTTACTTAATAACGCTTCGGTTAATTTATCAAGTTGTTGTTGATCTTTTTTGTTGATTGGAAGTTTATAAATATCTTTCATTTTTTGATAATAAGCTTTTTGTTCTTTATCTTTTATCTTGGATAAATCTGTTGCTCGATATCGCATAATCTTAACAAACTCTTGTGTTTCGTTTAGAGATTTGAATAGCGCTCTGAATTGCCACCAGTGCAAATATTCAATTTCTTGTAGATTAATGGAATATTGATTCAGAAATGCTGAAAAAATATAGGAGTCATCATGTTCAAATGAGTAAATGCGTTCATTTTGCCCTCTTTTACTGCTATTTACTTCTGACATTTCGGATTTACCGCATTTATAGAACGATAGCAACTCATTGATTGCTCCTTCTAGGTTATGTGGGCACTCTTCATAGAATAATTCTAGGGAACGAGTAAGTCTTTCCTCATCTTCTATTTCCTCATCAAACATTAGCATTTCGAATTGAATCATGGCACGAAAGTCAGAATTAATCTGATACTTTCGCCCGTCAATTTCAACTGAATTAGGAAGTTTATTTGTTAATAGATTCATTTATGGTTTTGAGCACGTCGTTGAGCACGACTTTGTTTGATTTCTGTCACTTTTGGTGTTGCAGGATTGTTGAGACGTTTTAACAACTCATTCGCTCTATCGTTGCCACTATTAGAATACTCAATAACCTCTGTGTATGCCTCTAAGCACTCTAACATATCCATTCGCCCTTCAAATACTTTGTCAGCAGTTCCTTCTCCAAAGACATCATCAAAAAAATCGTAGACAATATCACAGAAAAATTTAATCTTATCAGTTAATCCAGAGACATTATCAATTTTAGTTTTTTCAGATAATACTTTCTTGTTCGCTTCTTCAAACGCTTCCGCTTGTGTTGCTTCAAAAATATTTAATTCTAATTCAATTCCATTAATAACTAACATTTAATCTCTCCTATTCTGCCTCTGAAGCAGTGAATGTTTTTGTTTGGGTGTTAAATTTACCTTCAACAATATCCCCTGAACCTACGAAGTTCCCACTAGCAACCATATCTCCATCGCTAGATTCAAAACTTGAAACTTCAATAGCTACATGAATTTTTCGTGCATAAAACGTATTAGCTTCACCAACGGTTTTGTCTAAATCGACGATGATATAATCACTTTCTGCCTCTGATCCAGTTAATTGCTTTTCTCCGATACCGCAAATAAAATCTACAACTTTATCTGAGCGAATCATATCGGTTTTAAACGGCGCACTCCAATCATATCCTGTGATGGTTGTTGTGCTACTTTTTTGATTGATATATCGTTTTTTTGAAGTTTGAGCTGATGGATTTTCATTTAAATCTGTGAACCCAACTCCGCATAATTCATAGGCTTCTTCTACGTGTAAATAGTTCGCAATAGAACGTCGTTGTTTAATTGACATCTTTATGCCTCCTTAAAATAAGTTAATCGTAATTGTATTTGATATCTTGCACGGTCTTCATCCGTTTGAAACGCATATCCAGTTGATGTGCACTCGATTTTTCTCGCTTGTAAGTTACTACCTAACAAAGGAAACTCACTTGCTTTATTCTTTTCCTCAATCCAATCTGCAAAATGCTCATAGAATCCACTATTCTCAATGTTTTGCAACACTTCTTGACCGTAGCTCTCTCTGCTGGCAAAAATGAATTCAAATTGCCGCACACTGCTTCCGTCTACGTATCTTTTAATAATCGGATTGGTTGGCACTTCTTCGATTGAATAGGACGCAATCTCATCATCTAGGTAATCTACGTTGATTCCTTTAGCAAATTCATCTAAATGAGGGCACTCTAGCATGAATTTTCGAATTGAATTAATAATCATCTACGTTTACCTCCAACATAATTTGCTACTGATTTAACTACATCTCGTCCTTTATCGGACCACATACGAGGAATCCATTGTTTACCCCTTAGTCCTCCACGACTTGTTCCTTGATTTCCATACCCTTTATTCTCATAATATTGTTTTTTCGCATATGGAGCTTTGTAGTGAATTTTATCATCATAAACTTGAACTTGAATATTCTTTAATCCACCTTGTCTGTACGGAACATATGGATCAGCTACTCGCCTTACTTCACTTGTAAAGAATTTTTGAGCTTTTCCATTTCTGTTAAGCTTACGTTTTAGCAAAATTTTATCAGTTGGGTCTATGTTAATTCTCACCTTTGCCATTATTGAGCACCTACATGATAATGTGCTAATGTTGGCGACATTGATTTATCCCAACTCACCACACTCATGACCGTTAATACATTATCAAAATTTTGAGTTAACTCTTTTAGTGAATGGCCTTTTTCACCTGTTATCTCAAAATAGATGATATCTTTTACCACTTTATCGTTAGATTGGAACGTAAAATAACCATCAACAACACTCGGCTCTAATTTGGCATATTGTCGTGGTCCAATATAACTTTTCCCACCAAAATCAGCAGTCATAGGGATATAGATGTTTGCATAGTCTGCATTTTTCAATCCTTTATCACTAACTTCTGATTTTCGAGCGCCTTGCCAATTAACACCACGAATAACCGTGCGATGATATTCAGTTAATCCAGTCTCTCGATTGTAGTAAGCATTATAAAGTGTTAAATCTGCATTGGTAATCATTTAACCACCTCGATACATAAGCCCAGTGTTCGCTAGATATTCTTTTGCTGCCTTGTAGTATAATGTTTCAACTTCTTTTGTATTAGATTCATAACTCACTTGATGTGAACCTACTGATTCGCTCGTTTTTTTCTGTAATGGTTGTAGACCTGTGCCGCCTGTTAGTTGATACATGTAGTCCATGACAGAACATGTCGCAAACTTCACTTCATCAGGTGTAGTTTCGAGTTTTTTCACTCTGTCGAATGTGATATAGTCGATATACACACTCGCCTTTTGATTGAATTTATCGTGCTTATCAGAAGGGATGATATCCCCTCTATAAACACTTGTATAAAATTCTCTATCAGCGTACATACTATCCTAATGACACGATACGAGCGATAGCAATAGCTTTATGGTTAATCGTCTTGCTTTCAGAAGCATCTTTGATTAATGACCAGTTTGCTCCGTTTTCTAATTCTGCTTTTGTCGGTGATAATTTAGCTACTGATTTTTTAGTGAATGAAATACCTTTAGGAGCGAATACTTTACGTTGACGTGTGATTAACGTTTCAACTCCACCATTTTTATAAG
>JAQXZJ010000059.1 GCA_029227155.1 Erysipelotrichaceae bacterium
ATTTGTTTCATTATTACTTACTAGAGTCGTATTATCTTTTGTAACAATTACTTTCTTAATCATACCTAAGTCTTCTAACTTAGCATCTTCTAGTTTCATATTCAAATCTTTGTTATAGAAGGTAGCATTACATAATGCAGCAATATCCATTAACATATCTTTTTGATTATCACCAAATCCTGGAGCTTTTGTACATACAACATTGAATGTTCCTCTCAGTTTATTCAAAATGATCGTATTAATGACTTCATTTTCATAATCTTCTGCAATTACAAGTAATGGCTTATTGGTTTGAACAACTTGCTCTAGAACTGGTAAAATCTCTTGAATCGTATTGATTTTTTGATTGGTTACTAGAATGAATGGATTATCCATTTCTGCATTCATCTTATCTCGATTGGTTGCCATATATGGACTAACATAACCTTTGTCATATTGCATACCTTCACTGACTTCCAACACATCATCAAAACTATTTGATTCTGCTACATTGATGATACCATCTTTACCAACTGTGTCCATTGCTTTTGCAATCAATTTACCAATTTCACTAGAACCACTGGAAATTGTTGCTACACTTGCAATATCCTGACTTGTTTCTACTTTGCGAGAACTAGCTAGGATATTTTTAGCAACTTCCTTGCTAGCATATTCAATTCCTTCACGCATCAATACAGGATTGTAACCATTATCTACAGCCTTAATACCCGCATTAATCATATTTCTAGCCAAAATAGTAGCTGTTGTTGTTCCATCACCAGCAGTATCATTAGTATTGTTCGCAACTTCATATACTAATTTAGCACCCATGTTTTCAAATTTATCTTCTAATTCAATTTCTTTGGCAATGGTCACACCATCATTGGTAATTAATGGAGAACCATAACTTTTTTCCAATACTACATTTCTACCTTTAGGACCTAATGTAACACATACAGCATCAGCTAATGTATTTACTCCTTTTAACATGCTCTTTCTAGCATCATTTGAATATCTTACCTCTTTACTCATTTTACATCACTCCTATTCGATAACAGCTAGAATGTCTTCTTCATCAATCACGATGTATTCCACATCATCTACAGTAACTTTTGTTCCAGAATATTCTTTGTAAACAACCTTGTCATTTACTTTAATATCGGATTCAACCTTGTTACCTAAAGCAATAACACTGGCAACTGATGGTAGTTTCTTATTCTCAGTTGCTAAAATAATTCCACTTGAGGTCTTATTCTCTTCCTCATATTTTTTTAATACAACTTGATCACGTAATGGCTTTAACATAAAATCACTCCTTTTAGCACTCACCATTATACAGTGCTATTATGTTATAACTCTTTTTTAGCACTTTGTCAACACGAGTGCTAATCTTTTTCAAAAATAAATTCTTGTGTTTATATAAGATTTGGGTACAATAAATCAGAGGTGATATTCTTGAACCTGTTATTTGATTCGATTCATGATACTTGGATGATAATTCCATTGCTTTATATCACATATTGTATCTTAGAAATATTTGAACGAAAAGAGAATACAGATGATTCCCTATTCTTTTCTTTGCAAAAATATGGACCACTATTTGGATCGTTACTAGGTTTGTTACCACAATGTGGCTTTAGTATCCTAGCTAGCATGTTATATCTTCAACGGAATATTACATTAGGCACTTTACTTGCAGTGATGATTGCAACAAGTGATGAAGCGATTCCCGTATTGATATCTAATCCAGCATTATTTCCTTCTTTAATTAAATTATTAGTCAGTAAATTTGTAATTGCAGTAGCTGTAGGATATTTTGTTGATTTGATTCTTGTCCCTAAACAAAAGATCATTCACTTTGAAAATTTAGAAGAACAAGAAGAAGATGAGGAAGAAAACAATAATGCTTGCCCTTGTTGTTATATCCAATATCCTTTACCTATTTCTGCTTTGCTACGTACTCTTAAAATCTATGGATTTATCTTTATTACTACTCTTTTATTATCTATCTTGATTGAAACAATAGGTATTCATAACTTAGAAACAATTCTTTTATCAAATTCCACATTCCAACCATTGATCACTGCACTCTTTGGCTTTATTCCCAATTGTGCAATTACTGTGGTATTAGCCCAATTATATTCTATTTCTGGTATTTCTTTTGGTTCTTTATTAGCAGGTTTGATTACTAATGCTGGATTAGGGCTTGTTTGTCTAATTCGTTATGGTGCTAGTAAAAAAGATATGATTCATATCTTTGGTATTCTATATATAACAGCTGTAGTTTCAGGTATTCTCTTTATACTCATATAAAACAAAACTAGGTTTAGTCCCAGTTTTTTAATTTATCGGAAAATTATGAATAAATGCTTCTTCATATCCATTTTCTAAACTTTGTAGTACCCCATTTTCATCCACTCTACAAGCAAAGCGTCTTGTGTGAATTTCAAAACCAATCTCCGGAATTTTACAAGTTATTATCATTTTCAATTCTTCATTCCAATGCTCTTTGTAACTAGCGCCCTCTTCTGCATAATATTCAGGAAATTTCACGTTCACATATTCATCATCTTGCTTTTGATCATAGACAATCACAACATGTTCAAAATTCGGTACATGAACCATCTTTCGCTCAACATCTTTCACATCCTTTGCATCAAAAGTATCTGATACATAACCACGAAGAAAATAATCTACTCTTTCTCTACGAATCTCTGTTCCTGTTCAATTCCCATAGAATCCTTGCGCTATTACTGAAATACATTCTTTTTGTCTAATCATCTTTGCCTTCTCATTTTCCTTTAACATTTCTTCAAGCCTTTCTTGACGTTGTTTTTCTACCATTTCTTCATGCTCTTTCCGTTGTTCTTCTGTAGGACGCGCCCAAGATTCATCACACTCCCAATAAGGCATTTCCTCATCCACATCAAGGAAAGAACACATTCTATAGACCTGCATAATATCTCCATCACGATAACTTTCATCAGTAGAAGTAAGATCCTCATTAAATAACGCCAGATTGTCCATGCCAATTTCTTTTCTAGATATAGAATATATTCTTCATCTTTTAATACTACACCAAGATATCCTCCTCTAATCACAATAATGTCCCCAGTCAATAAATCACCCTTTGTCATACTTGATACATTCAATGCCATATATAATAATCTTCTTTTCTACAACCTTATCTGTTGTTGTGGCTTCATTATACAAAGAGCCCATTAAAAAAATCGCTCATAGCAGTAGCGATTTATTGATTTCGTACAATTAATTTGCTTAAAGGCTTATAACCATGTGTATCCAAATATATATTTAAATCCATAAGGCACTGGTGCTTTTTTAGTGCATACCAGACGATTGCATCTCGTTTTCTTCGAGCATATAATGGTTGTTCTCCAGAATAACGTAAAAGAAATATCACCTCTATATACTTGCACACTTTCTTCTTTCATTTTACAATATCTCACTTTTATTACAATACTATCTTCCCTATTCATCGATTCAACCATGTTTTAATTAAACAAAAAAGGGATTTCTCCCTTAATCATAAATAGAATTTCCTTTACAATCCATTGCAACAATCACAGGAAAATTCTTCACTTCCAATTTACGAATTGCTTCACTTTGTAAATCTTCAAAAGCAATCACTTCACTAGCAATGATACATTGACTTAAATAAGCACCTGCTCCACCAATGGCACTAAAATAAACAGTTTGAGAATTTATAATTGAATCTTTTACTTCCTTAGACCGTTTCCCTTTACCAATCGTAGCTATAACCCCTAATTCATATAAAGTAGGGGTATACACATCCATACGACTGCTTGTCGTTGGTCCTGCACTTCCAATAACCTGATTTGGTTTTGCAGGAGTTGGTCCAACATAATAAATACAACTATTTGCTAATGGGAATGGAAGTTTTTCCTTCTTTTGAATCATTTCCATTAAACGTTTATGAGCGGCATCTCTCGCAGTATATACAGTACCTGCAATTTCTACCATTTCACCTGCTTGTAAGCTTTGACAATCTTCTTTTGTCAAAGGAAGATTTAACTGTTTCATTCCCAAATCCTTTCTGCATGTCTTGCAACATGACAACAAATATTAACTGCACAAGGTAACCCTGCAATATGAGTAGGATATTGTTCAATACAAACTCGTAATGCTGTGGTATCTCCTTTTAATCCCATAGCTCCAATATGTAAATCATTGATTTCATTTAATAGTTCTTGTTCCAGTCTTGCATATCGTTCATCTAGATTTGAAGTTTCTCTTCCACTCGCTTTTTTGGCAAGTACAGCAGCATAATCAAAAGTTCCACCAATACCAACACCAACCACAAGTGGAGGACATGCATTTGGTCCTGCCCGTTTAACCGCATCTAAAACGCTATCTTTCACACCTTGTAATCCTTGCGCTGGTTTCAGCATGTACATTCTTGACATATTTTCACTACCGAACCCTTTACAGAGAACCTCTAATTCTACCCGTTCTCCTTTGATATATTCGGTATAAATAATACATGGCGTATTCGTCAAAGTATTCTTACGTTCAAATAAAGGATCATTCACAATGGATTTACGCAAGTAACCTTCTAGATACCCTTGCTTCACACCTTCGTTAATGGCATCATTTACCAAGCCATCAACAAAATGTACATCTTGCCCTACTTTCAGAAATACAATGACCATACCTGTATCTTGACAGACTGGCATTCTCTTTTCTTTGGCAATCTTTTCATTTTCTAATAGTACATTAAGTACCTGTTTACAATTAGCAGAAGTTTCATTTTCACATGCTTTTGTTAAACGATCTTTTAACTCTGCTGAATATTGTACATTAACTTCCTGCACCATTTCACATACAGCTTCTTTTAATTTCTGTACACTAAATTCTTTCATTATTTATGGCTCGCTTCCATAACTGCCTGAGCAACAACATTTACTACTCTTTCATCAAAGACATTTGGAATAATATAATCTTCTTTTAATTTTTCATCCGTAATTAATTGTGCTAACGATCTTGCTGCAGCAAGTTTCATTTCCACAGTGATATCGTCTGCTCTAGCTTGTAACGCTCCTTTAAAGATTCCAGGGAAAACAAGAACATTATTTAATTGATTAGGGAAATCGCTTCTTCCCGTCGCAACGATTCTAGCACCACCTTTTTTTGCTTCATCAGGCATAATTTCAGGTACTGGATTTGCCATTGCAAATACAGCCGCATCTTTTGCCATTGTTGCTACCATTTCACTGCTGACTACATTTGGTGCACTTACACCAATAAACACATCTCTACCCTTCATCGCATCCGTTAAATTTCCTTTTAACATTTCACGATTAGTTATTTTTGCCATTTCTACTTGTGCTGGATTCATCCACTGTTCGCCTTCACATAAGATACCTTGACGATCCACCATGACGATATGTTTCAAACCCATTTGTAACAATAAACGACAAATACTGATTCCTGCACTTCCTGCTCCGTTAATCACGATCTTACAATCATTCCATGATTTATTTACTAAACGTAAAGCATTGATAACACCTGCACAAACAACGATTGCTGTACCATGTTGATCATCATGAAATACAGGAATATTCAATTCTTCTCTTAAGCGTTGTTCAATCGTAAAGCATCTTGGTGCACTGATATCTTCTAGATTAATTCCACCAAAAGATGGTGCTAATGCTTTTACTACTCGAATAATTTCTTCTGTATCTTGTGTATCTAAACAAATAGGAACCGCATCAATATCCGCAAAACGTTTAAATAAAATTGCTTTTCCTTCCATAACCGGAATTGCAGCTTTTGGTCCAATATTCCCTAATCCTAAAACAGCACTTCCATCACTTACTACCGCAATCATATTACCTTTGGTCGTATATTCATATACCAAATTATCATCTTTAGCAATTTCTTTACATGGTTGTGCTACTCCAGGTGTATAAGCAATTGCCAATTCTTCCATCGTATCCATTTTTACTTTTGATACAACAGATAATTTCCCTTTATTCTCTTTATGCAGTTTTAATGCAGCTTCATAATGATCCATAATTATTCCTCCTATAACCGTACTGCCTTTCCTTTACAAAACGTTTGCAAAATATGGTAATCCTTATCACAAATATTAATATCCGCATCCATTCCTGTCTCTAATGAACCCTTTTTATGTTCCATATGTATATATTTTGCAGGATTCAATGCCGTCATTTTCATAATATCAAAAGGCGTTACCTGACTATGTTTTGCTAAGTTGATCACAGATTGTTCATAACTCAACTCCAAGTCTTTTACAGCATCATAATCATTTTTATCAATCTCATAGCTTTCTCCACTATCTTTTACAATTTTTAATGTATGTTCTTGTGGATAAAATGTTTCTTTTCTTACATAGTGATGAAATGGTTGAGTAACTTTCGCATATCCTACACAATCGGTTGTTAAATAAATCCGATCACTACCCTTCAAACGATATACTAGATCAAATGCTTCATGTCTTACTGTCATTCCTGTTTGCTTAGCAAATTCACAATATAAGTCATCAAAATACAATGCACTACCTACAACACCAAGTTCTCTATGATGCATTCCTTTCATCCCTGAGAACATATGTGTAACTCCTTGCACATCATCTTTTACTTCTTTGATTTGATCAAATGTCGCACTGCTATGTCCAATATTACATGTAATTTGATGTTGTTTTAAGAATTGCAATAATTCTTTGGCACCTGGCAATTCTATCGCTACCGTCATCAAACGAATTAAATGTTTATCCTCTTGTTCATCATAAAATCTTTGCATCAGATGTACATCTGGATATAAACAATTCTCTTCCTTTTGCATTCCTTTATATTCTACACTCAAAAATGGTCCTTCCATATGGATACCTAATAATTCTGCACCTTCTTTTTGATTCATCATCACTTCATTGGCTCCATGAATCGAATCAATCAGTGCATCAACACTATCAGCACTACTAGTTCCTAAAAAGGAGGTAACTCCAACTTGAGGTAAATGCTTTTTCATTTCATATAAAGAATTGGCATTATGTTCTTGCCAAAAAGAACCAGTTCCCCATCCATGAATGTGCAAATCAATATATCCTGGAATCACATAAGCATCCGGATATTCGTAACATTCACTACCATCTCTTTCCTTCATGATTCCAAGTATTTTACCCTCTTCAATAGTCAAATATCCTTCTACTTCTTGATCAGGAAGGAAAATATGACGAGAATAAATCTGCATTATTTCACCTCCAAGGTCCAATAATCTTTGTTTGCCTCCATTAAATCATCCAAAACAGCTTTTGCTTTTTCTGGATAAATCACAGTACGATTCAATGTTAATGCTTGTAATGCTTTCACATAGTCTTTTTCCATAAATGCTTCTACTGTTAGTAATTCATAATCATATTGTGCTTGCATCAATCCTTTATAGAAAGGTTTAATTTCTCCAAAAGGATATCCTTTCGCACCATCTTTACCAATAGTACCCACAACTTCCACAATTGCATCCTTTTCAAAATTTGTAAGAATACCATTGTTTTTAACCAAAACAACGAACTCATTGTTTAAATCATAGGCAATCGACTCTGCAACTTCTACCATCAAGTTTCCAAATACACTATTGGTTAACATATCTTCTTTCGTCATTGTTACTTGTTTACCAATTCTTTCGCAAGTTTCAAACACTTCTTTTTCTCTAGAGTCTCTTGCTTCATCCACTCTTGTATAATTTGGATCACTTTCAGCTACAATTTCTGGTCCAAAGAAATAGTATTGTAGATATGTAGTAGGAATATATTCATCAAAGTATTGCATATATTTATTCACTCTTACATAAGTATCTAACCATGATTTTGAACGTTGTTCGGCATTGAAAGGCTTAAAATCATGATTTTTCAAGAAATCTCTTAATTTATCAAATAAATCATTTCCTTCTTTATCCTTTAACTCTGTAAACCATCCAAAATGATTCAAACCAAAATAACGTGGAAATAGATCTTCTTGCTTCACCTCTAAAATTTTAGCGAATGATTTTAATAAAGAAAATGGTTGGTCACATAAATTCAAAATACGTTTATCATCTGGGAACATTCGATCCAATCCTAATGCTACAATTGCAGCAGGATTGGTATAATTCAAAATCCAAGTATCTTTTGAATGTTTCCGTACTTGTTCTACCATTTCTTTCATTGCGGCTAATGAACGCATACCATAAGCAAATCCACCAGGTCCACATGTCTCCTGTCCGACTAATCCTTGTTTCAAAGGAAGTTTTTCATCGACACTACGCATTTCTCCTTTTCCTGCACGCATCTGACAGAATACGAAGTCCGTATTCGCATAGGCCACATCTGGATCTGTAGTAACAATAACCTCAACTTCTGGATAAAAGGTACGTAACACCAATCTGTCATAGTTTTCCATGTATTGTAAACGTTCCATATCAATGTCATATAAAATAATTTTATTTAATGGAAAACGTTCTTTATATTCTACTAATGTGCCCACTAATGCTGGAACACGAGCACTACCAGCACCTGATATCGTAATTGTATGTGATTTTCTCATTTTCTATTTACTCCTTATGAAAAACTGCAGAAAAATTAATTCTGCAGCTAATTTTATTTAATTTGAATAATGTCTTCTTCAAGAGCTGCAACTTTTTGTTTATGTTTCTTTAATTGTACAGATTCTCCTGATGTAAAGATTACACATGTAGTTGTGTCTTTTCCTTGTTCTATCAAATAGTTCAAATCAACAGTCGCAAGAACATCGCCTTTTTTTACATGATCTCCAGCTTTTACATTTACCTGAAATCCTTGTCCATTTAGCATGACCGTATCAATTCCTACATGAATCAAGACCTCATATTTATTACTTTTTAGACCATATGCATGACCTGTAGGAAAGGCAACCATAATTTCAGCATCGAATGGAGCTTTTAATACTCCATCTTCTGGTTGAATGGCAAAACCATCACCCATGCTTTTGGAAGAAAATACAGGATCACTAACTTCTTCAATTGCTACTAGTGTCCCACTCATTGGACATGCAAATTTCTCTACTGTTTTTTTCTTAAAAAATATCATCTTAAGCTCCTCTCAATGATTGTGCCATCTTTTGTGCTCTTTCAGCTACTTCTACAGCCAATGCACTACATTCCCCTGTATAGCCAGCTGGATCAATCATTTCTTCTAACTCTTCTTTTGTAAACATTGATGAAATCATTTCATCTTCTAACAATACCTGTAAATAGTCTTTTCCATCTAATTCTACTTGCATTGCTTTTTCATAACACAAAGAATGAGCTTTATCTTTTCCAAGTTTTTCAGCTACACACATCATCACATGTTCGCTGTTATCTAAACCTTTGTTGATCCAAGCATTGCGTAACATACTTTCTTTATTAACATGTAATGTTCTTGTTAATTCTTCTGCACGCATAACTACTTCTGTACAAAGTTCAACTGCTTCTTCTAGTAGTCCTTCCATTAACATGTAACTGCTAGAATCCCCTTCGAACATCCGGCTTCCACCATATAAACCAGCAGGAAGAATACTATATAGTTTTTCACTATTCGCAATAATTCCTTTTGCCAGTTTTGGATTAATCTTTTGTGGCATCGTAGAACTTCCTACCGTACCTTCTTGGAATGCTTCACATACTTCTTGGAATTCTTCAAGACCAGTATAATAAACTTCTTCAGCAAATTTATGTAATGTATTACATAATAATGCAAGGTTCATCATATATTCTTCTTTATATACACAAGTGCTACGAGAAGGAACTTCCATTGAATACATATTTATCTTCTCAGCAACACGATCTTGGACTCTTCTTCCGACAGCACCCACTGAGTTAAATCCACCAACTGCGCCTCCCATCATTACTTGGAATACGCGTTTTTCAGATTCTTTCATACGATCAACAGCATGCATCAATTCGCTTGTCCATACAGAAACTTTATATCCGTAAGTTACAGGAATCGCATGCTTGCCATGCGTTCTGCCCGGAATGACCGTATCTTTATGCGCGATAGCAAGCTTTGCGAAATTATCTAAAATGTCTGCAATAAAATCATATAAAACCTCTTGAATTTGTTTCAAGATATAAAGCTGTGATGTTTGTTGAATATTTTGCGTTGTAACTCCATAATGAAGATACTTTCCGCTTTCTTCACTGCAAGATAGCAAGAACACCTTCAAGAATGGGACGAAACCATGACCAATTTTAGCTTTGATCTTTTTCATCTGTTCCATATCAATATTTTCTATTTTTGCTTTCTCTGCAATCTCTTGGGCTGCTTCCATAGGAATAAATCCTTCTTCAGCTTGTGACAAAGCAAGTGTTGCTTCCACCTTTAGCCAAGTTTTGATTTTATTTTCTTCACTTAATAAATTCTTTATCCCGCGATCATCAATCGACGTGCTTTTCGAATCATACAACGCTCTCATCAACGACACCTCACTATTTTTTCAATCGATCATCTACCGCATGACGTACAAATTCTACATGAGGGCCAAATACGACATGGATATGTTTTTCAGATGGGAAGAAGATTCCCGCACAACCTGATTCTTTTAATTTCACTTGGTCAACTGCATTTGGATCAGCCAAGTCAACACGAAGTCTTGAAATACAGTTTTCTACAGATAAAATATTTGCTTTACCACCTAAGCCTTCAACAACGATTTCAGCAATTGCAGGCCAGTTCTTTTCTTTAATCAAAATACTTGCACTTTCTTCTAATTCGAATTGTTCACGACCCGGAGTTTCCAAATTGTATTTTTCA
>JAQXZJ010000060.1 GCA_029227155.1 Erysipelotrichaceae bacterium
GTTTTTTAATTTTAATTCTTATTTCATACCCCAAACATGAGTTTTACTAAAATATTTATCATTATTGTGGTAAAATAGAAGAGCGTGAGGTGAACTATGCAAGAAGAAAAGAAAGTACATTTACGTCTTGTTCGTCATAAATGGGCAGATGAAATAGAGATAGAAAAAAAGAAAAAAAGAAAAAATATAGCAATTATATCCGCAATAACGGTATCTTTTGTCATGGGAATGTTATTATCATACGTATTTTTTGTACCTTCTAATACTAATAACCAATCAAAAGATTCTGCTATTTTTGAATCTGTATATCGTATCATGGGAAATAAATGGTACTTTTCAAAAGATAATGAAAATATTAAAGATGACTTAATGTATGATGCTATTACAGGTATGGTAAATGGACAAGGAGATCCTCATACTGTATATATGAATGCAGAACAAGTAAAACAGTTTTCTAGTTCATTAAATAATTCGATTATTGGAATTGGAGTCAGATATATTCGTAATGATGGTTATGTTTTGGTACGTGAAGTACTTAATGGGTCTCCAGCTGAAGCAAGTGGTATTCAGTCTGGTGATTTGATAACCAAAGTAGATGGTGTTGATTTAGCACCATTAAATGATGAAGAAGTGCAAAATCGTGTGCGTGGAGAGGTTAATTCTGAAGTAACGGTTACGATATTGCGTGATGGAGAAACAAAGGATGTAAAAATTATTCGTAAAGAAATCTATACTTCAGTTACCAGTAAGATTCTAGACAATAATATTGGATATATCCAAATTAATTCTTTTAGTACACAAACAGCAGAAGAGTTGAAAGTGCATTTAGACGTAATGGTCGCAAATAATGTTAATAAACTAGTTTTAGACCTTCGTGATAATGGAGGTGGCTATTTACATACATTATTAAAAATGGCTTCTTATTTTTTACCAGAAGATGTTGTTGTTTTACAACAGGAATATGTAGATGGCACGATTCAACTTAGCAAAACTTCAACAGGAATGTATGATTTTGATGACTTGGTTTTATTAGTGAATGAAAACTCCGCTAGTTGTTCGGAAGTATTTGCGGCAGCTTTAAGAGAACAACGCGGTGTCAAAATTGTTGGTACAACAACTTATGGAAAAGGCACGGTTCAGGTCAGTCAAGCATTTGGCGATGGAAGTGCATTAAAATATACAGTTGCAGCATGGCTAACGCCAAATGGGGAATCAATCAATGGAGTTGGTGTAACCCCTGATTATGAAGTTCGCTTAGATGATGCGTTATATCTGCCTTATTTTGCGTTTGAAGAAGATGAAGTCTATCATTATGATACCGTCAATGAACAAGTAGCTGCGATGCAAAAAATACTTCGTTTCTTGGATTATCCAATGAAACGTGTTGATGGATATTTCGATCAACAAACCTATCATCAATTAAAGGAATTTCAGAAGGATCATGGAATCGAAGCAACTGGTGATCTAGACTATAAAACAAGTAATACATTGAATCAGGCGGTTATTTTAAACTGGAGTTCAAATCGTATGAAATATGATGTTCAGCTTAAAAAAGCTTTGGAGGTTCTTCATGGATAAACCGTTCGAATTAGTATCTCCTTATGAACCCAAAGGAGATCAACCGGAAGCCATTAAACAATTGGTGGACGGTATTCTAGCGAATAAAAAGCAACAAGTTCTTCTTGGAGCGACAGGAACGGGAAAAACATTTACGATTTCTAATGTGATTGCTCAAGTAAATCGTCCTACTTTGATCTTTGTTCATAATAAGACATTAGCAGGACAGCTTTACTCTGAATTCAAAGAGTTGTTTCCACATAATAATGTTGAATATTTCGTTTCTAACTTTGATTATTATCAACCGGAAGCATATCTACCAAAAACGGATACTTATATTGAAAAGAACTCGATGACCAATGATGAGTTAGATATGTTACGTATGGCTGCATATAACTCTATTTTAGAAAGAAGAGACACAATCATTGTTGCATCTGTAGCATGCATTTATGCATCAAGTGACCCTGCACAGTATAAGGGAATGTTTTTCTCTATCAAACGGGGAGAAATCATCAAACGAGATGATTTGCTACATAAATTAGTGTTACGACAATATTCACGGAATGATATGGAACAAGCAAGAGGTACTTTCCGTGTTCGAGGTGATGTAATTGAAATTGCCCCAGGACATACCGATTCCTTTATTATTCGTATCGAAATGTTTGATGATGAAATTGAAAGGATTAGTGAAGTCGATCCTATTACAGGAAATACTCTTCATGCGTATCAGGTTTATAACATTTATCCAGCAAACGGGTATGCGAAACCGAAAGAACAAATGTTACGAGCATGTGATGAAATTGAAGCGGAACTAAAAGAAAGATTAGCATTCTTTGAAAAAGAAGGAAAACTGTTGGAGAAACAACGGTTAGAACAACGATGTTCTTATGATATAGAGGCATTACGTGAATTTGGAATTTGTTCCGGTATTGAAAATTATTCACGGATGATTGAAGGGAGAGCCCCAGGTTCTCGTCCTTTTACATTGTTTGATTATTTTCCAAAAGATTATTTGTTGATTATAGACGAATCCCATGTTTCGGTACCTCAAGTAAGAGGAATGTTTAATGGGGATCGTGCTAGAAAAGAAGTATTGGTGGAATATGGATTCCGCTTACCAAGTGCATTAGATAACCGCCCATTGCGGTTTGAAGAATTTGAGGAATTAATTAATCAAGTCATCTTTGTTTCGGCTACACCAGGTAATTATGAACTGGAGAAAACCAACCATCAGGTAATTGAACAAATTATTCGTCCAACAGGATTATTAGATCCAGAAATATTTGTTCGACCAACCAAGGGACAAATTGATGATTTAGTTGATGAGATCAAAGAACGTATCCAAAAACAGGAACGTACTTTAATTACGACATTAACAGTTAAAATGGCAGAAGATTTAACAGCATACTTACAAAAGATGGATTTAAAAGTTGCGTATCTGCATCATGAAACAAAGACTTTGGAAAGAACAGAAATCATTCGTGATTTAAGAAAAGGGAAATATGATATATTAGTAGGAATCAACTTGTTGAGAGAAGGATTAGATATTCCAGAAGTAAGTTTGATCGCAATTATGGATGCGGATAAAGAAGGTTTTTTACGCTCAGAACGTTCTTTGATTCAGACTATTGGACGGGCAGCACGGAATGCGAATGGACAAGTGATCATGTATGCCGACACAATTACAGATAGTATGCAAAAAGCGATTGATGAAACTTATCGTAGACGTTCGATTCAACAAGCATATAATGCAGAACATGGAATTACTCCAAAAACGATTAAAAAAGAAATTCGTGATGCGATTCATGGAAAAGAAACCCAAGAAATGGCTACGAAGTATATGCAGAAGAAGTTGAAGAACAACAAAAAGGCAAAATCAACTCTATTAGAGCAACTAGAAAAAGAAATGAAAGATGCCGCAAGAGTATTGGATTTTGAAAGAGCTGCTGAGTTGAGAGATATGATTGCAGAATTGAAAGCAGAATAACAGGAGGTAATTGATATGAATACAGTAATTGAATGGAATGAAGCATATGCACCGATTTGGAAACTGTCACAAGAATTGATCGAACAGTTAAAAAACAAAGAGTACGTTTGTAGAATGGATTATCAAACCCGTTTATCAGTAAAAGATGAAGCAGGAAATCAAGTCACTGAGTATTTCCCAGTTCCTGTGATTCGTGTAAATGAACAATTGGATGTTGCTATTCATCCATTTGGAGCTATGTTAACGGTTGTGATGTCGAAAGAAACAGCGCTGCGTTTCCGTTTTCAATCATTGTTACCAAGATATTTTGAAATTCATGGAATGGCAGATCCTTCTTTGATTTTCTATCAACCAAATTTATCATTAGATGATATTCGTAATCTGATTGCAAATAGTGATGAACAAGAAATTGGTATTACTTTTACATTACCATTGAATGAAGATGTATCTGATATGATTGGCTTGATCGAGTTTGCATTCCATGCATAAGATATGAAACGATATCAAAATATAATCTTCGATTTTGGTAATGTTATCGGTCGCTTCGATACGGATGCTTTATTAAAAACGTGTACTCGTCAATCAGATGAGCATTTAAAACAAGTGATTTTTCATAACTGGGCATGTTTAGATGATGGCATCATTTCGTATGATTCCTATATAGAAGAATGTTTGGCAATGGCTGATCCATGCGAACATGCTTCTATTCTTGAATTCTTTCAAACATGGTATCATTCATTGGAAATGATAGAAGAAGTAAATGAATGGATTCCGTTATTGAAAAAACAAGGATATCGAATTTATCTGTTATCCAATGCACCGATAATTTTTGAAGAACACATAGATGAATATCCGATTATGCAGTATTTTGATGGACAAGTATTATCTGCGAGTATTCAGATGACGAAACCACATCCTGAAATCTATGAGTATTTATTGAAGAAATATCAATTAGATGCTTCTCAATGTTTCTTTCTTGATGATCGAGAAGAAAATATTCAAGGAGCAAAGGCTTCTGGTATAGATGGTATGGTGTATCATCAGAATTTGGATGAGATTAAAAGAAAAATATATGAAATATAAGTCAAGATTAGTAAGTAAGATAGGAACATTGACAAGAAGATGTTCCCGTTTTCTTTTTCTTTGCAAGCAATAATTATGAAAAATGGGGAAAACTTATTGTATAATACAGATGTGAAAGAGGTAACGTATGAAAGAAGAAAAAATTATTATCAAAGGAGCAAGAGAAAATAACCTGAAAAATATTGATCTTGAAATTCCTCGTAATCAGTTAGTGATTATGACAGGAGTATCGGGGTCAGGGAAAACCTCTTTGGCATTTGATACAATATATGCAGAAGGACAAAGAAGATATGTAGAATCGCTCAGTGCATATGCACGGCAATTCTTAGGAAATATGGAAAAACCGGATGTGGATCTGATTGAGGGATTATCTCCGGCTATTTCTATTGATCAAAAGACAACAAGTAACAATCCTCGTTCTACGGTTGGTACGGTTACAGAAATTTATGATTATTTGCGTTTATTATATGCACGGGTGGGAGTTCCATATTGCCCAACACATAATGAACCGATTGCTTCCCAAACCATTCGTCAGATGACGGAACAAATTCGTCATGCAAAAGAAGAAGCTCGATTACAGATTTTAGCTCCAGTCATTAAACGTCAAAAAGGAACACATAAAGATACATTCGAAAAACTAAGAAAAGATGGCTTTGTGCGTGTTGTTGTGGATGGTGAGATGTATTTATTAGAAGATCAGATTACACTGGAAAAGAATAAAAATCATGATATTTCTGTTGTAATTGATCGTATTATCAATCGAGAAGAAAATATCTCAAGAATCCATGATTCTTTAGAAACGGCATTAAAAATGACAGATGGAATCGTGGAAGTGAAAATTGATGATGAGTTAGTGCTATTTTCTAGTAATTATGCTTGTAAGTATTGTGGATTTTCTATTCCTGCATTAGAACCAAGATTATTTTCTTTTAATTCACCATTAGGCGCTTGTCCTGATTGTAAAGGATTAGGTTTTAAACAAAAAGTAAATCTTGATTATTTGATCCCTGATTGGAATTTGTCGATTCGACAGGGAGGAATCCGTTATTATAAGAATATAGTTGATAGTGAGAATATTGAATGGCAGTCTTTTGTTTCTTTGTGTGAGTATTATCATATTGATTTTGATAAACCATTAAAGAATTTTACAAAAGAGGAATTAGATATTATTTGTTATGGATCAAAAGAACCAATTTCTTATCAGTTAAATTCTCGTTCAGGTAACTCTTATCTGCGTAATGGTGTGATTGAAGGTGTGGTTACGCTAATTGAACGACGCTATTTATCAACCACTTCAACAATGGGAAAAGAATGGTATGGTTCCTTTATGGAAGAGGCTGTTTGTCCAACATGTGGTGGTAAGCGTTTGAATGATATGGCTTTGTGTGTGCGTGTAGGTGGTAAGAATATTTATGAATGGACCCAAATGTCAGTGAAACAGGCATTGATTTTCATGGATCAGTTGAATTTTACAAAGACGCAACAAGAAATATCTCGTTTGGTGATGAAGGAAATTAGAGAACGCTTAACTTTTTTAAAGGATGTTGGCTTGGAATATTTAACATTGGATCGCATTGCCGGTTCTTTATCTGGTGGAGAAGCACAAAGAATTCGTTTGGCAACACAGATTGGTTCTCATTTGACAGGGGTTCTATATGTGTTGGACGAACCATCGATCGGATTGCATCAAAGAGATAATGCACGGTTGATACAGACTTTAAAGAATATGCGTGATTTGGGAAATACTTTGTTGGTAGTTGAACATGATGAAGAAACGATGATGGAATCTGACTGGATCGTAGATATTGGCCCTGGGGCTGGAGTTCACGGTGGGAATGTGATGTTTAATGGTCCAACAAAGGACATTCTAACCTGTGAACAATCAATTACTGGACAATATTTGGCACATAAACGGATCATTTCTTATCCTGATGTTCGTCGAAAAGGAAATGGCAAGTATTTAACGATTCAGAAGGCAACAGAAAACAACTTGAAAGGGATCAATGTGAAGATACCTCTAGGAACATTAACGGTTGTAACGGGTGTTAGTGGTAGTGGTAAAAGTACATTAGTTAATGAGATCTTATGTAAATCTCTGGAACAGCACTTAGGGAAAATACGGATAAAACCAGGGAAGTGTAAGGCAGTATTAGGGATGGAAGAAGTAGATAAAGTGATTCCGATTGATCAAGATCCAATCGGAAGAACGCCTCGTTCGAATCCGGTAACCTATACGGGTATATTTGATGATATCCGGGATTTGTTTGCATTAACAACAGAAGCAAAGGCTAGAGGATATGATAAAGGACGGTTCTCATTTAATGTGAAAGGTGGACGTTGTGAAGAGTGTAAGGGAGATGGTGTGAAACGAATCTCAATGCATTTTTTACCGGATGTCTATGTACCATGTGAAGAATGTGGTGGAAAACGCTATAATGAAGATACGTTACAAGTTACTTATAAAGGGAAGAATATCTATGATGTATTAGAAATGACGGTGGAAGAAGCTTTGGTGTTCTTCTCTTCTATCCATAAAATTAAGCATCGTTTACAAACATTAATTGATGTTGGTTTGGGTTACATCAAATTAGGGCAACCAGCAACAACATTGTCTGGTGGTGAGGCGCAGCGGGTGAAACTAGCAAGTGAACTTCAACGGAAAGCAACAGGGAAAACGGTGTTTATCTTAGATGAACCAACAACCGGGTTACATAGTTATGATGTTAGTAAATTATTGACGGTATTGCAGAGAATTGTTCAAAATGGGGACACAGTTGTCGTGATTGAACATAATCTAGACGTGATTAAGAATGCGGATTATATTATTGATTTAGGCCCAGAGGGTGGCGATGAAGGCGGACAGATCGTGGCAATGGGGACACCGGAAGAAGTATCACAGGTGGAACAAAGCTATACAGGTCGCTATCTGAAACATGCATTGGAGGTTAAGTGATGGAAAAAATAGTATTGGTCAAACAGATTCAGGATTATTTTAAGTATCGTGTTATTTCTGGAAATGAAGATTCTTTACAAAGAAGAATTGAAGTAGCGGACGTGAATCGTCCAGGATTAGAATTGACGGGCTATTTTGAAAATTTCCAACCTCGAAGAGTGGTTATTCTGGGAGATAAAGAATTGAATTATATCAATCGGGTCATGACGGAGGAACAACAACGTCAAAGCTTTGATTTCCTTACTGGAGATCGAACACCAATGATCCTAATTTCTCATGATAATGAATGCCCACGCATACTAAAAGAAATTGCTCAAGCAAAGAATTTTCCAGTATTTGCTTCATTTGCGCCTACTAGTAGTTTGATGGTGGAAATTGTTTCTTATTTGGAGGAACAGCTAGCAACGAGTGAGAGTATTCACGGAGTTTTATTAAATGTCTTTGGAATCGGAATTTTAATTCGTGGTGAAAGTGGAATGGGGAAAAGTGAAATTGCATTAGAATTGATCAAGCATGGTCATATCCTAGTTGCGGATGATCGAGTGGATGTTTCTCGTATTCATAATAAGATTATGGGAGAAGCCCCTGTTCTATTAAAAGACATGTTAGAGATTCGTGGAATTGGTGTAATTAATGTTGTTCAGATGTTTGGTATTGTTGCGACGATGCCACGTTGTGATATTAATTTTGTAATTGATTTGGTACGCTGGGATACTTCAAGAGAATATACTCGCGTTGGTAATGAGGAAAAAATGTTCCAGAATTATTTTGGTATTGATATTCCGAAAATTGAATTACCGGTGCGTGAAGGACGTTCTATGGCAGAATTGATCGAAGCTGCTGTAACGAATTTTATCTTGTTACAAAGAGGAATTGATTGTTCCAAAGAATTTGAAGATCGTGTATATAACTTTATTAAAAATAGAAATGAGGAATTGTAATGTCGTTTTTTCCAAACCCACAAACATTGGTAGAAGTGGGTCCAATTAGTATTCAATGGTATGCTGTATTGATTTTAACGGGTGCGTTTTTGGCTTATTATTTGATTTGTAAAGAAGCAAAACGGATGGGTTATGATGAAGATGATATGGATAATCTGTTTATTGGAGCTTTGTTGTTTGGAATATTAGGGGCTCGTATCTGGTATGTTCTTTTCTCTAATTTATCAACATATTTAGCAGATCCAATCTCTATCATTAAAATTTGGGAAGGTGGATTAGCAATTCAAGGTGGTTTATTTAGTGGTATCTTGTTTGGATATTTCTATGCAAAGAAACACAAGATGAACTTTTTCCGTTTCTTTGATTTGGTTATGCCTTATGTTTTGATTGCACAAGCAATTGGACGTTGGGGCAATTTTGTGAATCAGGAAGCATTTGGTAGAGTGGTGACAGAGGCATATTTTGAACATTGGCCATCATTTTTGAATTTTATTAAAGAAGGAATGTTGATAGGTGGTAGTTATCGAGAACCAATGTTCTTTTATGAAAGCATTTTATGTTTGATTGGTTTTGCTCTAATCATGTTATATAAGAAGTATAGTCATGCAAAAAGGGGAGATTTAGGCTTCTGTTATCTGTTATGGTATGGTGCGATTCGTTTCTGGATTGAAGCTAGTCGTTCGGATAGTTTGATGTTTATGGGCTTGAAGATGGCACAGATCATCTCTTTGATCTTTATTGCGATTGGTGTATTAGGTTTACTTGGTGTATTTAAGAAATGGATCAAAACAGACAAACCAGTATTGTTGTTTGATCTGGACGGCACATTATTAGATACAGAATTTTTAATTCGTAAATCATTTACTCATGTCTTCCAACAATATAAGCCAGAGTATTCTTTAAGTGAAGAAGAATTGTTAAGCTTTATGGGCCCAACATTGGAAGAAAGTTTCCGTAAGTATTTTGATGAATCACAAATAGAAGAGTTGGTTGCTTGTTATCGCGAGTACAATCTGGCACATCATGATGAACTGGTGCGTCCACTACCGGAAGCGAAAGAGTTGTTACATCAGTGGAAACAGGAGGGATATCATATTGCTGTGGTATCTTCTAAATTCCGTGATGTTGTGGTTCGTGGCTTGGAGTGCTGTGGAATGATTCAGGATGTGGATCTTGTTTTGGGGCGTAATGAATATGAAAAGGCAAAACCAGATAAGCAAGGATTGATTCGGGCATGTCAATTGATGAATGTATCTCATGATGATAGCATTTATGTAGGAGATAGTCATTCGGATATTTTAGCAGCTAAAAATGCAGGTATGTATTCTATTGGATATGTATCGAATCCAAAGCGTGAAAAGGAAATACGGGATATGAATCCAAATCGAGTGATCTTCCATTTAAGTGAAATAAACGAAGTGCTAAAGGAGGATATTTCATGGACGTACAATTTGAGGTAATTGTTATTGGTGCTGGGCCTGCAGGTATGGCCGCCGCATTGTATGCATCGCGAGCTGGTTTAAAGGTAGCGCTAATTGAAAAAGCAGCACCTGGTGGTAAATTGGTAAAAACCAACGAAATACAGAATTATCCTGGAATTACGCAAATTGGTGGTGCGGATTTAGCGTATCAGATGTATGAACATTCTACTGCTTTTGGCGCAGAATATTTATATGGAGATGTTGTAGAAGTTAGAGATGGTGCCATGAAACAGGTCATTTGTGCAGATGGTACGATTTATCAAGCTCCTTATGTTATCGTAGCAACCGGTACTGTTGAACGAATGTTACAGATTCCTCATGAAGAGGAAATGATCGGACATGGAGTTTCCTATTGTGCGGTTTGTGATGGAGCTTTTTTCAAGGATAAAGTAGTCACTGTGATCGGTGGCGGGAATGCAGCATTAGAGGAAGCATTGTATTTAGCAAAATTTGCTAGAAAGATTTATATTGTGATTCGTCGTGATGTATTTCGGGCAGAAGCTAAGATCCAAAATGATATTGAAAAAGAAGCTAAGATTCAAGTAATTACAAAACATGTACCAAAGGAAATTGTTGTAAAGGATAATAAAGTTGTACAGTTAGTTTTGGAACATGTGGATAGTAAAGAATCCATGATTTTGGATACTGATGGAATTTTCCCATATATTGGTTCTGACCCTGCAATTGGCTTTTTGAAGGAATTACCAATTAATGCTGAGAAGGGATATCTAATCGTAGATGAACACATGGAAACGAGTGTTCCAGGTATTTATGCTGTGGGTGATATTCGTAAAAAAGAATTACGACAAGTAGTAACGGCTGTTAATGATGGTGCGATTGCTGCTCAACATATTTTTCATCAATATATGAATCAATAAAGAAGCAATCGCTTCTTTTTTTAAGCTTTTCTCTTGCATTATACCCTATAGGGGTATAAAATGGAATCGTAGTTAGAAAAGAGGGAATGCTATGAATAACTGTCATTTCAAGCATGAACCAAGAAATGAAGAAACAGTAAAGCAATTGAAAACACGGATGAATCGGATGATTGGTCAAATGAATGGCATTCAACGAATGTTGGATGAGAACCGATATTGTGGAGATATTCTGATACAAATTGCTGCAATCGAAAAGGCATTGGAAGCTTTTGGCTATGTTATATTGGAAGATCATCTGAAAACTTGTGTTGTTGATGAAGTTCAGAATGGAAATCTTAATGTGATGGATGAAGTTGTGGATTTGATGAAACAACTAAAATAGGAGGATTCATGAAAGAAGATAAATTTCAAGTCAGCGGTATGACTTGCGCTGCTTGTCAAAGCAACGTGACCAAAACAGTCAAGAAATTACCGGGTGTGAATCATGTTGAAGTTAATTTGTTAAGTGGACAGATGGTTGTAGGATATGAAGAAGAACAATTATCTGTGGATCAGATTGTTCAAGCGGTTGAACAGATAGGATATGGGGCAACAGCTTCACAAACAGCACAAAAAGAACGAAAAAGTGAATGGGATCAAAGAAAAAAACAAGTGGAACAAGATCAAAAGAAAATGAAAATGCGATTATATACTTCTCTTATTCTGCTTGTGCCTTTAATGTATATTGCAATGGGAGAGATGATTGGTTTACCAACATTACCGATTCTATCAGGAATGGAGAATGTATTAATCTCATCGTTAACACAGCTGTTGTTAACGATTGTGATCCTGTTTATCAATCGCCATTTCTATGAGTCTGGTTTTAAAGCATTGATTCATCGAGTGCCAAATATGGATTCTTTAGTTGCAATTGGATCAGGAAGTGCTTTGTTGTATGGGATTGTAGCAATCTATATGATGGCTTACGGATTTGGGCATCAGAATATGGAATTAGTTCATCAATATGGACATTCTTTATACTTTGAATCAGCAGCTATGATTGTAACGCTTGTAACAGTTGGGAAGTACATGGAAGCAAAATCGAAGGCAAAAACTTCAGATGCGATGGAACGATTGATTCAATTAGCACCTAAGATGGCATCGGTGATTCGTGATGGAAAAGAAATACGAATTTTAGCTGAGGATGTTTTAGTAAATGATTTGATCATGATCCGACCAGGTGAAAAAATACCGGTAGATGGTGTGATCGTGGAAGGGTTTGGTGTTTTGGATCAATCAGCAATTACTGGAGAGAGTGTTCCGGTTGATAAAACGGTTGGAGATACTGTGATTTCAGCAACAACCAATGTGAATGGCTCTTTCCAATTTCGTGCATCAAAAGTAGGTAATGATACGACCTTAGCACAAATGATTCGTTTAGTGGATGAAGCAAGCAATACCAAAGCACCGATTGCTCGTGTTGCGGATCGAGTAAGTGGTATTTTCGTTCCCGTAGTGATTGGTATTGCGATTGTTACAGCTATGATTTGGCTAATCTTAGGCAAAGAAGTAGAATTTGCTCTTACCAATGCAATAGCGGTGCTTGTCATTTCTTGTCCTTGTGCATTAGGACTAGCGACTCCCGTAGCAATCATGGTGGCTACAGGAAAAGCGGCAGAGTTTGGAATCTTGATTAAATCAGCAGAAGCGTTGGAACAATTGCATTCTATTGATACCATTGTTTTAGATAAAACAGGAACGATCACAACAGGAAAACCACAAGTAACAGAACTTGTATCAGAACAGTTAAGTTCACAAGAGTTTTTAAGGCTATTAGCAAGCCTAGAATATGGTAGTGAACATCCATTGGCCTGTGCGATTGTCGATCATGCTAAACAACAAGACTTATCCTTGCTAGAAGTTCAAGAGTTTCAAGTAGTTATGGGAAAAGGGGTAAAAGGTAAGATTGATGGCAAAATGTATGCTGCAGGAAATCTTACATTTATTCAAGAATGTGGTTGGTTACAAGAAAAAGATAAAGTAACGACAAAATTAGAAACATATGCACGTGCTGGTAAGATTCCACTACTCTTTTATCAAGAAGAAAAATTTTTAGGAATCGTAGTTTTGATGGATACGATCAAAGAGAGTAGTAAAGAAGCCATCACACGTTTTCATCAAATGGGCTTACAAGTAGTGATGTTAACAGGGGATCATCATCTAACAGCACAGATGATTCAAAAAGAGTTAGGTATTGAACAAGTGATTGCGGAAGTATTGCCGACACAAAAAGATGCAGAGATTCAACGTTTACAACAATCAGGTCATCGAGTTTTGATGGTTGGAGATGGAATCAATGATGCTCCAGCATTGGTCCGTGCAGATGTTGGAATGGCTATTGGGGCAGGCACGGATATTGCTATGGAATCGGCAGATATTATTTTGATGAAGAGTTCACTATATGATGTAGTAACAGCCATTCATCTGAGTCGAAAAACGATGAATAATATCTACATGAATTTATTCTGGGCCTTTTTCTACAATATACTGGGAATTCCAGTGGCTGCCGGAGTTTTTTATCCGATTTGGAATTTACGATTAAATCCGATGATTGCTTCTGCAGCAATGAGTGTAAGCTCTGTTAGTGTGGTATTAAATGCATTACGGTTACGATTGGTGAAGGAACAAAGACCAATGATAGAAGAAAAACAGAAAGGAAACAAAATGATGAAAAAAACAATTACAGTAGAAGGAATGATGTGTGAACATTGCAAAATGCATGTTGAAAAAGCATTATCAAAAGTAGATGGTGTAGAAACAGTAAGTGTTGATTTGAAAGCAAAAACAGCAACTGTCATCTTACAAAGGGATGTAGATGATGCTATTTTGAAAGATGCTGTTGTAGAAGCAGGATATGAAGTAACAGAAATTGTGAAGGGCGAATAGCCCTTTTCTTATCTTTCAGATTGTTTCAGATTATTCAACATGATAAAATATAACAAAGAGGTGGTATGACATGAATGATAAATTTGTCTTAATTACAGGAATGTCTGGAGCTGGTAAAAGTACGGCAATGAGCATCATGGAAGATATAGGATATCATTGTATCGATCAAATGCCAAGTCAGTTAGTGAAAGAATTTGTAACATTGATACGAACCTCAAATGATTTAAGTTATCGTAATGTTGCATTATCGACAACGCTTTTGAACTTTGCGGAAACTTATCAGATTTTAAAAGATGAAGGGTTACCTTTTCAATGCTTGTTTTTAGATGCAAGCTTTGAACAACTGTTATTACGATATAAATTCACGAAGCATAAACATCCAATGCTGTTGATGAAACGTGCAAGCAGTTTAGAAGAAGCTATTTCTTTGGAACAACAATTAGCACAAGAAATTGCTGAACATGAGATGTTTACGGTAGATACAACCTTTTTATCACATTTAGAATTAAAGAAATATCTGGAGAGCTCATTCGCAATTAATTCAACTCCTATCTTTTCTATTTCCTTTGTGTCATTTGGATATAAATATGGAGTACCAAAAGATGCGGATTTATTATTTGATGTAAGGTTCTTACCAAATCCTTATTGGGAAGCAGATTTGCGTGATTTAGATGGGGATGATCAACCGGTTTATGATTATGTAATCTATAAAGAAGAAACACAGGATTATTTAGCTCGTTTAACAGATTTTTTAACGTATTCGTTTGAACAATATAGCAAAGAAGGAAGAAATCACTTAATGGTAGGAATAGGTTGTACCGGTGGTCAACATCGTTCTATGAGTATTGTTAATTACCTATTTGATTATTATAGCAAACAATATACTTGCTTCATTAATCATCGAGATAAGAGAGAAAAAGCAGAATGAAGCGGGTTGTTGTAATTGGTGGTGGCCATGGTCAGGCTGCGGTATTAAGAGGTTTAAAGGATATTGATGGTATCGAGTTAACAACGATTGTTACCGTTGCGGATGATGGCGGTAGTACTGGTCGGTTGCGTCAAGACTTTCATATGCCAGCAATGGGGGATGTTCGTGGGGTCATGCTTGCTTTAGCAGAATCAGAAACGACATTTGGGCAACTGATGAATTATCGTTTTGATGACACTTCTGAAACAATGAAAGGTCATAACTTAGGGAACTTGATTCTAACGGCTTTGACTCAAACAACCGGGAATTTTATGGAGGCAATAGCGACAGTTTCTAGTGTATTAAAAGTGAAAGGGAATATTATTCCTAGCACCACACAAGTCATTACGTTATATGCTGTAATGGAAGATGGGACGATCGTTCGTGGAGAATCGAATATTCCTAAAGTGCGTAACCATATTCAAAAAGTATATTATGCCGAGCCGGTGAAAGCATGTGGAGCTGCTGTAGAAGCAATTCAACAAGCGGATTATATTATTTACGGAGCAGGTAGTTTGTATACTAGTATTTTGCCGAATTTGATTATTGATGAAATCAGAGAAGCAATTCAACAATCAAACGCAAAGAAAATTTATTTTTGCAATCCGATGACGCAATCAGGAGAAACAGAATTCTATACAGTAGAAGATCATGTACAAGCGATTGAGGATCATTTACAAGATAAAATTGATGTCGTGTATGTTGCAAATGATGAAATTCCTAGATATATATTAGATTTATATTTAAAAGAGAATAGTACACATGTACCACTTAGAGATCGTGAGCATCGCTATCAAGTAATAGAATGTCCATTATTGAACATGGATACTGGTGTGATCCGTCATGATGCAAATAAACTAAAGGAAGTATTTTTAAAAGAATTGGGTGAATAAGATGTCATTTTCTACCGATGTGAAGTCGGAATTATCGTTTGTTGAGAGAAATGATTGTTGTGATCGAGCACAGCTTGCGGCAATGGTTCAGCTTCTTTCTACCTTAACGATTAAGAATACGGGATTACAGCTGATGATACGAAGTGAAAATCCGACCGTAGCAAAAGCAATCTGGAAATTAGTAAAAAAGATTTATGATGTTGATACGGAGTTATCGGTGATTCAAAAAGCAAAGTTGAAGAAAAATCGTGTCTATGTTATTCGTGTCTTATCAGAAACAAGGCGTATTCTAGAAGACTTAGGTTTATGGACAAGTGAGGGATTACAGAATTGTCCTTCTAGTCAATTAACGAAAAAAGAATGTTGTGCAAAGTCCTATTTAGCAGGATGCTTTTTGGCTGCAGGTAGTGTGAATTCTCCAATTAAGCCGAATTACCATTTTGAAATTGCGACCAATCACCCAGACCATGCAAATTATATTCAACGGGTGATGAAACGGTTGCATTTGCCAGCTAAGGTGATTCAAAGAAGGAAACAATATGTTGTTTATCTTAAAGCGGCAGATGATATTACGGATTGTCTAGCACATATCGGTGCACAGGAATCAGCCTTTGCGTATGCAGATATTAAGATTCGTAGAGATTATATGAACAATCTGACGCGCTTAGAAAATTGTGCAACAGCAAATGATGTAAAAAGCATTCAAGCGGCAGAGAAACAAATTAAAGCAATTGAGAAAATTCAGGAATTAAGAGGCTTGGATTATTTAGATGAAAAGATAAGAGAGATTGCCTTGTTACGGTTAGAATTTCCAGATGCATCGATTAATGAACTTTCGGAAGAATATGAACAAAGAACAGGAACCATCTTGAGTAAATCGGGAATGCGTCATCGATTAAATAAGATAGAGGAGATTGCAGAAAAACTACAATCATAATTGAAAAAGGAACAGCACATAGTAATACTGGTGAAGGAAATGAAATATCTGATGTTATGGCTGTTGCTCATACCACAACAAAGGTATGAAGTAGAATTGGTATCTTGTGAACAAACTGTGATTGTACGTGTAGAAGAGATGGATGTGGAGATACAACCATTTAATGTCGTAGTTTATGATCAAAGTAAAATGTGTAATTTGTTAAGGAGTGCTCAACAGATCCAGATCGAAACACAAACAAATATTCGTCAAGAGGATGTTTTATCTGTTTGGATTTTTATAGATGGAGAATTGTTACAGGAACAACTGATCCTGATGAAGGAAGCGAATATTATTCGTAATCATCCGGATTACAGATATCAGGCACAGTTACAACAAGCACTAAAAACACAGACAGTAATGAGTGATGTGCCTTTGCATGTAGCGATTCAATCGGATCAACAACGAGGAATATGGATTGTAGGTTTCTTGTTGATTAGCAGTCTATTAAGTATCTTATTCTATCGATTGCTCAAGTAGAAAAATTAGTTTACAATAAAAAGGTATGGAGGCGAAGATTATGAAAGAAGCATTCAGGAAGATTGGTATCTTTTTGTTAGTTGCATTATTAATTGGTATCTTATGGCGACCATTGATTTGGGTCATGTTAATAGTCATGGCTGTTTTAATCGTAATTGGGCTTAGAATTATCTTCCAGACCCATAGAATCAAAGAGGAAATGGATCAACAGCCTCAACAGTATTTTGAAAATCAAGAACATCGAATTCATCCAGAAGATGTGATCGATGTTGAATATACGGAGAGTGAAGTTAAAAAACATGAGTGAATGTCCCTGTAAGAAGTTCGTTCAGGTAACTGATGAAGATATCAACGAACTCATCTATTTTTTAAGTCGAGCACAATATGAGGAAAGCAATCATAATGTCGTAAATATGATCATGTGGCGAAATTTTTATCCGTTATGGATCTGCCGTCAACCAAACTACATTAGTTTGATAGGTCGTCATTTAGGGCAGTGGTTTATGTATATGCCTTTGTGTGAAGAGAAGTATTTTGAAGAAGCGGTACTTTGTACCAAACAGTATTTCGATGAAGCTCATATATCTTTTGTTATGAGCTGCTTTACGGAAAAAGAGATGTTAAAAGTGAAAGCTATCGTTCCTGATGTTCAGATAATTGAAGATCGGGATGGTTTTGATTATGTTTATGAAAAAGAAAAATTGATTAGCTTTAGTGGAAAGAAACTACAGAAGAAACGGAATCATTTGAATGCTTTTTACAATGAATATCAAAATCGTTATCAGTATGAAGAAATGACGGTAGATAACCTGAAAGAATGTGAAGCATTCCTGAATCAATGGAAATTGAATGATGAAGATAGGATGTCATTGGAGGAAAGAAAAGGAGTCAAAGAGATTTTTCGTCTTTGGGAGAAATTGCCATGTAATGGTGGTTTGATTCGAATTGATGGTGAAGTAAAAGCGTTTATTATAGGTTCTCATTCCAGTGAACGAATGGGACAGATCAACGTCGAAAAGGCAGACTCTAATATTAGAGGTTTATATCAAGCGATTCTGAAGGAATATTTACAAAGACATTTAAAGTCTTGTCAGTATTTGAATCGGGAGGATGATATGGGATTAGAGTCATTAAGAAGAGCAAAACAAGCCTATCATCCATGTTGGATGATTCATAAATATCGATTGATTGTGGGGTGAATCGGATGATTCGAAATGCATTAGATAGTGAAAAACAAACGATTTATCGGATATGGAAAGAAATGTTTTCTTTTGATGATCAAGGGTTTACAGACTATTATTTTTCTACCCTTTATTCTGCAAAAGACACTTTAGTATATGAGGTGGATCAACATATCGCGAGTACCCTACAACGTAGGCCACATATGATGAAGTTACACGATCGTTTCGTTGCTTGTTATTTTATTGTAGGAGTCGCAACATTGCCTCCTTATCAAAATAAGGGGTATATGAAAGAGTTGATGAATTCTGTTTTGGAAGAAGCTTCTTATAAATGCTTAATTACCTGTTTACAAGCTTATGATCCAAATTTGTATGCTCAATTTGGTTTTGAAACATTATATTTTCGTAAAAAATATCAATTTCATCGTAATGATTTCCCAAGATATAAAACAGATGGGATTTCGCAAATGGTGAGTGAAGAAGATTTATTACATTTATATCGTCAATTTACAAGTCGTTTCAATGGCTACATGGTGCGGGATGAACAGTATTATAAAAATCTACAACATCAATTGGAGATGGAACAGGGATACTTATATACCTATTATAAAGATAATGAATTACAGGGATATATGGTATGTTATATAGAAACGAATCGTCTGATTATTGATGAGATCGTTTATTTGAATGGAGAAGCGTTGGCACGGATGTTATCTTATGCATGCAAGCAGAAACCGTTTATTTCATTAATTGTTTCGGAACACGAACATATGGAGAAATTGTTGCCAAATGCTGAAGTTTCTACCTTTGGTGCGATGATGGTTCGCATTAATGATGAAGCACTGTTTGAGGAATGCTTTGGACGGAAAGCAAAACCATTACAAGAAGCATTCCATGATCCAAATAAACCATTATATATTCATGAAGTTGCATAGAAAACCTCCGTATCATACGGAGGATGTTTTTTTAATAATTTACATTCCGCTTTGTATCATTATCATGTACAAAAGTGTACTAACGCCAATACTTAACAAAGTGTTTCGTTTCCAATTATGTATTAACATTGCGACTGTTACACATATCAATTCTGGAAACGCATGATTTCCTTCCATTAGATTTATATTTCTTAAGCAATAGATTAAAAGCATACTCATTATTGCAGGTGGTAAAACTTTACCTAAATAAGAGACCCATCTTGGTAATTGATCCCCATGGTCAAAGATGATAAATGGTAGGAACCTAAGCAACATGGTTACAATTGCCATTACGGCAATTACCATAATTATATATTGATCACTCATTGTTTTTCTCCCCATCTAAACTGCTTTTCATATACAGCAGTACGAACGAAATTACAATAAGGGATGGTATCAAAAATCGATCCGCTCCAAAGATATACAGTGCTGCAATGGTTATCAAAAAACCTGATATTGCTGGAATGTGATTTTTATGTTTTTTCCATTGTTCAATAACTAGTACTGCAAAAAGAGCGGTCATAGCAAAATCAATACCGGTGGTATTAAACGGTATGATACTCCCTGCCACAGAGCCAATGACACAACCCAAAATCCAATATAAATGATTCATTAGTGTTACTGCAAAATAATAATTTTTATCACTGAATCCTTCTGGAGCTTTATAACCGGTCAAAAGTGCATATGTTTCATCCGTTAACCCGAATATCAAATATAGTTTTCTGATTCCTGTTCCTCGATATTTTTCTATCATTGACAAGCCGTAAAATAAATGTCTGAAATTCAGTAAAAAAGTCAACAAGGCAACATGTGATAATGTTGCGCCTGTCGCCAATAATTCTACTGCTAAAAACTGAGCCGAACCAGCATATATGAATAGACTCATCAAAAATGCCCAAATTGGTCCGTATCCGATTGATTGTAGCAACAAGCCAAATGCAATCCCTAAAGATATATATCCTGCCATAACCGGTATTGTTTGTGGAAATACTTGTTTTATTATCTGTTTCATAAAGATATATCTCCTGTAATCGTTATTAAGATCTTACTAAGTTTTGGGTTTGCCTTTTCATCTGTTGTAATGCAGCTTTAAATTGAATATAGAATAAGATACTAGTAAAGGTTGCGGAAATTACGGTTGCGATTGGATCGGCAATAAAGATGGCATCAGTTTTGTTTTCAAAAATAAGTGGTAATAAATAAATTAATGGGATCAGTAAAATGAATTTACGAAGCATTGCGACAAAAATTGATGATTTCGCATTTCCAGTAGAAATAAAGGTCATTTGACAAGCCATTTGTGCTCCCATTGGTGCTAAACCGATGCAGTAGATACGTAATGCATGAGTCGCAAAGGCAATCAATGCTGTATCTTCTTGATTGAAGAGTCGAACAAAAGATTCTGGGGAAATAATAATCAAAGCACAGAAGGTACAGGAATAGGTAACGGAACAAATTAATAAATAAAGGAATGTTTGTTTTACTCTTTTAGCATTCTTTGCCCCAAAATTATAACTGGAAATTGGTTGTGCTCCTTGAGCAAGGCCTTGTAGTGGTAATAGAGCAAATTGCATAACACTGGTACAAATGGTCATACTACCAACAGCGATATCACCGCCGTATGTTAATAAAGAAGAGTTAAAGCATATGTTTATGATACTTTCGCTAGCTTGCATGATGAAGGGAGCGATTCCAAGAGCCATACAGGATAAGATAATTTTTAGATCAGGAATAAGATATTCTTTTTTGATATTTAATACTGCTTGATCACTACGTAAGAAATGTAAGATCCATGTAGTAGAGATCGCTTGGGATAAAATTGTAGCGATTGCTGCACCACGAACACCGAAATCAAGCACATAGATGAAAATGGGATCGAATACGATATTGCAGATGGCACCAATCAAGACAGTCGCCATTCCGATTCTGGTAAATCCTTGGGCATTGATGAAGGCATTCATTCCTAGGGTTAGTTGAACAAATACAGTTCCTAAAGAGTAAATGCTTAAATATTGAATGGCATAAGAAATGGTATTCTCACTAGCACCAAACATCATCAACAAAGATTCTCCAAAGATATGTAAGATGATTGTTAGAATTGCTGAGATGATGATTTGAGTGGTAAAACAGCTTCCTAGTATTTTTTCTGCTTCTGTTTTATTTCCTTTTCCCATTTCGATAGATGCTCTTGGTGCTCCACCCATACTTATAAAGGCCGCAAAAGCAGAAATAATCATGATGATTGGTAAACAGACGCCGACTCCGGTTAATGCTAAAGAACCATTCACTGGCATATGACCAATATAGATGCGGTCAATGATGTTATATAACATATTAATGATTTGAGCAGTTACAGCAGGTAGTGCTAATTTGAATAGTAATTTGCCCACAGGTTCTGTACCTAGAAATTCATTTTTTTCCATATTTTACTCCTTATCTATATACAAAAGGGTATTTTAATCACTCGTTGAAAGTTTGTCAAACAATAGGGGGATTTCTAGTTATTGTTAGAGATTTCACAATTGACATTTCAACACTAAGTTCGTATAATGAATATGTGTCAAAGGGAGGATTTTAATCAAATGACAGTAAAAGTTGCTATTAACGGATTTGGACGTATTGGACGTCTTGCATTCAGACAAATGTTCGGTGCTGAAGGTTATGAAGTAGTTGCTATCAACGACTTGACAGCTCCTGCAATGTTAGCACATCTACTAAAATATGATTCAGCTCAAGGTAGATATGTTGGACACGAAGTAGAAGCAAAAGAAGATTCTATCGTAGTTGACGGAACAGAAATCAGAATCTATAAAGAACCAGATGCTAAAAACTTGCCTTGGAAAGAATTAGATGTTGATGTAGTATTGGAATGCACAGGATTCTATACATCAAAAGCAAAAGCTTCTGCTCATATCGAAGCTGGTGCTAAAAAAGTTGTTATCTCTGCTCCTGCTGGAAATGATTTACCAACAATCGTTTATAACGTTAACCACAATATCTTAACTCCAGAAGATACAGTTATTTCTGCAGCTTCTTGTACAACAAACTGCTTAGCTCCAATGGCTAAAGCATTGAATGACTATGCACCTATTCAATCTGGTATCATGACAACTGTTCATGCGTACACAGGTGACCAAATGATCCTTGATGGACCTCATCGTAAAGGTGACTTACGTCGTGCTCGTGCTGGTGCTGTTAATATCGTTCCTAACTCAACAGGTGCTGCTAAAGCTATCGGTTTAGTAATTCCTGAATTGAACGGTAAATTAATCGGTTCTGCACAACGTGTTCCTGTTCCTACAGGTTCAACAACTATTTTAGTTGCTGTTGTTAAAGGAAAAGATATTACAAAAGAAAGTATCAACGCTGCTATGAAAGCTGCTGCTACTGAATCTTATGGCTACAATGAAGAACCAATCGTTTCTAGCGATATCATTGGAAGCACATATGGAAGTATCTTCGATGCTACTCAAACTATGGTTGCAAAAATTGATGATGATACTTATCAAGTACAAGTTGTTTCTTGGTATGACAACGAAAACAGCTATACTTCACAAATGGTTCGTACAATCAAACATTTGGCTACAGTTAAATAGTTTTATCTAAAACGGTTCGAAACGAACCGTTTTTCTTTTGACAAGAAAATGATAGAAACGACAGAATACTGAAAAATACGAAGTATAATAGTGATTGTAGGTAATATTTTACTTTGAAAAAAGAGTAAGGAGGACTTACAAAGATAAAAATATGTTGTATAATAGACGAGGAAGGAGTCAGATCCATGAAAGATGTTGTAATCCATAATTGGGAAGAGTTACAAGAAATCATTTTCCAAGGTGTCTGGGATGAAAAATTGATGAGGTATCGATCTAACTTTGTGTATCGTGGTGTATGCGATAAAAGTTATGGTTTGGTACCAAAATTGAATTGGGTATGCAGTCATTGCTTAGAATTGGAAAAATCCTTATTACGGAATTTTCGAAAATACGCTTATGCAGATTTGGGAAATTACAACAGTTTCTGGCAGATGCTTTCTTTAGCACAGCATCATGGACTTCCGACGCGTTTATTAGATTGGTCTTATTCTCCATTAGTGGCTGCTCATTTTGCGACAGAAGATATTTCAGAGTATGACAAAGATGGAGTTATTTGGTGTGTGAATTTTGTTAAGTTGAATCAACAATTGCCTAAGGTATTGAAGGATGAGTTGAGCAAGCAGAATTCAAACAGTTTTACGATTGATATGTTGGAAAAACATGCGGGTGATTTTGATAAACTGAAGAGCTTATCAGAGAATCCATTTGTTTTGTTTTTTGAACCAGCTAGTATGCTAGATCGGATAGCCAATCAATATGCGTTATTTTCAGTGGTATCGGATGCAGGCACGTTGATGAATGATCTGATACCTGATGATGAGAGTGTATGTTTTCGCATTATTATTCCAAAAGAGGTAAAACTAGAAATAAGAGATAAGTTAGATTATATCAATATTTCAGAACGTTTGATTTATCCTGGATTGGATGGTATCTGTAAATGGATTACTCGTAGATATTCAAATCTGGGTCCCATTTACAACAAGAATCACAAGAGGTGATAAAAAATGGTAGAGAAAGCTTTGTGCTTTTTCTATAGATGATGGTTTTTTCAAAAAAACAGAAGGAGGAAATGTATGAAAAAACTTTTTAAGCTCATGCGTATTG
>JAQXZJ010000061.1 GCA_029227155.1 Erysipelotrichaceae bacterium
ATTTTGATAGAATATACAAGGAGGGTATGATATGAAATTTAAAAAATATTTCTATGAAAATTATGCTATGGATACCCCTTTTGATTGTAATCATCCAAGGTATGTATTGTCTTTAGATGGTGTTGATGAGATATTAGAAAAAATAATTAGACATGAACCCTATACTCTAACAATATCTGATTTCGAACAAGTAGATTTAGTAACGAAATTATTACATGTTGAAGTACTTCAACATGTAAATAATCGACTAGCCATGGCTGTACCTTTCTTTGTTGAACAGGATGTTGCTGTCTTAAAAGAAATCAGTAAACAAGCTGCCATTAGGATAGCGAATGAGATCATCAAACAGAAAGAAACGATCATCCAGATTGTAAAACAAGTAAACAATGGTTATTCTACCGAAAGAAATCTATATCATCTTTTGTGTGGAGCTGTCTTTGATGGATTGATGTTTGACTATTTAGAACAACAACATTTAATAACCACTTCCCGTATACATAAAACAGGATTGGATTATTTGGTAATTCTATATGAAGATGCTGCTTCTTTAAATGAATACAGTGATCTTTTGCTATGTTCTTATAATCGATTAGTAAAAAACGGAAAAGGATTTGTTTCCTTTGGAGATAGTAATGGAAATCGTAAGGATTTTTACCGTTATCTACGATTGAAAGAATTGAATCAACTTTCTGACTGTTCTTATTTGGATCATTCTATAGATGAACTTATTGATAATTTTGAACGATTGATCGATGGTAAAAAAATAGATACTAAGTATATGAATGTTTATGAGTATTTTGGATATTGTAATCATGGCCAGATCAATGTTCCCATTTATGATAAAGATGACTATGAAATAGCCTATCAGTTATATCTATTGATCTTACAGATAGCAAGTGAACAAATCTATGATGCATTATCTTTCATACAAACAGACAAAAGATTGTTAGCAATCTCTCATAAGGTTGAAGCAAAAGATATTGCTAATGAAATCTATCATTTAATCTTTGGTGAAGTAAATGAATTATTAGTAGATTGTGATTTCATAATGAAACCACAATCTATCATAGGACAAGGTAGATACTTACAAGCTTTTGAACACTAAAAAATGTCATATCAACTATGACATTTTTTCATCATAAATCAATAATATACTTCTGTTTGAGATGAGCACAACGACTAGGAGGTCAGTTGCTGTAGGTAAGCGCCTCTTTAATTTCCCTTATTATATTCCCTATTTCCGTGAATCTGCACGTTTTTATGTAGCGTACAAAAATCAAAAAAGTTACTATCTACTGTTCAAAACTGCTATCCAAATCGTTATTATAGTTAAAACATCCGCCTTTTTTGATTATGCTAATGACTAACAGATTTTTTACTTTATAGCACCAGTTCGATTTTTTTTAGAGTTCATCAAAAAACAAAGGCAAAATTTGGGACAAAAAAACCGAAAAACCTCTATCAAAGGCTCTTCGGTAATTTACAATGGCCTCCCTAGTAGGAATCGAACCTACAACTGGCCCTTAGGAGGGGCCCGTTATATCCATTTAACTATAGAGAGAATATATTTCATGCGCTTATTCATTATACTATATTGTTTCATCAAAAGCAAAAATGTGTTAGAATTGTTCGTTGAAGGAGGAATCTTATGAGAAATTTATATGATAATCAAATTATTGATTATAATGATGGAAATACTGAATTTGTAAAAGAATTTAATGAACAGATTCATGAATATGGTGCCATTGTTTATAATCATGAATATAATACCTATCAATATATTACATCATTTGAACAGATTGATTTTAAAAAAGAAGTTTTACCTTATTACTTTAAAGTCATGACTAGCAAACTTCCAAATGGAATGGATCTCACTATGAACTATGAATTTCAACCAGAACAGGAAGAAGATGAAGAAATCCTAGCAACATGGAAAGAAATCTCACAAATAGAATTACCAACCTATGATTATGAAGAAGATGGAGAAGTCTATTCCAATGGATTTGTTAAGATGAATACCAAGCCATCCAAACATACTGTGTGGATCTTAAAATCATCTGGTAAGGACTTCCTATTTGAACAAGATATGTTATTGATACAACCAATCATTAAATACTTAACCATTGTACAAGCTGTAATTCGTAATCACACAACAGCACCATTTGATACCAAGAAATCACTACATTAAGCACCTTAGGGTGCTTTTCTTATGAAAAAGTGTAGCCTGAATAACAGGCTACACAATGTAACTATTTTTTGGACTTGATATATTCATCTACTCGATCACTTAGATATTCATAGGAGCATGGTCCAGTATTTAAAATCACTTCATGGAATTCTTTTGCTACAAACTGATCTTTTAATTTAGATTCTGCTCTTTCTCTTAATTCCGACATTTTTAAATAGCCAAATCCATAAGGAAGATACAACCCTGGATCTTGTAAAACTAACTCATAAATGTATTCTCCATCCATTCCAAATGGTGTTAAGTAATCATTTACTTCTTCTAAGGTTGCACCATTATAATTAACCATAATATCTACTAGACATACTAACCAGTAAGATAAATAACTATTGATCTGTAATAGTTCAATCAAAGATTCATTGGTAACATCCCCCATGTTATAACTATCCATTTCAACATATACTGCCCATCCTTCTGCATAACCAATATAGTTCATAACATTGTTGATTGGATGAAAGTTATGATTCATGAAATAGTTCGTTTGATACAAATGCCCTGGGTATCCTTCATGAGCTAAGGTATTAAACAAATCTGTTACAACTGGATTGACCCGAATCACATTTTCTTGTTTCCGATCCACTGGTGGAATCAGATAATAAGCCGCAATCGCATCACTTACAACAGTTGGATCTAAATAGTCCACTGTATAGGTCACATTCGTAATCTCAGGATAGTTTTCTTTGATTTGTTGTTGTAGATGATTCAGAATTTCATTTGCATCAGAACTATCATAGACTGGAGCGAACAAGTCATCAAATGATATTTCATTCTTCATAACAATTTGAGTCATATCGTTCAAACCATCTTCAATTGCTTCTTCTAATTGTTTTTCAATTTCTTTTACTGATAGATTGGTACTGGTTTTTTCCTTCAGACGTAATTCATAGTATTTTTTACCATCTTCCCAATTTGCATAGGCACCATTATTGGTTGCTGTACCCTTCAACTTTGTAAAATATGCCACAATATCTTGGTATGCAGGAATCAGATAATCCTTCACAGCTTGTTTTACCTGTGCTTGATAATCTGCTTTCAAAGAATCAGAAATACCATCAAACTTATCAATCCGAGTACATAAAACCTTTTCTACCCCATTTGGATTTCCGCTCAAAAACCGATTACATTGATCAATAATAGCTTCAATCGTAATATCCGATTGAACAATTCCTTTATCCACTTGTTTTGTTGTATAATCGAAACATTCTTGAATATAATCTCGAGATTGTTGTAGATAAACGATTACATCTTGAATATCCTGTTCTTCTCTTAGCTCAAATTCCGTAAATATTGTAATCAAATCATTATTGATTCCATCATTTGGAGTAAAAACAAACTCATAGTCCATTAATCCTTCATATTGTAGTCCCAAATTCAGAAAAGTTAAAAACCGATCATAATAATTCTTCTGATGATCCGTTAATAAAGAACGATCAATATTCTCTAACTTAGTCTTTGCTTCCTTGATGACTTCAAAGTCAGGCCCATCAGCATGTCCCATACTAACTTCCATGTCTTCTAAGCCATACGCACTTAGATCAGCAACCAAATAATGTGCAGAAAGCTTGCTTGTTGAAAGTTCCGTAATCCACGCATCATTCAGATATTCTTCAAACTTTTTCTGTTCTGCTATAGCTTTTGAAGAATCTAAGTCTGGATTCTTTTTCCCACATCCTGCAAGAATCAAAAACAATGCTAAACAAATTAATAGGCTCTTTTTCATATTGTCCCCTCCAATCGAACTATAACTTTCTCATTACCATCCACCGACGAATTCGTTGTACCACAGCATAGGCAAAATTAAAACCATGATACAAGATTGGATGAACTGGATAATCCAATTCTCCAATATACTCATCCATTGGTGCATCTTGGGTAAATCCATGTTTAAACATATACAAGCCATCTTCATTATCTTCTTTGATAATGCCTCCCATGTCATAAATGTGACATCCTGTTTTACATGCCCAATCCATCAAAACACATTGCATTAGATAATTAGGATATAATTTCCGTTTTACATTCGAACTACCTGAATGATAATACATCATTCTTCCTCCATAATTGACACCGAAAGCCCCTGATAAATAATCATCTTCATGTTTGATCAAATAAAGTCTTACTTCATCATGAGTAAAATGATTCAACATATCTTCAAAGAATTCTCTTGGTTTATATTCAATATGATCCCGCTGGGCCGTAATCTTTAAGATTTCCATGAAAATATCTAAATTTTCCTTCGTTCCACCTTCTATAATCTCTAAATTAGAACGAGAAGCAATCCGAATATTTCTCCGTGTATGCTTACTAAAAGTAGGAACGAGTTGTTCAATGGTCATTCCTTCAATCGGAACCACCATCGAACGCCGAGATAAAATTAAGTCTAATTTACTATATCCTTCTCCACGAATATAAAATCCTGCTTTCTTGAATTGTTTTTCTAATTCTTTATCATCCTGAATGTTTGGATCAAATTTAATCATAAACGCATGATACTTTTTCACAAGTGGTTTCATTTCCTCAATCAAACGTAACACGATATCAGGAGAAGTAATCTTGCATACAGGTCCTCTTTGGGCATAAAGAATGGTCAATCCAAAGGCAATTGGACGCACATAAATGGTACACGCTGCTGTCATTTCCCCATTTTCTTCTAAATACACATATTCACTTTTTAAATGTTTTTTAACATTTGACCAGCGATAATCCTGATAGAAATGTGCATTTTTAAAATGAGAAGTAAAAGCAATATATCGTTCTATATCTTTTTGGTTGTTTTGATCTAAAATTGGCATACATATACTCCTATTCTTTCTTTAACAATAAATATTTGAATTGATTCCGAATTACCTCATTACTATTCTGTATTATATTATACCCAACTTCGAAGCCATTTACTATATGAAACAAAAGAAACAATCCCTTGGATTGCTTACTCTTTCAATAGTTTTTCTCTAATTTTGGTTGTTGAATCAATATCATGATAACGAACACTAGAAATCCGTTCTGGAATAATTTCAATTTCTACTTTTGTAACAGCATCTACTTCTACATTTCGTCCATCTAACGTGAATAGAAGATCCGTTGGTTCTAAATCTAATTGGATTTTCTTATCATCAGGAATTACGAAGCTGTTTAGAAGGTTGTTATAATGGCGATTGGTCAATGGAGCAATCGGTGTAATCTGCAAAGTCTGTAAATCAGCATCAACCAAGCTTCCACCAAAACTCATATTATAAGCGGTAGAACCAGTTGAAGTAGATACCAAAATACCATCCCCTGCAAATTGTTCTAATAAATTTCCATTAATGGAAATTGCTAATCGGATCGCCTTTAAAGACTGTTTACGAATCACAACTTCATTGATAGAATAGAATACTTCTTTCTGCGTCGCACCATAAACCGTTGTTTTTTGAATATCCAACAATTGTTTATGACATTGTCTATGATTCAGATGAGCAATAAACTCTTCTACATCATCTTTGGTTAACTCTTGTAAAAAACCTAAAGTTCCTGCATGAATCCCAATATAACAACATTTCGTATCAAAGTTATTCTCATGAACCATGCGTAAGAAGCTTCCATCCCCTCCGATAGCAACTGCTAAATCCGGATGTTCATTCACCATCTGATATCCATTTTGGATAAACTCTTGTTCCACATATTGTGCCAGTTTTCTAGATTTATCATTCTGATTTACAAATAGTTGAACGGTTTTAATTTCTTTCATCTTTAACTCCTAACTCATAATTTCTTCATCATCTTCAATGACTGTAGTTTTCTTTTGTTTCTTCTTTTCTTGTAGGTTTTTAAAGGATGAGCGCTCCAAACGAGCTAAGATATGAGTAATAAAGTAATAGCACAATCCTGCAGGAACACAAACCCAAGTAAATGAGGAACCAATACAAAGCCCCATACATGCGGCTAACCACAATCCTGCAGCCGTTGTTAATCCCCGAATTTCATTTTTGATCGTAACAATGATTACGCCTCCACACAAAAATCCGACTCCAGATACTACTTGAGCAGCCAATCGATTTGGATCAGCATAACCTGTTGATGAGGCGGTCAAACTACCAATGACCATTACGATACAAGATCCTAAACAAACCATTGCGTGAGTCTTAATTCCTGCTGGTTTTCCGTATTTTTCACGGTCATAACCAATCGCTGCACCAAATAAGGTAGCCAAAAGGATTTTTAAACTAATCAAAAAATACTCAGAAGAAAAAATAGCTTCCAACACAATAATCACCCTCTAATCTATCATTCAAGTATATACCCATTTCAAAATAACACAACCGGAAACCACAAACTTCCACTATTTCCAACAAAAACTTGCTAAACGTTCCGTTACCTTACCATCAGTATAAGCTAGATATTTTTGTTTAAATGTTAGCATTGTCTCAGTTGGATATGGTTGTTTCATTGCATCAAATAATTCTCTCGCACTTTGAAATACACAACCAGGTAATTCCTGATACAAAGAAACATTCAGTCCTACGTCCTCACAATATTCTTCATAATCATATACATATAAGAACACCGGACGATCAATCGCAACGGCTTCCAATGTTAAAGCAGAATAATCACTAATTACAACATCTGCAATCGTTAATAAATCCAATGATGAAACCTCAGGAATCGTTAAGATTCTAGGATCTGTTATTTCCATCTGGAATAAAGGATGATGTTTAAAAATCAGTGTATATCGTTCAAAATCAAAATCTTGTAAAAACTGTTCTATATGAACCCCTTTGTTTCTACGAAACGTTGGTGCATATAAAACAATTGGTTTCTCACTTTTTAATTCGGGATAAGCAGTTAAGATTCTTTGACGAATTTGTTGTTTTGATTCTGTTAAGTAATCAATTCTAGGTAAACCAATCGTTATAAATTTATCTGTATCTGTATGAAATGCTTGTGCAAAATAAGGAATCATCGCATCGGATGCAGAAACAACAGCATCATAATTTTGATGCATCCTCATTGCCTGGGAAATACTAGCATTTCTACCACCTGCACTACCCGTCGTTTGTAAACCAAACTTTTTAATCGCACCTAATGCATGCCAGATCTGTACAACTTTCATTCCTTGACGATGATGGAACATACTAACTGGTATACAATAGGTATCTATAATAACGATTCTCGCATTAGATAAATGAAATAATTGCACATACATATGCAGATAGAATCCAATCATGCTCTTCAGACTCTTTTTTAACATCCGATTCAAAACGACTACTTCAGCATCTGGATGTTGTTTCAATAATTCATCTTTTAACATAATAAAATCAAGACTTGGAGTATCACTTTGCCGCGATAGCATAACTACTTTATTTTGTTTCATTGGACGTAATTTCATCATGAAATATACGAGCCGTAAATGTAAGAAAAATAACTCAATCAATAGTTTCATGATTGCCCTCCTTTTTTGGTGAATAGACGTATCATTCTTTTCACCTTAGGTAACAACATCCAATACTCTACTGAACATTGCAAAAACATGTTCTTATTTTCGAAATATTTATTTTGTTTCCAATTCGAATCATAGTGATTTAAACAAGCATAAGTTTCTTTAACGAACTTCCTTTTTAAAGGCTCCGTAGATGGAGAAACTTCCATCCTAAATCTAATATATGCATGCTTTAGAAAAATATAGGTTAAATATTCATCTAGACCCATTTGATCATGGGAATGATAAAAATCTTTTAGTTCATCCATTACAGGAAATAAGTCAAAAAACTTTTCATTCATTTTTCCTGTTACTGAGCCATTTTCTCTACGAATATAGTGATAGAATGCCTCATCTACTTTTTCAATCCTATTTGCTACAAGCATTGCACTATAAAAGAATAGCAGATCTTCAAAAACTTTATAGTTCTTAAAAGAAAGTTCATTGTCATCAATCATTTTTTTAGAGAATAATTTACTACATGAGAAAGCATTTGTAAATCGAATCATTTCAGGATTATCTTTTAAGGACATAGAAAATTCGTTTTCATTCCCTAGCCCTTTTCTGACATATGTTCCATCTTCCAATTCAGAATAATAACCAGAAACTACAATGTCCGATCCTTTTATTATTGCTTTTTGATACATCATTTCTAACATATTTAGATCGATATAATCATCACCATCACAAAAAGCCAGATACTCTCCTCGAGCTTGTTTTATTCCAATATTTCTCGCATTGGATACTCCACCGTTTTCAATGATTATTGATTGAATCAAATCCGGATACTTTTCCTTATACTCTTGAATAATGACTTCACTATTATCTGAGCTCCCGTCATTTATAATAATAATTTCAATATCATGCAACGTCTGATTCACAAGAGAATCCAAACACTTCCTTAAATATTGTTCTGTATTATAAACAGGAACTATTACACTTACTTTAATAGACATAGAATTCCTCTTTTCATTATGATTAGTATATCATTTTTTTGAATCATTCATTAAAAAAAGTAAACATTTGTTTACTCTTTCTTAAAAACAAACTCTACCACCCGTTTTGCAGCTTGTCCATCATCTAAATATGTGTAGGTATCATTAAACTTTTTATATTTTTCATCATATGTGAACGATTGAGCATCCTTAATTGCATCTAATAAATCATCTTCATTTTCAACAATTCTTCCTGGCAATTCATCTAATGATATATAAAAATCACGCAAAACATGTTGATATTCATCTAAATCATACATATAGAAAATGATAGGTCTTTTCAAAATAGAAAAATCAAAGAACACACTAGAATAATCAGTAATTAATAAATCACTAATGATATATAAATCATTAATTTCGTTATAAGAACTAGCATCAAATACGAAACCAGCATATTTACTAAAATCAAATTGATTTGCAACAAAATAATGTGCTCTAAATAAAATTACATATTCATCTGACAATTCTTTACGCAATCGATCAAAATCAACTTCTGTTTTATAAGTATACCCCAATCCACTTTTATGTTGATTGTCCCTCCATGTAGGAGCATATAAAATGACTTTTTTATCCATCGGTAAATTCAATGATTTCTTAATTTTATCAACATCTTCCTGTTGGTAGTTAATTAAATAATCATTTCTTGGATAACCCTTTTCAATGATGATATCATCCTTACCCACTGCTTTCAGATTAAAAGCAGACGTAAACTTTTCAGTACAAAATTTAGATGGTGATAACAACCATGTATATTTTTTGGAATCCACTTGATATTTATAATGAATATCTTTAATCGAGTTCATTGCATTTCCACTCTCAACTTTGATATCAAAGCCTAATTTCTTTAAAGGTGTACCATGCCAACACTGCAAGTATACTTGATCTTTTTTCTTTAAAATTGCATCTGTTACACGAGAATTTGTTACCCAGTATTTACTTGTTGCATACATCTTGTAATATTCAACAGATCCATGTTTTACAATCTTTGTCCTTGGATTTCGGCTAATGATTTCCTCACTAGATGGATCTAAAAAGAACCAAACAAATTCATAATCACTATAGTCATCACAATTTAACATATACTCATAAATTGCTTTAGGACTATCCGCATATTTTCTTCCCATAAATGCTTCAAACAATACTCTTTTTTGATTCACTTTCCTTGGATAAAAGAATAAGTAGATTCCTCTTCGCACCGAGAACATGCCTATTCTTAGTAATTTTCTAAAGAAATCACTCTTTTTTGCAATATTAACTAAAAATACTCTTATCTTATGCATAATGTACCCCTTCCATTAACCATGATATTATATCAATCCTTCATTTTTAAGGCAACCTACAAATTAGAATGACAAGAAATCTTTTCTTGTTCACATCCTTACTAATTTCCCTAGTTGTTGATCAATTCTTCGATTGATTTCATGCATAAAGACAGCAATTAAAACTGTGGATAATAACGATATCACAAAGAAAAGATAAATATTCTGATTGAGTCCAAGATGCTGGAGAAATAACATCGGTATTCTTTGATAGATATACAGTTCAAATAAGTGTTCCCCTGACCATAACAAGATCTTTGAATGAAAAGAAATCTGATAAGAGAAAAGAACCACAAGGAAGCTGAAAATCATTGACTCCAGATTCATGCTCCAAGCTAATAACGAATAACGTTTTGGATATAAAAGAATAAAAATACAGCATAAAACTCCAGCTAAAAGATAAAAATCTGTTTTCTTATGTAACCATAAAACAAGACGTTCTTGATAAAAAGCAAGCCATAATCCTAATGAAAAACACAATAATGTATCCGCCCAGACCTTTGGCGTTTTCACATAAGCGATCATTACCATATACACAATCGATAACACTGTATGAACCAAAATGGATTTTTTCACATCTGATGGAAATATCATACAAGAAACATACCATAACAGATACATCACCAAAATGGTGAAAATGTACCAGTTACTATTACCAATAGATTCCCAGCCAATTAATGACGGTAAAAATTGATTCAAAGAGATTGGATTCTGTAACACAAACTGATTTAACAAATAGAAACAGAAAACCGCAAGATCAAACTTGAGTAATGTAGATGCGATTCGTTTGATCGGCATCGCATGAACATACTTCATTCCCTTGTTCATTCGTGAATAAGCACATCCAAAACCTGAAAACATAAGAAAACAAGTGACAATTAACTGTCCTAGCAAGCGACGGAATCTCATAATTGGAACATCAACAAATGATGTCAAAGCAACATAATCACTAAAATGAGCCAAAAAGACTGTAAAGATAAAAATCCCATTGATTTGCATCGTCTGCTGTCTAGATAAAAACTCACCCTCATGTGTACGTCTCGTAGAACAAACAACAAGAAGCGCAAATAGCAACACAAAGAAAATCATTTCTTTTCACCACCACTCGATAACTTCATAATAGCCTCATATACACGTTCACAATTTTTCTGATCATCATATTGGAAAAACGAATTCACACGTTGTGAATATTCCTTTTGTAACTGACAATCATTTTCTATTGATTGTAAAATAGCCGTTACTGTTTCATCGACTGTTGAACATACAGGCCCAAAGCCATCTTTTTCATAATCATAATAACCCTTGGTATATACTTGCCCTTCAAAGAATTGCTCAACATCAAACTGGCAATAAATAACAGGCTTTCTTAAATAGGCAAAATCAAATGGAACACTAGAATAATCTGTGACTAAAAGACTTCCTTTTTTAAACAACGAAGAATAATCAACCTTCGAATTGATAAAAGTAACCTGTTCATTGTGGTCAAAATACTGAATTAGATTTCCCATATTCACATGAGGCACAAACCATAATTGATAGCCATATTCCGCTAATCCATTCAACAAACGAGGATGATTGATCAATTGATTATAAAATTGATAATATTCTGTTGTTTTGAAATTCAAATTAGATCCATATTTCCCCGTTTTCAAATCCATAGTACCAACTAAACTCTTTCTCCAAGTAGGCATGAGTAAAACAATTTTTTCTTTGTTTACATCTTTTTCTAATAAACGATCATAACGTGGCAATCCTGTTAACTGAATCCATTCTTTTGGAAAGTTATAAGAATATTCTCCACTCACAAAAGATTGATACTCTCTCATAGAACAAGTCACAAACAGGTCAATTTTTCGGTTATTTACATTGATCCAAGTAGATAAATCATCTTTTGTTACTCCGTGTTGTAAAAAGACATATTGGAATCGATATAAATCTCCAATATAGTGATTCCCCGTACCGAATAAATTCACGATATTACCATCATTATGAGAAGAAATTATTTTATCGGATATCAAATAAAGAATCTTATGTTGGAAAGAGTTATTTGGAAGAATACTCTTATATTCTTTTTTCAAACGTTGGTAATCATAGCATTTTTTATCAATAACAAAATATACTTTGGCTTTCACATCCTTACGCTTCATCAAATAACGATAAAAGGCTTCCCCATTATCTCCAGCTGCCTGTACACGATCGGATACCAACCAGATTTCTCTTGTTTTGAACACTTTTGCTATTAATGCAGAAACACGATAGATAAAACTAGAATATCTCTTTTCTTGAATCAAGCTAAGAAGACACTTTGTTTCTAACTTTATTTTATTAAAGAAACCTTTTTTCGTAATTTGAAACCGTTGTTCTTGTTCAAAGAATTGAAGATAACAATCTTTTGTACGTAAATAAATGCCACTGAACTCCGAATTCAACGCAGAATACTTTCCAAATTGTGCATGAATACGATACGTTTGTTGTTCATTTTTTCCCCAAATACTTAATTGTTTTATATTCGATATATCTATAGTCAATCGAATACCTTTTCGATCCACTCCTCTACAGAATGAAACAAAACTATATTCCTTACTTTTCTCATCCACCTCATAAGTTTCAAATGCGTATTCTTTTCCAGCTTCGTCCTTTAAATAGACTTGATCCATTACCTGTGGGATCACTGGTTTCATACCATAAAAAGTAACCTGATTTCCCTTTATCACATAATTATCAAATTCAATATTCAATTCATTGACTTGCCCAATTCGAATGGATTGAAACCATACGTCTTTTTGATCACAATGAAAATCAGAGATAGAATATCCTTTTGCTAATAGAAAGAATATTTTCTCATTGATACCGATTAATTTACATGCACCAATCATTTCATTATCTAACGATTGAATGGTTTGCAATAAATACTGTTCATACTCTTCTTTTTCTTCTGGGCTCAGTACACCATCCGTTACAATATCGAATTTCCATTGCATATCATACATTAGTATCGCTTGGAGATATGGATGCACCTTTTGAAACATTTGTTTCGACTGTTGAATCAATTCTAAGTATGCATATATGGGAGTATCCAAAAACCAACTTTTACTATGTTTAACATTTTGCATAGCACTCGAGCGATTCCTTCTTTTACGATATAAATAGCATGCACTTCCAATTAAGCCAATCTTCTGTTTTTGGAAAATCAATTGTGTCATAAATTTGCAATCTTCCATGATAGATAATCGAGTATCAAAACGAAGATCTTGAATAGCGGATTTTCTTATTAAACAAGTACTCGCCGCCATCTGAATAGAATTCCATTCCTGATTGATATCAACAATCTTGTCTTTATCAAAGTTAATGTCAAGAGGATGATAACCTTTCTTCGCTTCAAAATACTTCATGCGAAACCCAACAACATCAATCTCATCATGTTCTTTTAACATCTTTAAACCAACTTCAAAAGCCTTTGGTTCCCATTTATCGTCTCCATCAATCATATTAATATAATCTGCTTCTGCATATTGTAGCCCATTATTTCTAGCAGCTGATACACCTGCATTCTCTTGTTTTACATAAACTACATTTTTTGGGTACTTCTTTTGATATTTCAAACAAATATCTTCCGAATGATCCCTTGAACCATCATTCACTAAAATCAATTGAATATTAGAAAAACCAATCGTTTGCTTCATAATACTGGCGATTGTTTTTTCTAAATATTTTTCTATATTGTATATAGGAATAATCACAGATATCTCATATTTCTTATTCATACGTCTTTAAACCTCACTATCAATTTATAAGTATATCAAATCTTAAACAAAAAGAGTAGAAATTTCAAACAATTTCATAGAACCGTTTTTGTAGTTCATATTGTCTTTTTTTATTTTAACTCTTTACTTTTTCTAGAAAAACATATATAATCACTATTGCAAACGCCCGAGTGGTGAAATCGGTAGACGCAGTGGACTCAAAATCCACCGGTAGCAATACCATGACGGTTCGAGTCCGTCCTCGGGCACCATTTGTTGAATCTCTGTTTTAGAGATTTATTTTTATTTCTGGAGGATTGGCCGAGTGGTTTAAGGCACCATCTTGGAAAGGTGGCGAAGTGCAAGCTTCCGTGAGTTCGAATCTCATGTCCTCCGCCATAGTTTAAAATAACACCCAAAAAACGGGTGTTTTATTTATATTCTTTTACTTTTTTCCATCCACAATTTCTCTTACGGCATTCAATCCATCAGGACCACAGAACGCATCCATCAACTCGTCAAACTGCGGATTGCCACTTGGTTTAAGAGCATATTTACGAATACGTAACTGATCAACGATCGAAAGAATCAAATCAAAAGCTAGGATACCTAAACCAATCCAAAGGCATGTCTTTACCCAAATTCCTGCAATACAAAGAATCATACCAGGAATAAAAAGGTAGAAAAAGCGAACAAAAAAATTCATCACAACAAAAAGCCAAAACATGATTGCAGGATATTTTCTTTCCATGACATACCTCCTAAATCGTTTTATATGTGTCAATAATTTTGTAAATTGACTTTTAGGCACTTTTTTTCTTTACTAATGGTTTCACTAATTGTAATACATAATAGAAATTCTTATTTCTAGTAACAATACTTAACAACACATATACTAGAACACCAACAATAATCTGTAAGAACAATAAAATGAAAGGTGCAATCTCTAAATAATTCATCCACATAACAACAACACCCATAAGAACTGCAATCGTCAGATTTTGGAACATATCAACAAATTGCAATCTATAACGATATCCTATCAACTTACGATTCGGATAGGTATTCACCAAAGTCGCTACCACTGTACAGCCAAGAGAAGACATCGCTAAGTATTCTGGGCTATTTGTATTGAATAAAAACAAGAAGATAATAACAAAATATGCACTCTTCTTAATCACTTCTAATTTCAAGGTAATATCACTTCTACCTAGTGCTTTCATTGCTTGTAGATTACCAACCTGAATGACATTAAACATACAAGGAATACAGAAGATTCGAATATATGGCACCGTTTTGATCCACTTTTCTGTCAATAAGACAAGAACATAATTTTCAGCGACTGCAAAAAAACCAATCATAATTGGAAAGATAACATAGGATGATACTTTAATATATTTTCTAGTAATATTCAGTATTTCCTTTGTATTATCTTGTACCTTAACCATAACCGGAAATAAAACCGAAGATAATGTGCTACTAATCGATGTATTGATTACATCAGGAAAATGTTTTCCCTTAGAATAATAAGATAAATCCGCATTCGAATACTTTAATCCAACAATCAATGGTAGTGTCTTAGTATATAAGACATCGATAAAAGAAGCCACCATTATTTTCCAACCATAGTTAAGCAACGATTTCAATTTTGTAAACGAAAAGGCAAATACTAAATGAAATTGCGTCGTAAAATATAAAACAATCGTATCAATTAAACTATTGGTCATCTGTTGCGCCACTAGCGACCATGCTCCAAAACCATTAAGAGCCATTACTATTCCAACAACGGCTGAAATAATAGTACCAACAATTGTTGCATAAAAGAATTTTTTAAACTGTAAATGACTAGAAGTATACGCACTTAGAATTGCTTTAAATCCATTGATAAAAAAGGTCAAACCCATTACCCGAAGAACTGGTGTAAGAATCTCATTATGATATAATTTTGCAATCCAAGGTGCTACAAAAAACATAACAACATATAAAAATGCTGCAAAAATCATATTCACAAAAAAGATCGTAGAATAATCTTCTAAATCTGCATCTTTTTTCTGAATCAAGGCTGAATTTAAGCCCCCAGAAATAAAAATATTACAAAAAGCAAAGAAAATCGCTACAATACTAACAACACTAAAATCCTCTGGCATCAAGATACGAGCCAAAATAATCGAAACAATAGTTGAAACCAACTGAGCACTGATTCTCTCAGCAAATTTCCACGCAAAGCCATGAAAGGCTTTCTTTTTTAAATGAGCTTTGTCCATTTCATTCTCCTTGTTTTTTTTATTCCATCATCCATAAAAAAACTACCGAGGTAGTCTTTATAACATAAAGGTCATCTGAAGCCATTCAGACAATACTGTCATCAAAAGAACCATAAGTGCTATTAACTGCACTTGCAAAATAGAAACACATACAAGTGTACTTGCTGCCTGATATGGATACAACACAATCATAGCAATTAGTATGTTTAAAAGTATCACTGTCGACATGATGACAACTAATTCCATCAAAGAAAACCCAAGTACCTTCATCTGAAAACAAAATAGAATCGATGTCAAAGAAACTCCACACAACAATAAAATGCTAATTAATGTCCATGCCATACTCGATTTCTTCATAATACCCTCCCATACCAAAGCTATCTGCAATATTATACCATTAATTTCAATATTATGATTAAAAACTTGCTTTATGAACCCTTAGCCTGTTCAATTACCTGCAACAATGTCTCTAAATCAACATATCCTGGGATATAGCCTAACATTTCATAATCTTTTGTGATTAAAAATGATCGAGGAAATGAATTCACACCATACTGCATTGCATATTCCCCCTCCCAATCAATCAAAACCGGAAAAGACATCTCTTTATTGCCTAAAAAATCTTTGATTTCCTGTTCCGTTTCATTAGTCACTACCAAAACTGTAATCAGTTGAACCTCAGGATCCTGCATTTGATACAATTCCTCTAAATGAACCAATTCTTGTTGGCAATAGCCGCACCAAGTAGCCCAGAAATTCAAAAAGATTACTTTTCCTTTATAGTCAGATAATTGATACTTCTTCCCTTCCATATTACTTAAAACGATATTTGGGAACGTTTCTTGTTCGATAGGTTCATCTACAGGTTTTTGATGATTCCAATTTTGAATTCCTTGATACAAGGAATAAGAACCAATCACAAGTAATAGAACAGCACCAATTTTTACAATCATTGGTAATACTCTTTTTCGATCCTTCAAGAAATTTAAAACTTGAGAAGTAAACAAACCAAGAATTAAAAATGGAATAACGAACCCAATCGCATAAACCAAAACATAAAGATAACCAACACTAGAAGTCGAAGTTAATAAGAGGATACTTGTTAATGCTGGTCCAACACAAGGCGTCCAAGTAAAACTAAATAAAAAACCTAATACAAAAGCGAGAATAGGATTCATCCGTTCTAATGGCAATTGAATCGACAACCTTTTTTCCTGATTCAAAAAGGAAAGATTTAAAAATCCAAGCTGATATAGTCCTAAAACAAGAATCAAAATACCGGCAATGATTTGAAAAACAGCTTGGTAACTTTCAATAAATTGTCCAAGTGAAGTAAACGCTAAACCTAGAATAACAAATGACAAAGAAATACCGCCCACAAAACAGATGGTCTGAATCAACACAATTCTACGATTATAGATGATCCTACCATCTGACAAAGTCGTTTTTGCATTACTACTTAAATACCCCATGTATAATGGCAATAAAGGGACCACACAAGGAGAAAAGAAAGAAACTACCCCTTCAATCAATACCATGACAATCGAAATCTGTTCTAATTGTATACCCATTTTTATTTCTCCTTTTCCATTCCATCAAACATCAACTTCATTAAATTCGCCAGCTCACATACTTTTTCTTTAATTGCATTCGTCGCAAAGGTATACTGATAAATATTAATCGGTTTTTCCATTGCCAATAATTTATAATCCGGCACGATCTGTAATACATGTTCCAAATCGGGATCTAATACCATTCTAGTAAACAGAGACTTATGTTCGTTCTCATAATTTTGAAAGGCATTCGCATAAGCAACATGGACAAGATTCATATCATTATCCGCATCAAACAAACATACGGTCTGAATTCCTAAGTGATTGAAAAAGAGAAAGTAAAATGGCATCGTACTTTTTCCTAAACAGCCCATGTAATGCACTTTATTTTCTCTCATCCATTCGGGATGAATCACTTGATCAATATAATCAAATAAGACATCTTCACTACTGCCTTCTCCTAAAATCATCCGATCTGCATGCATGATCATAAAGATTTCTTTACAAAGAACACTTGATAAATAGATGCGAATATATTGCGATACTACATTATTTAAGCCAATATCTAATTGATTAGAAGAAGAAAAACGACGTAATAAATATGGATCCTGATAATAAAAGGATTGAATTTCTTTCACTAATACTTCAGCATTCGCCTGAATAATCTTTTTCCCTTTTTCTAATCGAATCACCTGTTCAATATCAACAAACAATCTAGAAACAACTTCCTCAGAATTCGTCGCAACTACAATGATATTTCCCTTCTCCTTCAGTTGATTCAATAATGCGCAAATTTCCCGGACAATCAATGGATGCGCCGCTAATTCTGGTTCATCGATCACGATCATCCGATGTTGAACCTCACTAACATCCAACAACATACGAATCAAAATCCAGCGCTTCAAAGATAATAGATTTCTCGAATTCGCCTCTAGCAGATCATGTGCAGTCGCTATTCTAGATAATATTTGCGTTGCATTATTTTGACTAAAATGATTTTGAATGTAAAGAGAGTACTTTTCATCCCATTGAGATTCTTCTTGGAATAGTTGTATCAAAAGATTTCGAATCAATGATGTAGATTCCGTCAATAGAAGGGAAACTACTTGATATTCATCTTTTAATCGATAGGTTCCATCAATAATGGAATGCAAGAAATTTGTTTTTCCTACCCCATGGTTACCTACAACAATGAGTAACCGATCATAAATCCGTATCATTTGATTCTGACATTGTAATATCTGAACTTTTTCTTCCATCTTCATCACTCACTTTACTAGCACATTATATCATGTATTAATGGAAAATAATGGACAAATCATCAATCAAACATACATATACCTTTTAAGCATTTTTCTTTTCCATGAAATGAATATTACGATTCTACAAAAAATCTGCGCCAAAGTATTCCCTCAATCCGCACTGATTCAGCTTGCTGAATATTTACTCATTCCTTGTTTCATCATTCTTTGTTATGTTCTACTGAGTATGTTCTTACAAAAGTATCTACCAAAAGTGTACTCATTAATTACTGGTAATCGCTAAGACAAAAGATAGTTTCCCTCCGGTCATTTTGTTTAGCAATACCAACGTATCCTTAAACTCTTCTTTACGATAATAAACAACAAAATAAATCACATTTGGAATCACACAACAAATCAACAGTTTACAGATTAGTTCTAGATAAGAATCAAATGTAACAAACAAACATACATAGTAAGTGGATACACAACAGATAAAGGCAATTAAGCAATAACCACCGATACGAAACAAATAATTTTTTATCTCGCTATAAGCAAATACGGTTGTAAATAAGTTATATAACAGCCATGGAATACCAATAAACAAAGTTGATAATACAGTTGATAGCACGATACCATATAAACCAATCATTTGAACCATGATAAGATTCATAACTAGATTAGCTATTGCTGTAATCAATAGCCGATAACGGTCCGCATGCCAAATACCACTCGCATCTTTATATAAATTAAAGAGCGAATTAAACTGATGAACAAAGAAAAAAATACACAAACAAACAACAATCGGAAACTCCAACATAAGCGATTCACCCATCCAAAGTTTCATAAATGGCTGAGACAAACACAAAAAACAACAGGTACAAAAACTACTGATCCATGAAATAATGAAGGTAAACTTCTTAAAATCTTTATAGTTTTTTTCTTTGCTTTCTATTATTAGACTATTTCCGATCCCCGCTGTACAGGAATGAAAAATAATTCGCATCATTCCATTAATAGAAGTAATCATATAGAAATAGTTTTGATAGATTGCTAGTACTTTTAAACCTAAAAAAGCAGAAATAACTAGGGTATCTACAGAACTTATAACCACACCACCAACCTTTACAGTAAATAAATCTTTGATTCTTTGATTGATTTTCTCAACCTCTTCTTTTGGCAACGATCCTTTTGCGATAAATTCTGGATACATTTTATTTGCAATTATCGCATTGATTATATTTGTCAATATCTGTGTTAGTAGAATGGCCATAACATATAGATAATAATTATGAAAAATAGCTAGTGTGCTTAGTTGTAATATGTATTTTACGGTATCTGTAAATAAATGTGTTTTGCTGAAAATATCTGCACGTTGATGAGCATATATAATACTATTTTTATAGGCAAAAAGCCAATACGATAAAACCGTAGCCATTAAGTTCATTAAATATAGGACATAAATATTAATATCACTAGGAAATGTCCCATTAATTAAATGAGGAATAAAAGGAACTAATAATAAACCTAGACATAACACAACAATGCCAATGACTCGATAATAGGTCTTATATAATTTCATTAATGTACAGATGGTTGTTGTATCATGTTCAGCAATTGGCTTATACATCGAATAAACCATTGCAGAACTCACTCCCAATTCCGCTAAATTTAAAACATGTATAACGGAAACGAATAAACTATTCAGCCCCAGATACTGCACTCCCATGAAATAAATCATGGCTGTTCTCATTAGAAATGGAACAACGATTTGATAGATTTTAAGAATGAAGCCAAAAAACATATTTCTGGAAGCATTTTTGCTTCTTTCAGTTCTCATATTTTTCTTTCTATCTTAGATTTTTTAGAAATTCTAAGGATTTTAAAAATGAAAAAGTGAGCTAAAGTAGTTTTAGATGTTCCTTACAAAGCTCACTTTATGATTCATTACATTTCTTCTAAGAATGCCCGATATCCACGATAGGTTTCATATACATCCACATGAGAAGTAATTTCCCAAGGTGCATGCATGCTTAATACCGCAACACCAGCATCAATCACATTCATATTATAGGCAGCCATGATATAAGCAATCGTTCCGCCTCCACCAGCATCCACGCGTCCTAGTTCGGATGTCTGGAAGGTGATATCATGCTTATCAAAAGCCTGACGGATTCTAGCAATAAATTCTGGATTGGCATCATTACAGCCACCTTTTCCACCACTACCGGTATACTTATTGATACACATACCGCCACCGATATAAGCAGAATTACTTGGTTCATTTACTGACGCAAACGTAGGATCAAAACCAGCACTTACATCACTTGATAGCATATCCGTATGTTCAAACAAACGACGTAAACGGATTTCAGAGTATCCACCTGCTAATTCTAATAATTCTACCAATGCGTTTTCAAAGAACTTAGAATGCATACCTGTTGCCCCAATGCTTCCTACTTCTTCTTTATCTACCAATAATGCACAACAGGTTTTATCTATCGTTTCTGTATCTAACAAAGCCATCAAAGAAGTATAAGCACAAACTCTATCGTCTTGACCATATCCCATGATCAAGCCACGATCCAAACCGTAATCTCTCGCTTTCCCAGCAGGAACAACTTCAATTTCTGCAGAAATAAAATCGTCTTCTTCAATATCATAGCGTTCTTTCAAGATTCGCAAAACATTGGCTTTTACTGCATCTTTTTCTTCATCTTTTAAAGGAATACTACCAAATGTAACATTCAATTCTTCCCCTTCAATTACTTTAGATGCTGGTTTGGTCATTTGTTCTCTAGCCAAGTGTGGTAATAAATCTGTAATTCCTACGACTGGATCATTTTCATCTTCCCCAATCACTACTTGAACCATCGTACCATCTTTTTTCACTACAACGCCATGCAATGCAAGTGGTAAAGTAACCCATTGATATTTCTTAATTCCACCATAATAGTGTGTCTTTAAGAAACATAAATTCTTATCTTCATATACAGGATGCTGTTTCAAATCTAATCGTGGAGAATCAATATGAGCTCCTAAGATATTTAAGCCCATCTCTAATGGCTGTTTCCCAATATGGAACAAAACTAAAGCTTTGCCCATATTATTGATATATACCTTATCTCCAGCTTGTAATTGTTTCCCTTCTTGGATCCAATTTCTTAAATCGGTATAACCATAGCTTTCTGCAATACGAATGGATTCTACCACACATTCCCGTTCTGTTTTACATTCAGAAATGAATTTTTTATATCCTTCGTTAAACTTGCGTAACGCAGCCATTTTTTGATCATCATACTTTTCCCATGCTGTTTTCATCTCAAACCCTCTTTTCTTTTGAATCCTATTTTACAACAAATCTTTTTATTTTGCACTATTCCCCTCATGAAAATAATCATTGACAATTTGATTCGCCACTTTATGCAACTGTTCCTGTACTAGACTGAGACACAATAAGGATACCAAAGCATCTTCTTGTAAATTCTGGCTCTTTTCTTTACGAATCAACTGATCCACCACCGGCATCAACAATTCTTCTTCTTGAAAACGGAACTTTAACATTCTCTTATAACAGCGTTCAAATCCTTCTTCTTCTAGATTCAACTGATCATACATCGTCTTCATTACTTGTTTCATCTGTTGCATACTCAAAGAATTCTTCAAACGATACACCATCAAAATCTGTAAAATCTGTTCCTTGGAATATGTTTTTCCTTTGATAGGCTTAATAATCTTCGCTTTCGAATAATTATTAATCATCGTTTTCGTCATAATCTTTTCTTTATCATCTATTTTATTATCTTGTAGTTTCGTATCCATCATCATTAGAATTTGATCCATATATAATGGAATATTAGGAATATCTTGAATTTCAATCTCACTTTCTTGTAAAACATCTAATAAATCTTGACGTAAATTTTCTAACACAATGATCATCTCCTATTCTTATTTTAACGGAATCCTTACTATTTGTGAATAGATATAGTTACATATACAAAATAATATATACAAAATCGATATTATGTAGTATCATATACTATGTAAGGAGGTATCGTTATATGCTATATTCTCATTTTCAACAAGTAAAAGACCCGATAAGTAGTTATACTCATTTTATCGGAGCAATTAGTTCTGCTGTTATTTTAATTGGATGGATCATCTATGGAGCATATTTTCACATAGAAGCACCTACCTTATTATCCGTCATTGCCTTTGGAATTGCACTCATTGCTTTATATAGTGCAAGTAGTTATTATCATTCATTACCATTAGAGAATCCCAAGCAAGTTAGAGCACGAAAACTAGATCATTCTATGATTTATGTCTTAATTGTTGGTACCTATACTCCATTTATTGTAAAATATGCTCCAAATGCGACTACTATTGTTCTCGTTTTATGGTCATTAGCAATTCTAGGAATCATCATGAAAATCTTTTGGTTACAAGCTCCAAGATGGCTTTATACGAGCTTATATATCATCCTTGGTTGGTCCATCGTATTCATTCCCAACATTTTTCATTTTATACCTTTAGAATGCTTGATTTTAGTCGCAATCGGTGGAATTTCATATACAATCGGTGCTATAATATATATAGTTAAAAAGCCTAACATAAACGCTGAATGGACCTTTCACGAAATCTTTCATGTCCTAATTATGGTTGGCTCTTTATCCCATGTTCTAGCAGTTACATTCTTTGTACTGTAAGATAGAAAGAGGTCAGATATGATACAAATTATTACAGATACCGCATCTTTATTAGATGTCAAACAAGGAAAAGAAATTAACGTTAAAGTCATTCCCTTACAAGTAACAATTGCTGGAAAAACCTATCGTGAATTTGAAGAAATCAATTCCGAACAATACTACAAACTCATTCAGGAAGGAAATTTACCAAAATCAAGTCAGCCATCAATTGGTGAAGTGGTAGAGGTTTTTGATTCTTGTAACAAAACAGATGATATTTTAAACTTAACCATTGCGGATGGTTTATCCGGTGCTTATCAAACTGCTTGTATGGCAAAAGAACAATCTAAAAATGCAGAAAGAATCCATGTATTAAATACTCGTACTCTATGTGGTCCTTTGAATCACCTCGTTCTTTTAGCAAGTCGCTTACGGAATGATGGTAAATCCTTACAGGAAATTAAGGAACGCTTAGAACATTCGATGGAACATTGTGTTTCATTCCTCATGCCTCAAGATTTTAACTATTTGAAACGGAATGGACGTCTCACTCCGCTTGCTGCAAAGTTAGGTGGTATCTTAAAGATTCAACCTGTATTGATTCAAACAGCTGACGGGAAACGTCTTGATAAATTCCATATTGGAAGAACATTTGGTAAATCCATTGATGCGATCATTAAAGAAATGAAACATCGTCTTGTGGATGATAAATATATTACCTATGTTTCCCATGCCTTTGCCTTAGAACAAGCACAGGCAGCCATTAAAAAGATTCAGGCAGCCTTCCCAAATATGGAAGTAAAATTATTAGAACTATCTCCTGCATTTATTACACAAGGTGGTCCGCAAACCATTGCAATTCAATCTATTTTAAAATAATACAAATAAAAATGATGGATTTCTACTACTATGGAAAGCCATCATTTTTCTTTTCACAAGATGATTGTGTACCTATCTTAATTTACTGCAAATGTATTCAAATCCCTCATTAAACTGTAATTTCCTTTTTCCATTCCATTTGTAGGCTTCACCAAAAGACACCCCTCTTTTTCAATATATAAGAATTCTGCATCACACCCATACGTTTTCCCTTTTTCAGAAAATATTGGATACAAATCAAATGGAATGCCTTCTATTTCTGCTATCAATTGAATACTCTCATTACATTGGCAAGGAAGTTCATAAGCAAAACCATAAAAGTCTTCAGTTTTTGAATCCGTTAGATACGTATAATCACTCTTAACCACTTGTATAGGAAACGCATTTCCTCTATAAAGGAGTTTCACTATCGGTTTCGTATAAGCAAAAAACGGAGACAAAAATATACCCTTCATATTTATGGAAGATATTCATATTCGGATACTGCGCAATAACTGATACATCTATATACTTTAAAAGCTCTTTCAAATCTTCAACATTTTTATGATGTTCATCCACATGGGTATCCGGCCATAATTTATGATCGGTCAATCTCCAGCGCAAGGTATTTAATAATAAATTCTGAATATATGGAATACATTCATTTCCCGTCAAAATCATATGATAGTGTTTATAAAACTTTTCAAACACCTTTTGCGAAATGGAATACGCAGCATTGGTACTTGCTTGATGCTTTCTGTAGACATAAAAGCAATTAGAACAATACCCTATTTTTCGCTTCTTCATAATCATTCTTGTCGCAAACTCTTCATCTTCAGAAAACTTTATCTCTTCATTGAATAATTGATTTTTGCGCCTTCGTTTTTAATACAATAATTGATCGTTGTCTGAATCACTTTTGGATATTCTTCGATATCATAAACACCTGTACCCTTTGTATATTCTTTCTTATAACGAAAATGATTACGCAAGCGAATCTTTTTATCATATTTATATTTCAAAGGATATACCACAATATCCACTTCATCATAATGCGCATCAAAAAAATGAGATACGCTAGCTAACACATTACGTTTCAAGCGAACATCTGCATCTAAAAACAAGATATATTTCCCTGTGGCATTTTTAATTCCTAAGTTTCTGGCAGCACTAACCCCTTGATTCTCTTGTTCTAAATACACAATATGATCCGGATACTTCTTTTGATATTCTCTACATATGGTATCCGATGCATCACTTGAACCATCATTCACTAATATCACTTGAACATCTTTAAAACTAAAGAATTGATGGATCACACTATCAAGAGCTTCCGCTACATATTTCTCTGCATAATATTTGCTTGCTAGTTGTTCTTACTCTTAAGTAGAGCTTTAAAATCCGTCGCCGTTAAAACACCACAGATTAAAACAATCAAAGAACACATAACCGTTAGTGGAGTTACTACAGAAACATCTTGTAATACAAGCACACTACATATCATAGCCCATGCACAATATGTAACATTTAGAGCCATGGCCTTCGATACACCCACACCGGCTATGGCTTTATAATAAAACAAGTAGGATACTGTCGCAAACAAACCGGCGATTGCCAGATACAAAAGCAACTCCGGATGGCTACTAACCAGTTTACTTGTAAAGGCCAGACCATCGATTGTCGGTAAGATTATGATCCCATAAACAAGAGATGAGGTGGTTTGCCTTAATTGCAATGCACATACATTACGAATTTCAGGATTTTTCAAGCACTTTCCAAGAATCACACCTTCCATTCCCCAGCCAAAAGCACACATACTAACACCCATAATCCCTAACCAAAAGTTCTCGATCATAAGTTGGGGAGAATAGCTTAGTCCATAAACGCCAAAAAGCGTGAACAACAAAAATAGCCATTGATACCATTTTACTTTTTCTTTTAGGAAAATATAAGCCAGTGCCGTTCCAATCGCCGGATATACCGCACTTGCCACAGCTCCCAAAGAAGCTCCCATATACTTCACTGCCAAAACATATCCGGTCATGCCCATCGGCCCTCCAATAATGGCCGCGACAACAATCCACTTGCCATTCTTTGTTCTGAAGGCTTTCCATACATCCTTTAAGTTTCCCTTTATCCCATTATAAAAAGTTATCCAAATAGCAGAGAAAGAATCATGCAAAAATGTACTCACAAAAGGTGCTAAAAACATTGCTTCTTCGGTTGTACAAAATGCACTCATTTTTAAAACAATCCCCAAAACAATCGTTGCCATTGCCCATGTAATACTTGCCATCATTCCTGCAAACATTAATACACTTTCTTCTTTAAATCCCTTATTCATTTTACAATAATTTTTTATAAAACCAACTAACAAATAAGAGTAAATAAGTTTTCTTTTGTGGTTTATATATTCAACGTGATGCCAGCAACCCCATTTTGTATGCGTTAAACAATTAATTTCGCTTTTATTCTTCTTTCTTGACAACCTATTCCTTTTGTCTTTCTATAGAATAGTTAAAACAAATTTGACACAATAGGTTCATCACTTAAATCTTACTTAACTCCATGACTTTTATAGTATTTCACATACAAAACACCCTCCTTACAAAGTAAAGAGGGCATATATAAAGGATAGAATCCATTTTACCTAAATGAATATTCATTGCTTTGTGATTTGCGTATCAAAGGAACTTGACTTGGTTATCTTGAATCCAAATTGAATAATCGTTTTATCAAGTTAGTTCACAATTTTCACTAAACAATCTAAAATCAGACTAATCAAAATATTTTTTCAAGATAGTTATACCTATTTATATTTTTAGTAATTAATTAACAACAAGTTAGCACAAACTTCTTTATCATTTTCATTCAATAATTGAGCTCTAAAATCTTCATCCATTAGCTTTCGTGCTAGTTTTGACAATATTTTTAGATGTTCATTGTCCTTATTTTCTTTAGGAACAGCGATTCCAAAAATCATTCTTACTTCATCATTGTTCCATAAAATTGGACTCTTTGTCCGAATAAAGACTAATGAAGTTTTACTAACACCAATGGACTGTGCATGAGGAATAGCTATACCTAATCCCATAGATGTAGGCAATTCTTCTTCCCTATTGTAAACATCTTTGATATATTGATCCTTATCAAACAATCTGTTTTGTTCATTCAAAGTATTGGCTAATAACGTTATAGTTTCATCTTTATTAGAACAATCAGAATTTAATAATATCAGATTATCATTGATTAAGTCCATCTTTGCCACCTTCTATTCTTGATCTGGTTCGTTTCTAATTAATACATAAATCATTGCAACTGCAACAGCGGTTCCGATTACAAAGCACAATAAGTATAAAGGAATATTGCTAACTAACAAAATAGTTTCTAATCCGCCAATTGGAGCTTGCAATGTAATACCAAGAGCACCAACTAAAGCACCTGTAACAGCAGCACCAACACATAGTGATGGAAGAATCTTCTTAGGTCTGTCTGCAACGAATGGAATAGCTCCTTCTACAAAGAATGCTAGCCCCATAATGTATGCAGATAATTTAGCACCACGTAAACTTTCACTGAACTTTTTAGGGAATAATGTACAAGCAACACCACATGCTGTAGAGATAACCATAGCACTACATCCGCAAGCAGCCATTGTAACACTTGGTACTGTTGTTCCAGCAGCAGATGTTAAAGTAGCCACTGAGAATAAATACGCTGTTTTATTAATTGGGCCACCTAAGTCTAAAGCTAGCATAACACCAATGATTGCTCCTAGTAAAGCAGCATTTGCACCACTTAAGTTAGATAAAACTCCTGTTAAGAAACCTGTAATTGGCGCAACAACAGCATTGATTGCTAACATGGAAAAACTTGTAATAGCAAGACCAACGATTGGGAAGATTAATAATGTTTTAATACCTTCTAATGAACGAGGCATTTTAGCTGTTAGTTTCTTTAATCCAAGAATAATATATCCAGCAGCAAACCCACCAGCAACAGCACCTAAGAAACTAGATCCACCACTGGCAGCTAATGAACCAGCAACCATACCTACTAGTAAACCAGGTCTGTCTGCAATAGAATATGCAATGTAAGCACCCATAACTGGGAACATAAATCCCATTGCTAAACCACCAATTTGGTTTAACCAAGCAACAAATGCGTTTGAAGCACCAAATGTTGCTTCCGTAGCATTCTGAAAGTCAAACAAGTAAGCGCATGCTAGCATAATTCCTCCACCTACAACAAATGGCAAGAAATAAGATACGCCAGACATTAAATGATTATAAACTTTTTTCCAATTCATTTTTCTCTCTCCTAATAGACATTTACTTCGTCTTTTTCTATTTTTTCAAAAATCATATTCACTTTTCTTACTGCATCCGTAACAGATACTTCAAGTAGTTTTTTTCCTCTAAAACGTTCCATTTCAACTCGAGTATCCGCAGCAATAATTACATAATCCGCCTCTTTAATATCTTCATCTGTAAGACGGTTTTCCACTCCTCCTGAGCCGTTTGTCTCAACTTTAACCTGATAGCCTTTTTTCTTTGCACAGTTTTCAATGTTTTCGGCTGCCATATATGTATGAGCAATTCCGGCAGGACAAGCACACACAGCGATGATCTTCATAACTATTCTCCCCCTTTCTTTATCATCCTTATGTTGAACAATTCACCAACTTTGTAATCTGGTAAATCATTTGAAACCTTAGCAATTTCTTTTCCTTCCAAATCAACTTTTCCTGTTACATATACGTTAACATCGTTAATTTTTCCAGCTTTTTCTTCATAATTTTCACTATTGAATAAACGCAACAAATATCCTTCACCATTATCCTCTTTCACAAGTGTTCCAAAACTTCCAAAACCATTTTCAAGACTCATCAATGTATATTCTCGTGGAAGTTTGTAATCCAATGGGTTTGTTGGGAAATAAGTTATTGGATTAATGGATTTATCGAACGGTTGTTTTTCAAATACACTGTTACTACAAGCAAATTCTGTATATTGCTTCATAATCTTGTTTGCATCATATTTATCAGAATATGAAAGTGCTAAATCAAAATAATTCTTTTTGATCATCTGACATTCTGGTGTATCAAAAATCATGTAATCCAATCCACTAGGTCTTCCCGGTCTTCTGTTCAAATCTGGATATCCCATTGCACCATAGCTTCTAAAGATGGTTATTGCAATATCTTTATAATTTTCATTAATTAATTCATATTCTTTACTGCTTCTAGTGAAAACCGATAGAACCTCATCATTCACAGTTGACACGTGGTTTAATAATGGCCATGTAGGACTTGGTTCTTCAAACCAATTCTTTTCTCTCCAGTATTCAAGAGCTTCTGGATGAGTCTCTCTCTTAATGAAACCAAACTGTGTTCCAGCGTATGAGTACTGGTTATTACCTGTACCTGTAAAAACTAATCTAACTCTATGAGCTTCTGCTTTATTGTCAATATACCCTTTTATCTGAATAGTTTCATGATTATCCAAAACCACCTCAATGTTGTAGGTAATTTCACTATTTCTTTCACTAAGTTCTCTAGACTTCAAATTAAATGGGACTTTAACGCTTCCTTTGATTGTCATCACAGATTGTTCAACACTTTGTTTGTATTCAACATCTGATAAAGAGAAGTCGTCTTTGATTAACATATCGTGATCAGGATATGAGTAATCGAAACTATCTCCTTCATCTCCAGACTCTTCTATATAGATGGCCTGCTTGTGCAGAACATTGAACTTCTTATCCTTAATTGTGATTCCATCTACATCCTTATAAATTCTGTAGCGATCATTTTCAATCCACTTTATACCAACAGAAGACATTTGAACTGCTACAGGAACATCACTGTCATTGATATCTAAAACTCTGTAAGAGAATCCATCTACATCTTTCACTTCAACAAGAATCTCGCTGTCATAGTAGAATTTGCTTTCATCAACTAATTCCATTGATTTTCTCAATACTCCACAATTCTTCTTCGTGGAGGATAACAATGTATAATTCAGTTGTTGGTTGTTATAAGAAACTGTGAAGTATGGAGATTTGGTCAGCACTCTTTCTTTTAGTACGATATTTCGCTTATAAGGAAGAGTATTAAATACAATCAATGGATAATCACTATCATTCTTTTCTTTCAAAGAAATACTCATTAACTTCATTAGATAAAACTTATGTGAATTCAATTGGTTGTAGACATTTGTTGTTTCTCTCAAAATATAGTTATTCGTTTCATCTGTTAAGGTTGCAGATGAGTGAGTCTGACATTTAACAAGTCTTTCCCAGCAACTATCAATCATTCCATGGTCATATTCAATCCCAAGAGAATCTAAGATTACCAACATTGGCTGTAATTCAAATGTTAGAATTCTTTCACATGCATCTTGAAGCCCCTTGATATCTGCTCTTGCAGAGAACATAGATTTATGAACTCTGTGATACTGTGTGGAGAACAATTCGCCTTTATGTGTTTTCAATCCTTTTCCTTTTTCTCGAACATGATTACAGAAATCTTGCCATGTTGTTGATTTAAATGTAATCTGATCATTTGTTTTATTATATTTTTCAATCTTTTCTTCAATATCTAGCATTGCAGGATTTTGGTCAAACCCTAGAGGAAAAACAAATTCATTTTCTACAGTTGAATAAGACAACAAGCGATCAATTAACTGATGTACAGAAATCTTATTGTAATCAACAGCACTCTCACTAAACAAAGTGCCATCTTTAAATCCATAGCAACCATATCCATAACCTGCAATCATTGTACATACTAATAATTCACTGCCATCATTGGATTGCATAAAGAATTCAGACCCCAATCCATAATCATCACCAACACCTCTAGTAATAACAAAATCTTTAATACCGTATTGGTTGAAAATCTTAGGAAAATCGTAAGAATGTCCAAATGAATCTGGAAGATAAGCCACCTTTGATTCACATCCTAAGGCTTTAGCCCTGTTTATTCCCAAGCGTAAATTGTTAATAACCGATTCACCTGAACTAATGTAACAATCAAGTTGTGAATTGAATGGACCGGCAACTAACTTTCCTTGTGTCATCAATTCAGTAATGTACTCTTTATCTTCAGGATGAAGCAATAAATATTCATCAATAGGTGCCATTTGCCCATCAAAGAAAAAGTTCTTTACTCTTCCACTTCTAAATGCCCTTAATAATTCCTTCATGTTATAACAAAACTGTACTGTTGCATCTTGAACAGTAAAGTACCAAATCAAGTCCCAATGTGTGTGATGTATACAATGTGCGATTTTTCTCATATATATTTCTCCTGTTCCGTATACAATATATCACTATAGATTTTCATGATTCAATTAATCAATGGCATAGAAAAGTTGCAACAATTTAATTAATTATTGCAACATTCTTAAACTAAAGTGCAACATTACTATGTTATAATTTTTATATAAATATGAGGAAAATGCGATGAATAAAGTTGAAAAAAGCAAATTAATTCTTACAGAACTTGTTAATGCAAATGACTTTCTAACTGTTGCTCACCTTGCATCTATCAGTAATTATTCAATTCGAAGTGTACATACTCTTTTACAGTCTGAAGAATTTATTCGATTGCTTCATGGTGCACAGTTACAGAAACAGCAGAATAAAGGGATTCGATTAATCGCTAATACACAGCAAAGAGATTCTATTTATTCGGAATTAAATCTTTACGTGTTTAAGCCGATTAAAGATGCTGATGAGTTACAAAAAATTCTATTAATACTACTATCATCAAAAGATGCTGTTACTCTTGATGATTTATCTAGTAGGATCTATCGCTCAAAAGCATCGCTTGTTTCCATATTACAAGATGTAGAAGACTATGCCCAAAAATATAATTGCTATCTGTCAAAGAAGACAAATTATGGCGTTTCTTTATCTGGAAAAGAAAGCGATATAAGAGAACTTTTCTATAGACTTATTCAACAGTTGCCAATAAATGATAACTCAAATTATGAATACAATCCTAGAATAGCCACTCAATTATTACGGCAAATCATTCAAATCATTCCGGAAGAGATTATAAATACAGTAATTGAAATCGTTCAAGCAAGCGAGGTAAGCTTTTCGACCCATTTTTGCGATTATGATTTTGGGGTACTTGTTCTACGTTTGTCTATTTTAGTTTATCGTAATACTCTCCAGTATAAACTAGATGAATATAAGACTCTAAATGATAATATCCAAGAGTATTATGTTGCTACAACTGTAAAAGTCTTGATAGAAAACAAATTTCATCTATTCCTTCACAGCAATGAAGTATTCTATATAGAAAGCGCACTTTTATCAACCCGCAAGCAAATTAACCAGATAACCAATCAATCTTTAGATGATACAATTATTGACTATTTTATAAATTCTGTATCAAACAGACTAAATGTTGATTTTTCTCAAGATCAGCAGTTAAAATCTAATCTCATTAATCACATTAAACCAGCTATTCGTAGAATAAAATATGGGATATCTTCAAACAATCCCTTGTTGGAACAAATAAAAGAAAAATATACAGAAGTATATGTCGCAATTATTACTACTATTGATCAAATTGAAGAAAACGAACACATTTATTTTGACTCTAATGAGATAGGTTTTATTTGTCTTCACATAGTGGGAGCACTAAATAGAGCAAAAAGGTTACAATCAATTAAAACGATACTCATTTGTGATTCAGGCATTACATTTGAAGCTTATCTAAAGAGTTCAATTGAAGCTATGTTTAGTGAAATAGAAGTTGTCATAACATGTTGCTATGCCAATTTTCAGCCAAATGATCAAAATTATGATTTAATCCTAAATGCTTCGTCATACCAAATAACTAAACCTAACTGTATTGATATTGATGAGCTTTTTACCCAAGAAAGCAGTTCTAAAATTAGGCATTGGATATTCGCCAAAGAATTAAATGAAACGAGAACACTTAGAGAACTATTCGATAATTATTTGTTTTATTTTAAAGATGATTGTACTAATAAGGAAGAATTATTATCAAAATACTGTCAATTCTTAATGAGTAACGATTATGTCACATCCGAATTTCTCGATTCTGTTAAAGAGAGAATGAATTTCGCTGCAACAACAATTGGAAGAGGGGTTGCTGTCCCTCATGGATCAAAGAAATATGTAAAAAAATCCATTATTTTAATCATTAAACTTGATAAACCAATTCTATGGGATGGTCAAGCAGTTGATTTGGTTTTCTTTGCAGCTATAGGGAATGATGTAAGCGAAGAATACAGTAAAATCTTTAGAAAAATTGCTAAGATCGTTTCAGATGATGAGCAAACCTACATTCTAAAAAACTGCAAAGATTTAGAAGAAATTAAAAATCTTTTATTTGATGTATAAAACGTATATTAATTAAATGATTACATATTGCAATCACTTATGAATCAAACAAAATACTTTATAGTGCAAAAATGAAAGGTACATAAGTAAAGATATGAAAATAAGAAATGGATATCACTTTACAGATGTCATCCATTTTTATCTAAATTTGCAAAAAAGGAAATAACAATTCACTGAATCTACAATTATCTGATTGTAAAATCTCTATATTCTTTTCTCAATCTATTTCATGCTTTAATACCTTGTTTATTCACAAAGCAACAAAAAAGACTGCATCTTCTGCAATCTTTTATAACTTATGTGATGCATAAATGGGTGCATCTACCCATTCCACAGGGCAACTGGCTTGTAACGACTTTTGCACATCCAAAATTCGTTGATTCGAGCTCCCTCTAAAACGCAAGCTGATATCATAAAGTTCCTGCACAAAAGGGCCATCCACTAATACATCTAAATACGACAACAATTCCTCTGTCACTTCACAATGCGCATTACCAGATGTTATCTCTTCCCAAACATTCCCCGAAAACGCCCATATCGTTTTATCAGGAAACTGTTGTTTTATTTTTTTGAGAAATGGCAATAATTCTCGTTGATTCTCCGCTTCAAACGGTTCTCCACCCAATAAAGTAATCCCCTGAATATAATCATTCGCTAAATGATCCAAAATTTGTTGTTGAACAGAATCATCAAACGGTTTCCCATAATGAAAATCCCAAGCAGCTGAATTAAAACAATTCTTACAATGTCTACGACAACCACTCACAAACAAACTGACACGAACGCCAGGTCCATTGGCAATATCATACCACTTAATTTCTGCATAATTCATACTATAAATGCAATACCCGATCTTTAATTTCAGCAGTACGTCCCTGGTTCCAATACTGAGTACCAATATAACCACAAGTACGACGTGCAACATTCATCTTATTCTGATCCCGATTACCACAATTTGGGCATTCCCAAACCAACTTGCCATCCTCTTCCACAATATTGATTTCACCATCATAGCCACAACATTGACAATAATCACTCTTCGTATTTAATTCCGCATACATAATATTGTCATAGATAAAACGCATCACTTGAATGACTGCTTCCAAATTATCCTGCATATTAGGAACTTCTACATAGCTAATTGCTCCACCAGGTGACAATTTCTGGAATTCACTTTCAAACATCAATTTATCAAATGCATTGATTGGTTCACTTACATGAACATGATAACTATTGGTAATATACGAACGATCCGTTACCCCCGGAATGATACCAAACCGTTTTTGTAAACACTTCGCAAATTTATATGTTGTAGATTCTAATGGCGTTCCATACAAACTAAAGTCAATCCGATGTTCCTTCTTCCATTTTGCACAAGCATCATTCATATGTTGCATCACAGCCAAAGCAAATGGTTTTCCTTTTTCATCCGTATGAGAAACCCCAGTCATATACTTACAACATTCATATAATCCAGCATATCCTAAAGATATCGTAGAATAACCACCATATAATAATTGATCAATTGGCTCTCCTTTCTTCAAACGAGCCAATGCACCATATTGCCACAAAATTGGAGCCGCATCCGACAATGTACCTTTTAAGCGATTATGACGACACATCAAAGCCTTATGACACAATTCCAACCGTTCATCAAAAATCTGCCAGAACGCATCTTGATCCCCTTTACTAGATAAAGCAACATCCACCAAGTTAATCGTTACTACTCCTTGATTAAACCGTCCATAATACTTTGGTTTTCCATTTTCATCAACATATGGAGTCAAGAAACTACGACATCCCATACAGGTATAGCAATGTCCTTCTCCATTTTTATCTACCTTATCTCTCAACATGATCTTTTCAGAAATATAATCCGGAACCATCCGTTTTGCAGTACACTTCGCAGCCAGCTTCGTCAAATAGAAATATGGAGAATCTTCATGAATATTATCTTCTTCCAATACATAAATCAATTTAGGGAACGCTGGAGTAATCCAAACACCCGCTTCATTTTTAACCCCTTCATACCGTTGCCGTAACGTTTCTTCAATAATAACAGCCAAATCTTTCTTTTCCTGTTCATTACGAGCTTCCGATAAATACATAAATACTGTAATAAATGGAGCCTGACCATTGGTCGTCATCAAAGTAACTACCTGATATTGAATCGTTTGTACCCCACGTTTGATTTCTTCACGCAACCGTTTTTCAACAATCGCACTAATTTTGTCTTCCTCAGGTACAACCCCGATCATTTCCATCTCTTTTTCTACTTCTTTACGAATCTTCTTACGGCTAATATCCACAAATGGAGCCAAATGCGTCAAAGAAATACTCTGCCCCCCATATTGATTCGATGCAACCTGTGCAATGATCTGAGTCGCAATATTACATGCAGTAGAAAAACTATGTGGTTTTTCAATCAACGTACCAGAAATAACTGTACCATTTTGCAACATATCTTCCAAATTCACCAAATCACAATTATGCATATGTTGTGCATAATAATCCGCATCATGGAAATGAATGAGACCCTCTTCATGAGCCTTCACCACATCTTCTGGTAACAACATCCGCATCGTCAGATCTTTCGATACTTCACCAGCCATATAATCTCTTTGAACACTATTCACCGTTGGATTCTTATTCGAATTCTCCTGTTTTACTTCTTCATTACTACATTCGATCAACGATAAAATACGATCATCCGTTGTATTAGATGTTCTCTTTAAATTTTGTACATAACGATAGGTAATATAACGACGAGCTACTTCAAATGCCTCATGAGCCATAATTTGGTTTTCCACCAAATCCTGAATTTCTTCTACACTCATTGCGTGTTTTCGATTTCTACATTCTTGCTCAACATTACATGCAATTTCCTCAATTTGTGAGCCAGTTAAACGTTGATCTGGACGCACCACCTGATTGGCTTTTGAAATTGCAATAATAATTTTAGTAATATCAAATACTGCTTCTGATCCATTCCGTTTAATAATTTTCATTGTACTGTCCCCTTTACTAATAAATGACAAAATCACATCTAGTGTCTGTCAAAAAAACGTTGCTTATTTACCCTAAATTTTCTACTTCCAACGATGAATTCATAATAAGCCTTTTCTCCTATACTGTCAACTGAAATGCTTTTACACTTCCTTCAAACAATCCTGCAAAAGAATCGGAATCTTCCTCATTTATCGTATCTTTTTCATGCTTGTCACAAAAATAAAAAAAATAAAAACTCAAACGTTTTTTCGTCTGAGTTTATCTTTCTCTCATCATACTTTTACTACAAAAATATGTTAACAAGAAATATCCGCCATAGATAACAACCAAGAAAATGGCAGTCATCAAAATAGATGGAATAAGGCCCTTTGTACCAAATGTTTCCAAGATAATATTACAGAATTGAATTCCAAATATCGAATGAATGATTGCCAGGAACAATGGGAAAAGAAAGAAGATCCCAATTTGAACAAATAAAGCTTGTTGAATCATTTTCTCATCCGCACCAATTCTTCTTAAGATCGTAAATCGTTCTCGATTATCTGCAGCTTCTGATAATTCTTTTAACGCCAGAATCGCAGCACTAGAAATCAGGAAAATAATTCCTAAATACAATCCGATAAAAGTAATCAAAGCTCCTAAGCCAATCCCCGCTTCTAAAATCGATAACTTTGTAGAAAGAGAAGGAAACACATATTTTTTCCGATTCACTTCCTGTTGCAATTGAAACAATTCTGCCTCTATTGTCTGTTTTTCTTTTTTATCCTTCGCACGATAATTACCAACAACCGAGTTATAAGCCAGATACTGTTCATCTACCACATCATCTGGTACCAGAATAATTCCAGCATTGATATGCGAACCTGATAGTTCAACAATTCCATTTTGACATCTTTGATACTTAGGAACTAAGGTTTGCCCAAATAAAGATATCGTTTCATTTGCTTCTAATGCCATATTTCTAAGAGTAATCATCGAATCAAAATCAGCAACGATCAGATACTCATTTTCAGCTAAGGTATACTCTTCATTTCCATAAAGTCTTGCTACATGATTATAATCACCGATCTTCATGATATCCTCACACTGATTATATGCTAAAAAAGCATACTGCTTTTGAATCTGTTCTAATTTACTGCCAAGGGTATCTTTTAACGTTAATTCTGAAGTTTGATAGATATTAAATTCTACACTTTCCTCTAAATGATCTAATAGATCATAATCAAACATTGCTAAGGTATCCAGAATATTTTGATCAGATAATTCGATCTGTTCCAAAGTATATCCCTGTTCCAAATCAGAAAGATCCAAATTCATTCGTTTCGTTAACATGATATCTGCTGGAGCTAATTGTTCAAAATTAGCCGTCATAGAGTTTTTAATTGATAAAGAACTAGATAAGACACAAATCGTAACAAATAACATCAAACAGATGATACTCATAGAAAACACGGTCGTATTAATCTTGCTAGAAAACTGTCTCAAGATAAAACTATTCAACCCTTTATAGTAAACTCGTTTCATACTCATACAAACTTTTAATAACAGCCCTGATATGGACCAGAAAATAAGAAAGGTAGAGATAACCCCCATCACAATTGGGATATAAATACTATCTGCATCTAAATGAATAAATCCTGAAGTCACAAGATAATAAGCATAACCCAAGACGATACAAGAAATAATAAATACAATCGTACATAAAAATGGATTTTTCAGTTTGATTTTTTCTGATTTTTTATTGTAATGTAATAAATCAATGAGTTTACATTTACTGATACTAATCGTATTAAAAATCATAACCAGTACATAAGTAATTCCAAAATAAATCAATGTTTTCAAGCAGGCACTTGTTGAGAAAATGAATTGAAAGCGAGTCATATCAGCCTCAAATAGATTCGCAACTAAGATACTCATCCCTTGTGAACAAACAACTCCAATTCCTAATCCTACGACCAAAGATAAGATCCCAATCAATAATGTTTCAAAGAATAAGATTAAAGATATTTTTCTTTTGCTCATTCCTAATGTTAAATAAATCGCAAACTCTTTATTTCTTCTTTTGATCAGAAAGCGACTGGCATAAATAATGAGAAAGCCTAAGATACAAGACACAAATACGCTCACTCCTGAAAGCATATTTGTCATAAGTTTGATAATGTCATAAGTTGCAGAAGTTACATCCAATAAAACGGTTTGACTTTCAATTGAATTAAATACATAAAAGATGGATACTCCTAGAATGAGCGTGAAAAAATACACCGCATAATCTCTCACACTCTTTTTGATGTTTTGTAAAGACAGTTTAAAGAGCATCATTGAGATCGCCACCTAATATCGTTACTACATCAATTATTTGATCAAAAAATTCTTTTCTTGTATGATTTCCTTTACAAATCTCACTAAAAATTTTTCCATCCTTCAAAAAGATTACTCTTGTAGCATAACTTGCGGAAAATGCATCATGAGTGACCATTAAAATCGTTGTATTTAATTCCGTATTCAAATAATGAAAGCGTTCTAGAAGCATTTTAGAAGACTTGGAATCCAAGGCTCCTGTTGGTTCATCTGCAAGTACCAATTTTGGGTTGGTAATAATCGCTCTTGCGGAAGCAACTCTTTGTTTTTGTCCTCCACTCATTTGATATGGATACTTATTTAAGACATCCTGAATCCCTAATTGTCTTGCGACGACTTGAATTTTCTTATCAATGGTTTTTGCTGGAACATTCTGAATGGATAATGCCAACGCAATGTTTTCATAAGCCGTTAGCGTATCTAATAAATTAAAATCCTGGAAGATAAAGCCTAATGATTCTCTTCTAAACTGATTCAATTGATTTCCTTTCAGTTCGGTAATATCCTTACCCTCCACATAAATATGCCCAGAAGTTACCCGATCAATGGTTGAGATCACATTTAACAAGGTTGTCTTCCCAGAGCCGCTCGCTCCCATAATAGCAACAAATTCTCCTTGATCAACAACAAAAGAAAGATTATCAATAGCTTTAGTCAAGGACGACTTATTACCATAGTATTTTTCTACTTTTTCTACTTTTAAAATATTTTCCATTTCCTATTTCTCCTTCCATCATCATTTTAGAGAAAACAAGGCCCTACGTCGTTTGTTTCACCTTACAAAACATTACAACTTTGACACCTACCTTACATTTTCGTAAGGGAATAAAAATCATCCTTGGAAAATATGATCTGTACCTCCGTAAAAAGTCCCTCTTCTGATTGAATACGGATGCCATGTCCTAATTGATCACATAGATTTTTGGCAATATATAATCCCATGCCCGTCGATTTACTTTTCTTTCTTCCATTTTCCCCAGTAAAGGATTTATGAAAGACACGAGATAAATCACTGGATGGAATCCCAATTCCATTATCATAGATAGACAAAATAACAACATCTTTCTGTTCCGTTGCTGTTATTCGAATAAAAGAATCAACAGTATCTCTTTTATACTTAATACTATTATTTATCATTTGATTTAAGATAAATTCTAACCACTTCGCATCAGTAAGTACACAAATGGCATTTAATTGAACATGGAGATCAATCTTATTCTCTAATAAAAGATCTTTGTTTCTAAGTGCTACATTCCCTACAATTTTCTCAAGTTTAACTTCTTTGATCAAAAAGTCCTTTTCACAATTCTCACTTCTGACATAATACAAAACTTGATCGATATAATTATCTAATCGTTTGATTTGACCAATATATTTCTTATCCAATGTATCTTTATTGTTATGACACATAAGAACCAAAGAAGAAATTGGTACCTTCACTTCATGAATCCACATTTCAACATATTCTTTAAAATCATTCATACGCGTCCGATATTCTTTTACATTCTCTAGCATTGACTTATTAATTTCGTATAACGACTGATACTGAATCACCCCTTCATAAAAAGATGGTTTCGTTAATGTTTCTAATACTAGATACTTTTGGTCTAAACTTTCCAGATTCTGTATCAATTCATCATAGAATTCCTTCTTACGATAAAATTCAATGAGCAAGATAGAACTTGCTAGAACAAACAAAACGATCGATATCGCTATGATGAGGCTATGATCACATTTAAAAGCGAAAAGCATCATAAGGATACTGAAATAACCTAGAATATAAATTGCAATTACTAATCGCTTATCTTTTATATATTTTCTTAATATCATAATAGAATATACCCATACCCTTTTCTTGTTTCGATCGCATCTCGATATCCAAATTCTGTTAGTTTTGTCCGTAATCGACTCATATTTACGGTTAAAGCATTATCATTGATATATTCTTCGTTATTCCACAAATCAGTCATCAAATCATCTCTGGATACAATCTGTCCTTGATGATTCAATAGAAATTGAAAGATAATCATCTCATTTTTCGTTAATTGTAATTCCTGTTTCCCTTTTTGTAAGATTCCCTTACTTGGATAAACAGTTACGTCTCTATATTTAGATTGTTTCTGTTCATGTTCCATTCTTTTAAAAATAGCCGCAATCCGTAATAACAAGATAGTTGGATTATAAGGCTTGGTAATATAGTCATCAGCTCCATAGCTCATTGATAATACTTCGTCAACCTCCGAGTCTTTGCTGGTAACCATGATCACTGGCATATTTGAATCTTTTCGTAATTCTTTTAGTAATACTTCTCCATTCATATAAGGAATATTGATATCCAGCAACAATAAGTCTGGATTTTCTTTTAGTATTTCCTCCTTCGAATGTTGAAAGTCTTCTAATATGATGGCCTCATACCCAGAATTACTTAATAAGTGATACAGTTCTTCACAGATGACTAAATCATCTTCTACAATCATGATTCGCTTCAAATCAATCACCACATTTCTATATCTCTTATTATAAAGAAAAACATCTGGAATCTAACCTTACAATTTTGTAATCTTTGAAAAAAAAGAAAACCCTCATATAAGGGTTTCATCTTTATCTGGTGCCGATTATCGGATTTGAACCAATGACCTACTCATTACGAATGAGTTGCACTACCCCTGTGCTAAATCGGCATTTGCATATTGTATTTTAGCACAGACTTTACATTTGTTCCACTGTTTCTTTATTTTTTATCTGACAACTTCATCAAAACAGGGATTATAACAGCACCTACCATATTTCCAAATGTCATGATCAGTAAATAATAAACGGTGTACATATTCCAAACATTGGCTAATGAAAAATAAAACATATTGGCTACACAGTGTTCAAAGGAACAGAGGATAAATGCACCCACTGCTAAAAATACAGCCAAATACTTACCAAGTTCATATGGGATTCGTTTATATCCCTCTACAGCAATAAAAATCATGATGTTACAGAAGATTGCCAAAATAAAAATACTCAACGGAGAATCCGCCAATTTCACTTCAGCGATACTTTGAGCAGTCGCAATCGGAGCAGCAATTCTAGTACAACGAATCAAATAAGCCAGTGTTGCTGTTCCTATTAAGTTCCCAAACCAAATGATAACTACATCGATGAAATAGGAAAGATCATGTTCCAAAACATAACAAGCCTTCCCTGTAAATAAATTCCATCCAAAAGATAAGATCATAAATAATCCAAAAGCAAACAGAAAAGCCCCTACTAATTTATTATCTACAGATAAATATAATAAGCCACCAAAACCTATACACATTCCACCTAAGATTGCTTTTATCAATGTCTGTATCCGATCCATCATCATTCCTCCAAACCGTATGTTAATTATATCACGCTGAATATGTCAAAAAAGATATTGCATTGAAATAATATCGTGATATAATAAATAGGCAATCAAATTGCAGTTGCGCGTGTGGCGAAATTGGCAGACGCACCAGACTTAGGATCTGGCGGGCAACCGTGGGGGTTCGAGTCCCTTCACGCGCACCATTCAAAATGTAAACCTTGGGTAATTGAATCCAAGGTTTTTTGTTAATGTTTCAGATTATATTCATCTGTAGCTTTATCAACAGCTTGTTGGGACACATACAAATGCTCAATACGCACTTTTAACTTTCAAAAGTTTAAAATTTTTCATTTTTTGAAAGTGAGGTGATACTATGAAAACCATTAAAAGAACCGATTATTTAAATCGAATTAAAAATCTGAAAGATACGCCTGATATAAAGGTCATTACAGGCATTAGAAGATCTGGCAAATCTATACTGATGCAAGAATATATCCAGTATCTTAAAGATAACTTCGGTAAAATAAATATTATTTTTATTGACTTCATGGATCTTTCATTTGAACATCTGAAGGAGTATCATGCACTTCACACCTATGTTGAAGAACGATATGAAGAAGGCAAAGCGAATTATCTTTTCATTGATGAAGTACAGATGTGTCCAAATTTTGAACTAGCTGTAAATAGCCTATATTC
>JAQXZJ010000062.1 GCA_029227155.1 Erysipelotrichaceae bacterium
AAGTAACTTCTTTATATCCAGCTTTTACTAGTTCATCAATTTCTTGCATCACATCTTCTTTTAAACGACTCCGTTCTTTTCCTCTGGTATAAGGAACGATACAATATGTACAAAACTTATCACACCCATACATAATATTAACCCATGCTTTATGAGTACCAAAACGACGTACTGGTAAGTTTTCAATCACTTCACCTTCTTTAGAAAAAACTTCAATTGTTCTTTCTTTGGTCATCATTGTTTCATAAATTAATTGTGGCAAACGATAAATATTATGAGTACCAAATACAAGATCCACTTGACGATAGATCTTAATAATTTTGTCTACAATTTCTTCTTCCTGTGCCATACATCCACAGATACCTAAAATCAAATCTGGATTATTTCGTTTTAAATGCTTAATGTGTCCAACTTCACCAAATACCTTATCTTCCGCATTTTCCCGTACAGCACACGTATTAAACAAAATCACATCCGCCTGATTCATATCACTAGTTGGCTGATATCCCATTTCTTCAAGTATACCAGCCATGGTTTCCCCATCACGTTCATTCGCTTGACAGCCATAAGTACGAATGAAATAGTATTTACCATTTCCTAAGTTTTTTGCATAATCCGGTATATGAAACAACTCATGTTCAATCTGAGCTGGTTTTCTTGTTCTTTTTTGTGCCTCTTTTAAGTTAGGCAATTTCCATTGATCCTTCATTTTGAATCTCCTTATCTTTCGCATAAAAAACCAAGCAAATGCTTGGCTTTTCGTTCATTACTGACTAATTGCTTCGACTGGACAAGTTCCAACGCAAGCGCCGCAATCGATACATGTATCAGCATCGCAGCCAGCTTTACCGTCTTCTCTTAATGTGATTGCTTCAACAGGACAAACACCTGTGCAAGCACCGCAACCGATGCAAGTGTCTTTATTTACTGTTACTGGCATGTTCATCTCTCCTTTAACTCTGCAATAATTATAGCATAAAATATCCATCTTTCAATATAGAGACAAAAAAAAGCGAATATTCGCTTCATTTTGACTATCTTACTTTTGACCGCATTCACACACGTGGTGAGGTAATTTATATTCACCACATGATGGACATTTCACCAATGTTGGTGCTGCCAACTTGAAATGTGTTCTACGTTTTGCTTTTCTAGTTTTAGAAACACGTCTTTGTTGAACTGCCATACGTACACCTCCTAATCCTGTTGTGGTTTGTATTCTTTGAGTTTTGCTAATCGAGGATCCATTGCATGCTCTTGCTCTTTACGGTAATCCTCTTCTTTCATTACTTCCCAACCATCGCCTTTTGGATAAGTAATTTTTCCCGGTTTGACTACTTTCAACGGAATTTCCATATAAATTAATTGAAAAACCACTGGAAGAAGTTCCACCACATCTCCTTTTGCTTCAATCACATCAAGATCGTCATCCTTATAAAAGGAAAATATTTCGCTCGATGTCGTATGAAACGGTAGTGTTACATCTTCGAATGTAATGTCACAAGGAACAACCATCTCTCCAGAAATATCTAAATCTAGATATAGCCGTTGAGCTTCATCATCATAGTGACCACTTCCATAGACCTTTACATTTGGTAACTCTTTAATCCGTGAGTTCTTCTCAAATGTACTCTTGTCAAATGAAAATTCTTCCTCAAACTCTAAATATGCGTTTGGTAAACGAATCAAATCAGTTTTTGACCATCTCACGGAACCACCTCATTAACAAGCGTATCTATTATACGCAATTCTCTTTATAAAGTCAACACTAGCCTTTTGACACTTCTGAATTATTTTACCATTTTATCAAAAGCATCTTTTGCGGCCATCTGTTCAGCTTTCTTTTTGCTTTTTCCAAATCCTTTTCCTAATACAACATCATCTAATTTTACAACTACTTCAAATTTTGGATTATTGCTTGGACCAAAAGTATGCATCAATTCATAAGAAACATTTTTCCGAGAATCTGATTGTACATATTCTTGCAATTGTGTCTTATAATCAACAACTCCTGTATATTCTGGATGTTCAATAATTGGGGTAATCACTTCATCCAGAATAATATTGACTGCATCCATTCCTGCGTCGCAATAAACAGCACCAAGCAAGGCTTCAAAGCTATTTGCAAGAATAGAATCCCGATCACGGCCTCCTGATTTTTCTTCTCCAATTCCTAGTTTTAGAAATTTAGGCAATCCTAATTGTCGAGAATAATCAGCCAATGACTTTTCACAAACTAATTGAGCACGTGCCGTTGTCATTTTTCCTTCATGAAGTGGTGGCTCTAATTGAAATAGCCTTTCAGAAACCCAAATCTGTAAAACCGCATCTCCTAAAAATTCTAATCGTTCGTTATCATTCTTTTCTTTTTTATGTTCGTTTAAATAAGATGTATGAATAAACGCTATCGAATATAGTCGTTCTTGATGATAGTTTATCCCTTTTTCTTTTAACCATTCAAATATTGTCATTACTTTAATTCCTCTTTAACCTTATCTATTACATGATTTTCTACGATCAAATACAACTGTCGTAGTGCGTGATACAAAGCCACCTCATCACTCGATCCATGTCCCTTTACAACTGCTTCAGGAAGCCCTGCAATCATCGCTCCCCCATATTGGTTTGGATCTAACTGCATTTTCATACGCTTCAAGCTCTTCTTTGATAAAACAGCTCCTACTTTCGATAATAAGCCATCCATTAAATTCTCCTTCAGGCTCTTCATCATAAACACAGAAGCGCCCTCAATCGTTTTTAACATAACATTACCAGTAAAGCCATCACATACAATAACATCAGCATTCGAATTCAATACATCTTTTCCCTCAACATTACCAATAAAATGAATCTGATCATTATTCTCTAATAACTGATAAGTTTCTTTTCTTAAGTCATCGCCCTTTTTCGCTTCACTGCCAATATTTAATAAAGCAACTTTTGGATTTTCAACTTGTCTAACACCTTTTGCATAAGCTTTTCCTAAAATCGCAAACTTTTCTAATTGAGATGCCGTATTTGATGCATTAGCACCAATATCAAGCAAAACAACACCACGCTTATTACTAGTAGGCAATACTGTCATAATTGCTGGACGTTCAATTTGTTCCAGTGTACCCAATAATAACGTGCTGCTAGACAATAACGCCCCTGTAGATCCACAAGATACTACACCATCTACTTTATGTGCTTTTAAATCTTCAATGGCACGAACCATAGAAGAATCCTTTTTTCTTCTACTAGCTAAGGCACCATCTGTCATTTCCATTACTTGCGTTGTTTTCACAATATGAATTCTCTCTTTGTTCTGTAAAGAAGAAAGTTCTTCTTCATTACCATATACATATAATTCCACATCATAATCATGGACAAATTTTAGACTTGCCTGGACAGCAATCTGACTACCTTTATCACTACCCATTGCATCAATTGCCAATTTAATCATAATAATCCCTCTTTTTCTGTCTTATCATACCACACTAGTCAAAGTAGTTTATATAATTTTTTGCATTTTCTATCAAATATTGCTGAATCAGTGGATAGCATTCCAAACGATTCAAGATCTCAGATGCATCATCACGGCTTTGATTTAAGATTTTCTGATCTGAAATAAAATCAGCCAAAACAAATGTTGGAATTCCACTTTGTCGATATCCTAATAGATCCCCTGGCCCTCTTAACTTCAAATCACATTGTGAAATTTCAAATCCATCTGAATGATCTACTAGTAACTGTAATCGCTTTAAACTTTCCTCATCCTTACTACTAGTTAATAAATAACAATACCCTTGTTTTGCTGATCGTCCAACTCTACCACGTAATTGGTGAAGCTGACTTAAGCCAAATCGATGAGCATCATAAATAACCATCACATTTGCGTCTTTCACATCTACTCCTACTTCAATAACAGTAGTCGTTACCAAACAATCAAATTCTTTCTTTAAAAAACAATCTATGATTTCATCTTTCTGTTCACTTTTCAATTTTCCATGGATAAAACCAACACGATATTTTCCTTGCCATGCTTTCGATAAATTCTGATATAAGTCTTGAACATTTCTTGCTGAAAAATCTTCATTTTTTTCAACTGAGGCACATACCATATAAATCTGATTTCCTTCATCCATCAATTCTTCTAACCTTTTTTGAATCGAACGAATGCTGTTTTCTTTGATTAAATATGTTTGAATTTCTTTTTTTCCTTTTGGCACCTCAATAATAGTTGATACATCCATATCTCCATATAAACTTGTTGCAAGTGTGCGAGGAATTGGTGTTGCAGACATCATTAAAACATCAACCTTATCCCCTTTTTGTGCCAACGCTTGTCGTTGTTGTACCCCAAATCTTTGTTGTTCATCTGTAACGATCATTCCTAATTTAGCAAAATGAACTTGTTGTTGAAATAATGCATGAGTACCTACTAAAATATCTATCTGATGTTCAGATAGTTGCTGATAAACCTCTTGTTTTTCTTTTGCATTTAAAGAAGAATATAATATACCAACTCTTACAGAAGTTGATTGAAAAAACTTCTTTAGATTTTCAGCATGTTGTTTAGCCAGTATTTCGGTTGGTGCCATTAGTGCTGCTTGATAACCCGCTAATACACAGCCATACATACCAAACATCGCTACCATTGTCTTACCACAACCGACATCTCCTTGAACCAAGCGATACATTACAGAGTCACTAGCTAGATCCTGTAAAATATGTTCAATTGCTTTTCTTTGATCATTCGTTAACTTGAATGGTAACTGATTGGCTAATTTCCAAACTTTTTCTTGTTCAAATTTTTTACAGCTTCCTAATTCATATTGTTTATTTTGGCATCGACGTGCCTGCATAACAATTTGGAATCGCAGAAATTCTTCATATTTCATCGTGCGAACTGCTTGTTGTACTTCATTCATTTTAGAAGGAAAATGCAGATGATAGAGTGCTTCTTTTTTGGTATATAAACGATATCTTTTTCGATAATTTTCTGGGATAAACTCAATGATTTCATCTTTATTTAATTTCCAACTCTCTTTTACAAGCTCTTCAAAATACTTTTGGCTTAATCCTTCTCTTAAATGATAAATCGGATGAATTCCTAACTGCTCTTGTAATGGTTGTTCATTAATGGTAGTGGCTACCACCTTTTGTCGTCCTTCATATTTTCCATATATCGTTAATTTTGTTCCTATGGATATTTTTTTTAACCATGGGCGATTAAAAATAGAGATTTCATACAAATCGTGCTCAGTAAGCACCGTAAAGCGTGTAATAGAACGGTTTTTAGCGTACCTGACCAATTTCATACTACTAGCCAAAACGCCCTCAAAAACAACCTTATCATCTACCTGCCATTGTTCAAAAGGTTTATTTTCAATCACTTCATAACGAAATGGATAATGCAATAAGATATCCATACCATCGATTATTTGCATACTTTCTAACAATTCTTTTTTCTTAGGCGTCAATCGTGGAGTTGATATCATACATTCACATCCTCTCTATTACAAATTTAAAAGTTTCTCTAACAAAAATTTACAGCCTTCTTTTACATCTTCAAAAGTCCGTTCAAAGTCACCCGTATACCATGGATCAGCAATATCCCGTGGATGATCAACAACATCTAATAGGCGAAACACCTTGCAAGGACAATCATTAGCCAATATACGTTTGATTTCTTTTATATTCCATTGATCCATACCAATAATATAATCATACTCATAACCATCCTGAACTGTTAATTGTCTAGCATAATGAACTTGCAAAGGAATATGATTCTTTTTCAGTATTGATTTAGTATCATAATGAGGTGAATTTCCAATTTCTTCACGACTCGTAGCTGCCGAATCAACATAAAACTGTTGTTTTACTCCTTTTTGATCTACTAAATGTTGAAAAACAGATTGAGCCATTGGACTCCGACAGATATTACCATGACAAATAAAAAGTACTTTTAACATTTTTTTACCTCTTCTTCCGTATACGCGAATTCTCTGCTTAATTCCTCTTTAATCTATTTTAATGATTATAACATATATAATAATTGTGGAAAACACTCCTAGATTAGCAATCAAACTTACAAACTCTATATTATTGTTTTAATCTTTTGAATCAAAGCAATATCAGCTGGCAACCAATTAACAGAGTCAATTTCTTCTTTTGTTAACCATCTGGATGCTTCATGTTCCTTTAGAACTAGCTCACCCGAAACAATTTTTGCCCAAAAACAATCCATCGATAAATGAAAAGTTG
>JAQXZJ010000063.1 GCA_029227155.1 Erysipelotrichaceae bacterium
TCTTCATCTTTCAAGTGATGTTTCTTTTTAATCTTCATAAATACAAACGGAAAAGGCTTACAAGCAAAGCTATAGGTTTCCATTCCGCTTTCATTTGTCAATTCTTCCAATCTTTTTTTCGTATTATTACTGACAAATACCACCTGAATGTTCTCTTGCTTTAATTGCTGAATCAACATCTGTAACTGTAAACTCATTGTCTTTTCATCATGTGGCAACAAAGTATTATCTACATCACACATCAATACTTTGACACCCTTTTCTTTTAATAATGAAATCGGCAAGTGATATGCACTAGCAAGATATAAATCAGGCAAGCATTTTTTTAACATTCCTCATCACCCTCACTTGTATTGTACCATAGGTTTTCCGTAAAAAAACTCCCCCAAACGGGAAGTTTCTTGACTTTATTTTGCTAATGCTTGTTGTGCTTTTTCAACTACTGTCTTAAATCCTTTAGGATCATGGATTGCCATTTCGCTTAACATCTTGCGGTTAATGTTGATTTCAGCTAATTTCAAGCCATGCATCAATTGTGAGTAGCTAATACCATGTGTTCTAGCTGCTGCATTGATACGTGCAATCCATAATTTACGCATTTCACGTTTTAAGACTCTTCTATCTCTATAAGCATAACGCAAAGAACGCATTACTTGTTCATTTGCTGTACGATATAGTAAATGCTTCGAACCGAAGTATCCTTTTGCTAATTTTAAAACTTTCTTTCTACGATGACGTGTCGTATATCCACCTTTAACTCTTGGCATGCTTTATTCCTCCTAGTCTTGTAACATTTGTTTGATACGTTTGTAATCCGTCTTGTGCACTAATGATGCTTTTCTTAAATGACGTTTTTGTTTTGTAGTCTTATGAGGTGCTAAATGAGAAACATAAGCACGACCTCTTTTTAATTTACCGCTACCGGTTCTTTTTACACGTTTTGCTAACGCTCTGTTAGTCTTCATCTTTGGCATACTGTTTTCCTCCTACTTATTGCGTTTTGGACTTAACACGCATGACATCGTGTTGCCCTCAAATAATGGTTGTTTTTCAACGTTAGACACATCAGATAAAGCTTCGACAAAATCATCCATAACTCTCTTACCAACATCTTGCCGAGTCATCATCCGTCCACGGAATCGCATATCAATTTTAACCTTCTTCCCATCCTCTAACCACTTACGAGCTTGAGAAGACTTCGTTTTAAAATCTCCCACATCAATTACTGGAGATAATCGAATTGGCTTCACTTCCGTAACATGCTGATTCTTTTTTGCTTCCTTCATTTTCTTTTGTTGTGCAAAACGATATTTTCCATAATCCAATATTCTACATACTGGTGGAGTCGCATTTGGCGCAACACAAAGCAAATCTAAGCCTTGATCATATGCAGCATTTAAAGCTTCATTACGTAATAAAATACCTAATTGCTCTCCATTGGCATTAATAACCAAAACTTCTTTGAATCGAATGTTCTCATTCACTAATTCATCTGATGAAAATTTCTTGTTGATAAACAACACCTCCTATAACACAAGAAAAGCGGATTTCACACCCGCTCACATTCACATTAATCACTTAATATGTTGTAGCATGTACCTATGTCCTTCAGGTCATCAGGTGAGAAGGGGTGCTTCTTCTTTCCACAAACTTTTCTTTTGCCTATTTATAATAACAATATCGTATCTACTTGTCAATCTTTTTTTATCTTGACTTTCACAATATCGTCCTTAAAATACTAACTATTTTTCTATCACTTGTCAAGGAAGTATGATATAATCACTACGATATTATAAAGGAGTACATATATGAAGTTAAAGAATAGTTATTTCTATACATTAAGGGAGAATGTAAAAGACGAAGATTCCGTTAGTGGAAATTTATTAACACGCAGTGGTATGATCAAAAAGAATTCTGCTGGTGTTTATATGTACCTTCCCCTTGGCTATAAAGTATTACAAAACATCGAAAATATCGTAAGAGAAGAAATGAATGCTACAGGAGCTCAAGAAGTTATGATGCCTTCTTTGATTCCGGAAGATGTTTATATTAGCAGTGGTAGACGTGCTGGATTTGGCTCTAGCATGTTCTCATTGAAAGACCGTTTCCAAAAACCATATGTTTTAGGCCCTACACATGAAGAATTATTTGCTATCGCAGCTGGTATGCATATCCATTCCTATAAAGATTTGCCTTTTAATTTGTATCAATTCCAAAATAAATTTAGAGATGAAGCACGCCCTCGTTTTGGTTTGATTCGGGTACGGGAATTCATCATGAAAGATGCTTATTCTTTTGATGCAGATCTTGACGGATTGGATGTATCTTATCAGAAGATGTTTGATGCATACAAACGTGCTTTTGATCGAATGGAGATTGATTATAAGATCGTTCGTGCGGATACTGGTGTTATGGGAGGACTTCTTTCTGAAGAATTCCAAGCAGTAACGGATATTGGAGAAGATGTATTGGTACTATGTGATTCTTGTGATTATTCAAGCAATTTAGAGATTTCTTTATGTCCTGATCGTTATAAAGATAGTACTGAAGAATGTTTACCAAAAGAATTGGTACATACGCCTAATGCAAAAACCATTGAAGAAGTATCTGCATTCTTAGGTAAAAAAGCAACAGATTTTGTTAAGACATTAATTTATCAAGTGGATGATCAAGTTGTTGCTTGTATGGTTCGTGGCAATCGCGATGTCAATGAAACAAAACTACAAAAAGCATTTCAAGCAGCTGAAGTTGCTTTAGCAGATTTTGATACCGTAAAAAGAGTGACTCACGCCAATGTTGGTTTTGCTGGTCCAATCGGTTTAGATATTCCTGTTGTTATGGACTATGAAGTGAGTCATATGCGTAATTTTATTGTTGGAGCTAATCAAACAGATTATCATTATACCAATGTAAATATGAGTGATTTTACCCCAACTAAGATTATGGATTTACGTGAGATACAAGAAAATGATATTTGTCCTGTATGTGGTGGTAAGATCTATTTCAAAAAAGGAATTGAAATTGGAAATACGTTCAAATTAGGAGATAAATATTCTAAAGCAATGAATCTTTACTATAGTGATGCCAATAACACACTACAACCTGTTATCATGGGTTCTTATGGATTAGGCCCAGGACGCGTTATGGCCGCTGTAGCTGAGCAAAAACATGATGAGAATGGAATTATCTGGCCAATCAGTATCGCTCCTTATAAAGTCGCAATCGTAGTTATTTCCAATAAATTCGAAGATCAAGTAAAATTAGGAAATGAATTATATGATTCTTTCTCTCAACTTGGAATTGATGTCATTCTTGATGATCGTGATGAACGTGCTGGCGTAAAATTCAAAGATATGGATTTGATCGGTATTCCTGTTAGAATTACTGTTGGTAAACTAGCAAATGAAGGAAAAGTCGAATTAAAATATCGTACACAACAAGAAGCAACTGTCGTTGAAGCCAAAGATGTGATCAACATCGTAACCCAATATTTAGATCTAAAAAATCGTTAAGCCTCCGTTTTCAAACGAAGGCTTTTTTTAATCCTTGACACAATCTAATAAATAACACAGCGTTTCTGCACCAATCGCACACCCCATCATCAAAGTTTCAATATCCATTTCTTCATTTGGCATATGTGCCTGCGTTGCTGGTCCATAAGCCACCAAATGCTCGAACTTTCTTGCATAAGTATCCCCTGCTGAAACTTTCATTGGCGTCTTTTCATCATGGCTATATTTTCAATAAATTTCTTCTAGTTTTAAAACAAACGGAGTATTTGGATCTACATAACATCCCGGTCATTTTCTATTACAGAGATACTTCCATTTAACTCTTTAACTCGACTATTCATCTTCTTTAGCATTCATCAAAATCAACATCAATCGGATAATGACAAACAACTCCTACTAGATGACCCTCTGTTCCATATTCTATCCTACCCGCATAATTATCATAATTTTGAATCACAAAGCGATCTTTTTCTGCTTTGTTTAACATCCAATGAAACGCATCACTGATTGGTTTTCCATAAGGACAATCAATCATCGCTTCTTCTTTCTTTGAAGGGATCCGCACAAGTTCCATCGTATCATTAACAATCTGTTCACGATATTTTAACAACTTCTCGCCAATCCATAACTACTCCTTTTTTCTATTCCAACCAATCCATGAAACTTTTTCTAACAAAACCACTAATAAAATGATCCAGATCGTCCAACTAAATACACCAGTATAATCCAAATTCACACGACAATAATCGATCCAAAAACCAATTCCCATCTGTACTCTTCCAAGTATCTCTGCCATCACTGATACTTTAAATCCCAAGCCTAATGCAGTATGTAAAGCCGCAGATAAGTAAGGTTTCAAGAAAGGAAGATATACATGAAAAACTAAATAAGAAAAAGGAACCGGAAAGATTCGAACAACATCCAGATATTCTTTCGCAATCGATTGAATCCCTTGTTTGGTATTTCCAAATACAATCGGAAATAATACCAAAAAACTAACCACCGTTACACTCTTTTCTGATCCTAACCAGATTAAAGAAATAATAATATAAGAAATATTTGGAATTGTTTTCACAATCACTTCAATCGGATAAAAGAATGCTTCAAACCATTTCGAAATTCCACTACACATCCCTAGAAAAATCCCCAAAAGAAAGGCAACAGCTAATCCTTTTAACATTCTAATCATTGTTACAGCAATCGTGGAATAAAAAAGCGGATCTTGCAAATCCTGCAACATCCGCATAAAAACAACTTGAGGCAGGGGCAATAAGATCTCATTTTGCAGCATTGATGCCAATGCATACCACATCAACAATAAGCTACATACGGTGATCCACTTGGCATATTTCATCTGCCAATCCCCCCTTTTTTCATTATGCTACGACTTTTTCTAATTCAGCGATTGCTTCTCGCATCCGCTTTAACGATTCTTCTTTTCCTAATAGATGAGCAATTTCAGTTGCTCCTCCAGGAGTACGAGCTTTATTAGATAAAGCAACCCGAACAGGATACATGATCCGTCCATTCTTCACTCCATGTTCCACAGCTAAATCCAAGAACATTTGTTGTAGTGCTTCATCATTGGAATAATCTTCAATTTCTTCCATTTTTTCCAACGCCCATTTCAATGCTTCCAATGAATTTTCAGGCGTTGTTTTCATCTTTTTATTCAGATATAAAGAAGCATCGAATGGATAAGCCTGATCCAAGAAATCAATAGCTTCAATAATGTCCACCAACGTTTCTACCCGAGGTTGAATCGTACGACTTAATTCCATGTAATCAACATCACGATGAACCGCTTCTGCATAATATGGCATTGCATGTTCATTAAATTCTTCAACAGACATTTCACGAAGATAAACTCCATTCATCCATTTTAGCTTTTCAATATCAAAAATAGCAGGTGATTTATTAATTCGAGAAATACAGAATTTTTCTTCTAATTCCTTTAATGAGAAAATCTCTTGTTCATCTTCTGGAGACCAACCAAGTAAAGCAATATAGTTCAAAATAGCCTCTGACAAATATCCTTTTTTCAAAAGATCTTGGAAAGATGCATCCCCATTCCGTTTGCTCAACTTATGTTGTTCATCTTTCATTACTGGTGGAACATGCACATATTTAGGAATATCCCAACCATAAGCTTGGTAAATTAAATTGTACTTTGGTGTACTTGATAAATACTCATTTCCTCTAACAACATGCGTAATTCTCATATGATGATCATCAATGATATTCGCAAAATTGTAGGTAGGATAACCATCTGATTTTAACAAGATACTTTCATCCAAAATCGCATTATCGACTTCAATTCGCCCATATACTTCATCATCAAAGTGCGTTACACCATAAGAAGGAATCGTTTGACGAACCACATAAGATTCCCCTTTTGCAATTCTTTCTCTAGCTTCTTCTTTAGAAATTGCATGACATGGATCGATAAATTTAAAAGGCTCTCCATTAGCTGCCGCTAAATCTCTTTGTTTCTGAATATCTTCTTCTGAACAGAAACAATAATGAGCTCCCCCTAAATCAACCAATTCATCCGCATACTTTTTATACATTGGTAACCGTTCTGATTGAACATAAGGTCCACAATCACCAGGTTTATCAGGTCCTTCATCATAATTTAACCCCGTCAACCGCAATACATCATAAATAATATCGACAGCACCTTCAACTTCTCTTTCTTGGTCTGTATCTTCAATACGTAAAATGAAGTCCCCACCTTCATGCTTAGCAATTAAGTACTCATATAAAGCTGTCCGCAAGTTCCCAATATGCATATACCCTGTAGGACTTGGTGCAAATCTCGTTCTAACTTTCGTCATTTAATCATCCTCCCTTGACATCTTACGTGAAACGTATAAAATAAAATATAGTGATTGGGATGTAGCCAAGTGGTAAGGCCCTGGATTCTGACTCCAGTATGCGAAAGTTCGAACCTTTCCATCCCAGCCATTTGCATATAACAGGACACGTTCCTGTTTTTTTTATACTGATATCCGCGTTTGTTATTATATCATTTTTCTAACACAATACTAGTTTTAAACTGAATTTTTTTATTTTTTATCCAACCAATCAATCACATCTTGATAAACTTTCTCTTTTCCAAGCTCATTTAAGATCTCATGACGCATATTTAGATATAATTTCCCTTGAATATTCTGATATCCCACTTTCCTTAAGAATCGTTGTGACTGAATCCACCGTTCTTTTGAAACAATCACTGGATCATCCGATCCTGCGATAAAAAGGATTGGTAATTGCCGCTGGGTTGGATGATATAATCGTTTTCGATATACATCTTTCATTAAACGAAACAGATTTAAAAACCCATTTGTCGTAAAAATAAACCCATCCATTGGATCTTCATTATATGCCTGCACCACTTTCTGATCTCGAGTTAACCAACAGTTCTTGATTGTTTCCTCTTTAAACTTCTTATTCCCTGCACCCAAAGCCATTTCATTGATCCATTCACTACGATAGCGATCTCCTTTAACCATAGCTATTATCTGCGTCATACTTATCGCAAATGGTGTCATTGGATTATAGCTTGGAGAACCACATATAATCAGTTTGTGCATGCTTTGATCATCCTTTTGTAGCATTTTACGAACAACCAACGATCCCATGCTATGTCCAAATAAATATAGTTTTAAATCCGAATATAATTGTCTTACATAATTCATCACATCAAACGCATCTTCTACGATTGCATTTGCTTTATTATCATGAAAATAGCCATAATCATCCATAGAATTCACACTATCTCCATGTCCTCGATGATCATGAATCACAACTACATATCCTGCTTGCATCAAAGACAGCATAAATTCATAATAACGTTTTCGATGCTCTGCCATTCCATGAACAATTTGCACAATTCCTTTTTTGTCTCCATCAGGTTCAAATAACGTTCCAACTAAAGTTACATCATTATATTTAGAATCTAATTTAAATGTTTTCTGTTTCATTGATAAGCACCTCTTATTGATACTTATTATATCATTTTTCTATTATTTATGAATCCAAGAAGCAAAAATCGAGAACAAAATCTCGATCTTCTTATTCTTCAATTTTAATTTTTAGATTATCTTGATTTCCTTCCACCATAGAACTCAATATTTTGCTTGCTTCATATGCATCATTCAAATTATCCACTGAAATAAATTGAGTTATTTGTCGTGAATCAGCATAAAAGTCTTTAACAAGTACCGTTAGTGTTGCACTAGGCATATTTTTCTTTCTATCAAAAAAGCCACCACTCACAGTGATCGTACCCACATTCTTTAATGAATAATGTTCATACTTGTTATTAAAAGCTCCACTTCTTTTCAGTACTCGTTTATCTGTAATACAGAAATAGGTATTTTTGGCAGCCCGATAAATACAGAGAATAAAAATCAACCAGGCAATAACCGAAAAACTAAAAAATGCAATTCCGATCCATAAAGGAATAATTTTAAATAAAGATAAAATCAATACCAACCAGCCATAAGGTGTTCCTAGCATTAAAATAGCAACCGGAGGAAATAATCCAAATAAGAATGTCTTAAAAAAACTTCTCATCACAAATGCAGATTTATTAATTCCTCCACACCATATCACATCTTCATCATGATATAAAACCTGTTCAAATAACTCTTTCCCCATAACTTCACCTTCTCATTATATCTATTCATATCATAACTTGAATCGAAACGAAAGACAAGATATCACTTTTCTATATTATAAACTGTCATTATTATGCCAATTTTACAGGAATATATAACACAATTCTCTTTTTTTAGAGGTAAAGAAAAGCACTCATTATTATCGAATGCACTTTCCTTTTAATATTTATATATTTTCTATCAATCAAGAATGGAAGAAATTGTTAATGGTATTGATGAATTATAGCGACCTACATGGTGGTTTCTTCATTTTAGAAAGATAATTTATAAAAAAATTCGTACCTAAATCTATTTCGACATTAAAAAAGCCCTTATAAATAAAGGGTTTTAGTTTACAATGGTAGCCCGTAGGGGGCTCGAACCCCTGCATGCTAGAATGAGAATCTAGTGTGTTAACCCCTTCACCAACGGGCCATGTACTCATTTATTATAGCACTAGAATGAAAAAAAGAAACTGTTTTCACAATTTCTTTAACTAAAAAATACCAGAGGTTGCTCCAAAGGTTCTGAATGCTCTAAATGAGCATCTACTATACTTAGGTAATCCATATTTGATTCCTCATCATAATCAACCTGTAATTTGCCTTTTACAATTGCCCACTCACCATTTTCAAATTCATCAAAATTACCATTCAGTATTCCGATACCAATAAATGATGTATCATTCTCACAACAAACCATTGCGTAACGTCCAATTGCCATAATTGGCTTTTCAAACTGTTCCGTGTGATAAACAATTCCCTTTAAGATAATCTCTTTATGTTCATATTTATATGGATGATCTAAAGCATCCATATACCACAAGCCATAATCCTCTTCCGCAATATCAAGGACATCCAAACTCAAATCAAACGGCAATTCATCCTCTTCTAATTCATTTACATTGCCATAAATATCTTCATAAATCAATTGTGCCCCACGATTGATTGCTTTTACATTTCCACGTAAAAATGATTTTTTCGTTTTTTCACTACAACGATTAAAAATAATCATCTCTGCATGTACCAATTGCTCATACATCAACGATTTCATATTCGTAATATAGGATTCAAATGTACTTGCATCAACTGTTGCGACAATTTGTACAATGATCCAATCAATCGGTAACTCTTTATCAAGTAATTCACTTACTGATAACATTCCATTATATTCAATCATGACTCGTTGTGGTTGATAACATTGATTTAACTGTTCTAGATATTCAACAGTCAATACCTCTAACCCATCAACATAAATCAAATCTGTATTACATTCTCGCTTCAGAAACTTAGGATCATATTCTTCGATTCCTTCTTCAAAGCATAATAACAGTGTCTTTTCCCCATCATTAAAATCTGGGTCTTTTAATGTCTCCGTAATTAATCCAGTCTTTCCACTCTCTAGAAAACCGGTAAATAAATAAACTGGAATATCCATTCCTATTTTCCCTCATTTCCAAATTCTTCTTGTAAGCGTTGAACATTCAAATGAACACCTATTACACATAAACGACTCATATAACTAGCACTACCTTCACGGATTTTCACTTCATCCGCAATAACGTCAAAATGTACCCATTTTCCATCTGTCGTTTCTACAATACCCTTAGCACGTACGATCTGACCAAAACTTTGTGTATATGCTAATTCATGTAATAATTGTTCTAACCAATTTCGATCCATCGCAATCGGTGTTTCCAATCCCCATGTTTCAAATATTTCATCGGCATCATGTCCATGATGGTGATGATGATGTTCATGCCCACAATCACATTCGTGATCATGTTCATGATGATGCTCGTGTTCACAACCACATTCATGGTCATGCTCATGATGATGATGATGATGTTCATGTTCGCATTCGCATTCATGATCACATTCTTTCTCAACATTTAACTGTTTTACCCAATCCGTTGTATCATCCAACATTTCCATAATTTCTTTTCCTGATAACTGATCCCAATTGGTTGTCATAATTCTAGCATCAGGATTCCATTCACGAATCAACTCTACTGCACTTTTCAGCTGTTCATCCTTCAACATCTGTGTATGACTTAAAATAATGGCTTGAGCTTCCTTTAACTGATCATTGAAAAATTCTCCAAAATTCCGTTGATGCATCTTAACTTTCTTAGCATCAACAACTGTAATTGCTCCATCTAATTGCAATGGAACATCATTCATGACTTGCTTAATCGCTTTTACGATATCAGATAATTTACCAACACCTGATGGTTCAATCAAAATACGATCCGGTGTAAATTGTTCTAATACTTGTTTTAAAGAATTCTCAAAATCTCCTACTAGGGAACAACAAATACAACCAGAATTCATTTCTTTAACCGCAATCCCAGCATCTTGCATGAATCCTCCATCAATACCAATTTCACCAAATTCATTTTCAATTAATACCACTTGTTCATCTGTAAACGCTTCTTTTAATAACTTTTGAATCAGCGTCGTTTTTCCAGCACCTAAAAATCCCGAAATGACTGTAACTTTCGTCATCTTATACCCTTCTTTCTATCTCTATAAGTATAGCATAAAAAAAACTTGTCGAAAGACAAGAGTTGGATGAATCGTTTATTCTGTAATTAATTGTTCTTTATGATCTTCAATATATTCTAGCATTCTTGGTTTTCCAATTTCATGATCAGAATGCACTCTGATCTCTTTTACTTTAATATTGTTTTTGACCATAAATTCCAAAATTTTTAGTCCATTACCATTAATGTCATTTAGACTATAATCAAGGTCTATGATTTCAAACGTTAAAAACTTCAACAATTGAATTGCTGAATCATAATCTTTTGCTACTGCATCCGCACATTTAGGTGGCATACGATAATCATCAACATACAAATATTTTGCCATTATATTTCTCCCATTCATTCAGAATAACTACTATTTTTGATTCATTAATAATTCCATGATCTGAACAGCATTGGTTGCCGCACCTTTTCTTAATTGATCTCCAATCACCCATAGGATGATTCCCTTTGGATCTGTTAAATCCTTACGGATTCTTCCAACTAAGACCTGATCTTGGCAAGTAGCCATCAAAGGAGTTGGATACGGTTCACAAATACGGACACCTTTCGATTGTTCTAAAATCTTCTTTACTTCTTCACAAGACATCTCACGTTCCAATTGTAGACGCATCACTAGCGAATGAGAGCGCATCACAGGAACCCGTACGCAAGTACATGATACCTTTAATTCTGGTGCATTCAATATTCTACGGCCTTCATTTTGAAACTTCATTTCTTCTTGAGAATAACCATTCTCATCCAAATCCCCTATCTGTGCTAATAGATTCTCACAGATTGGTTCTGGAAACACTTTACAAGTCAATGGCTGTTGCAAATACATTTCCTTCATCTGTTGTTGTAACTCTTGCATTCCTGCCACACCAGCCCCAGAAACTGCCTGATAACTAGAAATAATCATTGATTGAATCAAATTTACCCGATGAATAGGAGCTGCTGCCATCAAACCAATAATCGTTACACAATTCGGATTTGCTATGATACCAGAATGTTCATAAACCATCTCAGGATTCACTTCTGGAATCATCAAAGGAACTTTAGGATCTAAACGAAACGCACTGCTATTATCAATAAATACCGCTTTTGCTTTCGCAATTGCTGGTGCATATTTAATTGCCCATTCATTACTCACCGCCCCTAAAACATAGTCAATTCCTTCAAATGACTGTTCCGTTGTTTCCTCAATCACAAACGACTGACCCATTACATTAACTACAGTCCCTGCACTACGATCACTTGCCAATAGTCGTAACGTTTGAATCGGAAGCTTTCTTTCTAATATAACAGATAACATCTGTTGACCAACAACACCACTAGCTCCTAATATTGCTACATTTATAGTTTTCATAACATTGCCACCTACTTACCTCTTTCAATGCTATACTATTGCTTTTATCGAATCTTTGTGCAATCGAGTAATCCACACTTAAATCTCAAAATCCACCGCAACTGCTTTCTCTCTTACCTGATGCATATGTTTCTTAATCACACTCACATGATAAGGGTCCTTTTGATAAGCATCCATACTCTCTTTACTTTCCAAAAGCACTTCTAAAATCATATCAAAAGAACGCTCTGAATGAAGAAAATCAATTCCAACCTCCATATCAATTACTTGAGGTACTCTTCCCTTCATCGTCAATAACAATTCCTTCGTTTTCTTTAATTCTTCTAGATCCTGTGATTTCATTTTATAGCACACAACATGTTTGATCATAACTTTTCTCCTTTATTTTAAGCATACTGCTCTACTTCTTCTTGAACATAATCAGCAATATTCATCGCATGGTCACTAATTCTTTCTAAATTACTTATAACATCCAAGAATACAACGCCTGCTTCAATTTCACACTTTTTCTCCGCTAATCGACGCAAATGTTTCTCTCTTAATTCTTTCTCTGTTTTATCGACCATATCTTCATTAACACGAACTAAACCAACTGCATCCAACGACATATCCACTCTTGCTGTTGTTGCATATAACAAAGAAGACTTCGTATAATTCATCATCGTTTGTAAATCTGCATATCCAGCCTCAGAAAACTTCGTTTCATGTTCCGTCAATTGTTGACATAATTCCACAATATTCTCACAATGGTCAGAAACCCGCTCTAAATTGCTAGCAGTATATAATAAATTTTTAACCGTTAATTGCTGATGCTCCGTTAAATCTCCATTATTGATATGAATCAAGTAAGCCGTAATTTCTTTTTCAAATTGATTGATTTTTGCTTCATGTTCATACACCTTTTCAATCATAGATTGATTTCGTTCTAAAAGAGCACGACAAGCAAAATCAACATTTTCTACTGCTAATTTCCCCATATAATTCACTTCGTTTGAAATAGATTCTAAAGCTAATGCAGGAACTTCTAACAAACGAGCATCCAAATGCACCAAACCTGTTTCTTTTTTCTTCTGATTGTGAATAATCAGATTCGCCATCTTCACTAATTGATTTCCAAATGGGAACAACAATAACGTATTTGCAATATTGAAACTTGTATGGAAAACCGCTAATTCTAAACCAGAAATATTGCTATTGCCCATTACTGGATTGAAACGGAAGAATACATAAAGCAAGATTCCAAAGAACACTGCACCAATGGTATTGAATAACATGTGAATCACAGCTGCTTTCTTTGCATTTGGTTTTGCTGAAGCACTCGAAATCATTGCCGTAACACAAGTACCGATATTTTGACCTAATGCAATAAATACAGCACTATTCCAAGTAACAATTCCATTCATTGCTAAGGTCTGCAAAATTCCAAGCGATGCACTGGAACTTTGTAAAATAGCAGTAACAACGGCTCCAACAAAAATTCCTAAAATTGGATTTGAGCCCAAAGTCGCAAAAATTTGAGCAAAAATTGGAGAAGAACTATAAGGCTGAACAGAGGCAGACATCGATGCCAAACCAATGAATAAAATACCAAAGCCAACTAAAATATTCCCTATCTGATGTTTACGGTCACTATGCGTAAATAACACACATAAAGCTCCAATTCCGACAAGCAATGGAGCAATAAATTCCGGTTTGAAAATACTTCCCCATTCACTCATAGACACCAACCAAGCAGTCATCGTCGTACCAATATTGGCCCCCATGATCACACCAACTGCCTGATTCAATGATAAAATAGAAGCATTGACAAACCCCACAACTAATACTGTTGTAGCCGAAGAACTTTGAATAATTGCCGTAATCAAAGCTCCCACAACAATCCCTAAAATTCGATGATTCGTTAAATATCCCATTAACTTCTTCGTTTTTTCTCCAGCCGTCTTCTGTAAGCCATCTGCCATGATATGCATCCCATACAAAAACATACCCAAGCCTCCGACGAAAGTAAATAACTGCTGTATATCAAATATAGTCATACATCCTCCTATTTGCTAACACGCAAATGATGATATAGCATTTAGCTATATAAAATTATCTAATTCTATTTTGTTAGAAATGCGGTAAAAAGGCAATGTTAATTTAGTAAATTTTGCATAAAAAATGTATTTTTTATAGAAATTTGATGATAAATAAGAGTAAAATAAGGAAAGTATAGGAGAAAACATATGGATATTGCACAAAAACAACACATCAAAATGACACAAACACCGATTGGTAAACTCATTACTTCTTTAGCGATTCCAACGATCATTAGTATGTTGATTACTTCGGTTTATAATATGGCTGATACTTACTTTGTATCTCAGTTAGGTACCAGTGCAACAGGAGCAGTTGGAGTCGTATTCCCTTTAATGGCAATTATCCAAGCAATTGGATTTACCCTAGGAGTTGGTTCTGGTTCTTTCATTTCTCGTTTATTAGGGAAACAGGATTATCAAAAAGCGGATTCAATTGCTTCTACTGCATTATTGATGGCTATCTTGTTTGGATTATCTTTAACCTTTTTTGGATTAACCAATCTTGATCCTTTAATGAACTTATTAGGTGCTACAGAAACGATTCTGCCCTATGCGCGTCAATATGCTTCTATTATTTTGTATGCAGCTGCTATTTCTGCTAGTTCATTTGTTTTAAATAATCAAGTACGTGCAGAAGGAAAGGCTTCTTTATCTATGATTGGAATCACAACAGGTGGAATCTTAAATATCATTCTCGATCCTATTTTCATCTTTGGATTCCAATTAGGAATTGCTGGTGCTGCTTGGGCAACGATTGTTTCACAAACCATTAGTTGTTCGATTCTATTAACCATGATTTTTAGTAAACACAGTCAGTTACATTTACATCCTGCAAAAGTTTCAAGAGATCCATTGGATTATATCCGAATCATTCAGATTGGATTTCCTTCTCTTTGTCGTCAAGGGCTTGCATCTATCGCAACCATATCCCTCAATACTTCTGCTAGGATCTATGGGGATGCTGCAGTTGCTGCAATGAGTGTCAATGGACGGGTATTCATGTTACTATTCTCTGTCATTTTAGGATTTGGACAAGGGTACCAACCAGTGGTTGGATTTAACTATGGTGCCAAACGTTATGATCGCGTGCGCTCTGCTTTCTGGTTTGCTATAATTACTGAACTTGTAATCGCTGCAACCATGAGTAGCTTTGGTTTCCTATTTGCTCCAAAAATTATGGGCGCATTTGCTAAAAACGATCCTCTTATGGTCGAAATTGGAATTCGAGCTATGCATTATCAATGTATCGCCTTATTATTCCAACCAATTGGAACCATCGCTAATATGACCTTCCAATCCATTGGAAAACCACTCCCTGCAACCTTAATATCTTGCGGTAGACAAGGGATCTTCTTCTTCCCTCTCATTTATCTATTACCACAAATAATTGGCTTACAAGGCATCCAAATGACTCAGCCACTCGCTGATCTATGTACAGCTACGTTTGCCATCCCATTTTTGTTCTATTTCTTTTCGTTTCTACGCAAAAAAGAAACAGCAGGAGCAACTTTATGAAATGGGCAATCATTGGAACATGGAAAATGTCCTATCAGGGAATTCTAAAAGCCAGCCAACAATTGGAACAAAATCTATCTGCATCCGATGCAGTATTAACAGCAATCCATGATGTTGAAGAAAATCCTAACTTTCATTCCGTAGGATATAGCGGTTTACCAAACAAAGAAGGCATCATCACCTGTGATGCAGGATATATGGATGGTACAACCTTACAGGTAGGTGCTGTTGGTGCTTTAGAACATGTCATTCACGCTATCGATGTTGCCAAAAAATGCAGTGAAACTCGCTTTAATAATGTTCTTGTTGGACAAGGAGCTAATATATTTGCTCAAAAAAATGGATTTGCTAATGAAAATCTGATGAGTGAAGAAACTTATCAATATTATCTAAAACAATTACAGAATCCAAAGCCATTAGCCGCTTATAATGGTCATGATACCGTAGGAGTACTTGCTTGTGATCAAAAGAAACACTTGATTGCAGCCACTAGTACCAGTGGACTCTTTATGAAAGAACCTGGAAGAATTGGTGATTCTCCTCTTGTTGGATGCGGATTCTATGCCGACGATACAATTGGATGTGCCTGTGCAACAGGCGTTGGAGAAGAAATCATGCGTGGTTGTTTAAGCTATGATGTTATTATCCGGATGAAACAAGGACAAGATCCTCAAACTGCCGCAAGTCAATGTGTAGCTGAATTCTCCAAACGGATGATCAAGCAAAAAGGTTATGTCGATGCAATTTCTTTAATCTGTATGAATCAAGAAGGTGAAATTGGTGTTGGAACCAATGTAAAATTCGCTTTCACATATGCAAACGATCAACACATGCCTACTATTTATATTGCAGAACCAAAAGAAAACGGAACCAGCGTACGGGCAATCACTGATTCCGATATTGATATCGATTAATATCAATTCTTGTTTTTTATATGAGAATTCCCTGACAATGATCTATTTCATGTTGAATAATCTGAGCAGGAAAACCTGTAAACGTTTGAATTCTTGTTTTAAACTCTCTTGTTTGCCATTCAACTTTGATTTTACGATACCGTTGCGTTTTCCTTGTTCCTTTTAAAGAAAGGCATCCTTCTTCCGTATCATATCGGTCCCATTGTTTGATTATTTGTGGATTAAACATTTCCATGTAACCCCCTTCATATGCAAAGACAATGATACACTTCCATTCTCCAATCATATTCGCTGCCATACCTACACAATGCTCAGAATGTGCTTGCAAGGTATCCAATAGATCATCCGCAATCGTAATATCCTCTTTATTAGCGGGTATTGATTTTCTAGCTAAACAAAGTGGATCATGAACAATTTCTCGAATCATAGCTTTATCGTTGATAGTTCTTGATTTGATCCGTTAAAAATGGAATCTCAGCCTTCCATCCTTCCAAATCAACCAATTTCCATTCCCAATTTAAATAACCAATCGTACCCGGTGTATTCATCCTAGCATTATTTTTAAGGCCTAGAATATCTTGCATCGGTATAATCGCAAAATCTGCTTTTTGTGCAAGTGCAAAACGTACAAATGAATGAGCAATTGTATCCGCATCAAAATGATGTTTCACAAAGAAACGCCTCGTTTGTCTTTTTTGAGCAGGTGATAAATGAGAATACCATCCCATCATCGTTTCATTATCATGAGTTCCCGTATATACGATTGAATTTTCACGATCTTCTTTGGAAGGGAATGTATCTTTTGGATCAAAGGTAAATTGAATCACCTTCATCCCTTTCAAATGATAATGATCTCGAAGAATTAATACTTCTGCTCTTAAATCCCCTAAATCTTCAGCTACGATCTGAATTCCAGGAAGTTTCTGATAAATGGTATCAAACAATTCATAACCTGGCGCTTCCACCCATTCTCCCACTTGTGCTGTAGGACATGAGGCAGGAATCTTCCAGTACGTATCAAATGCTCGAAAATGATCGATTCGAATAATATCATACAATTTTTGTGAATAAGACAAACGTTCGATCCAGAAATCAAATTCATTTTCCTTTAAGTATTCCCAATTATAGATAGGATTTCCCCATCTTTGACCTGTCTCACTAAAATAATCCGGTGGTACACCAGCAATAAAAGATGGATGTTTCTTATCATCTAATAAGAAATGTTTTTGATGACTCCACACATCTTCACTATCAATTCCAACATAAAATGGTAAGTCCCCCATGATCTGAATCCGTTTTTGATTTGCATATTGTTTTAAGTTTGTCCATTGCTTCATCAATTCATACTGAACAAAACATTCATATAAAACTCCTTGTTCTAATCCCAAATCGTCGTTTTGATCGGTATCGATCCAACTTTGATATTTGTTATCCCAATCTAACCAACATTTCATATTGAAATGTCTTTTGATCGCCATAAACATCGCATATCGTTTCACCCATGGAATTCGAACAAAAGCTTCATATTCCTTATCCGGCTTAAAATTCATAAAAGCTTCTTTTAAATATGTCTGTTTAAATGCACGCACTGCTTCATAATCAACGGTTTTCTTTCTTGCACGAAACTTCGGACATTTTTTTATAAGTCCTTCCTTTTTTAATAAATCTAAACTTAGATAACATTCATCCATAGCATAAGACGAATATGGCTGATATGGTGAATTTCCATACCCCAATGGATTCAATGGCAAAATCTGCCAGATTTTTGCGCCTGTCTTTGCTAATTCATCGATCCATTCATAGGCACTCGGACCAAAATCACCAATTCCATGATTGGAAGGCAAACTAGATACTGCTAATAGCACTCCCGCTTTTCTTGTATTCATACGCAAGCTCCTTATTCATAATTGTTTTTAGTATAGCACGTTTGTTTCTTTTTTTCATCTTCTAAAAACTGAGATAGTTCTTCATCTGTAATCACATAAAAAGGCAAACAACGCAAAAAACGTTCGATCTCCTTTGGATGACTACGCTTTAAGCGAATAAAATCCCCCATCAGCTGATATCGATTCATATGATCTTCCTTTCCAACATTCTCTATCCTATGATAAAAAAAGCATGATCATGACTGACCACGCTAATTCTCATTTACTTCTTTCAAAATAAGATTTGGATTCCGATCTAAAGCTCCTTTGATATTCCATTGACTATCAAATAAAATCAGATAGTTACCCTTAAAATCCTGTAATAATTTAGAATCTAACGATAATTTGATACTCTTTGGATCAATATTTTCATTACCAATCCACCGCATCAATTGATACGATAGATTCTCACGAATGATCTCTACATTATATTCATTCTTTAACCGATGTTCCAACACTTCAAACTGTAGCACTCCAACGACTCCAACATAGACGCGTTCCACCCCAGTACCTGGTTCTTGATAAATCTGAATCGCACCTTCCTGCGCAATCTGTGTTACCCCTTTGATAAATTGTTTTCGTTTTAACGTATCCTTTTGTGTAACCAATGCAAAATGCTCTGGCGCAAAGGTAGGAATTCCTTCATACTCAACATTCAGCTCAGGACTGCATACCGTATCACCAATTGAGAAAATTCCTGGATCAAATACACCAATAATATCCCCAGCATACGCTTCTTCCACAATTTCACGATCTTGCGCCATCAACTGTTGTGGTTGAGAAAGCTTCATCATTTTATTTCTTTGAACATGTTTTACAAGCATCTGTTTATCAAAACGACCCGAACAAATTCGCATAAAGGCAATTCGATCTCGATGTGCTTTATTCATATTTGCCTGAATCTTAAAGACAAAGGCAGAGAATTCATCTTGGAATGGATCAATTTGCTGCCCATTCGCACTTCTTGCTAATGGATGTGGTGTTAATTCCAAAAACTTCGCCAAAAATGGTTCTACTCCAAAATTCGTCAACGCAGATCCGAAAAATACGGGACTTAATTGACCATTTTGAACTTGTTCTAAATCAAATTCATAACTTGCTCCATCTAATAATTCAATTTCTTCTTGTAATGTTTCCCGTAATTCTTTTGTAATTAAAACATCTAATGTTGCTTCATCCTGTAAGTCCACTTCAATTTTCTTAGAAATTCCTCTACCTCTGGTTTCATTATCAAATGCAAGAATATGAGAAGTCTGACGATCATAGACCCCTTTAAACCGATCTCCTGAACCAATTGGCCAGTTCATCGGATAGGTTCCAATTCCAAATTCCGTTTCTAATTCTTCCATTAAATCAAATGGATTTTTTGCTTCACGGTCCATTTTATTAATAAAGGTAAAGATTGGAATGTGACGCATCGCACACACTTTAAATAATTTACGAGTCTGTGGTTCAATTCCTCGGCTCGCATCAATCACCATGACAGCACTATCTGCAGCCATTAGTGTACGATAGGTATCTTCTGAGAAATCCTGATGCCCTGGAGTATCCAAAATGTTGATACAATAACCATTGTAATTAAACTGCATCACACTGGAAGTAACTGAAATCCCTCTTTGTTTTTCTATTTCCATCCAGTCACTGACTGCATGTTTACTATTCTTTTTTCCTTTGACACTTCCCGCTAACTGAATGGCTCCTCCATACAATAACAGTTTCTCTGTTAATGTGGTCTTACCTGCATCAGGATGGGAAATAATTGCAAACGTTCTCCGTTTTGCAATCTCTTGATCATATTTACCCATGATATCCTCTCCTCAATGTTATAAAATCGATTTATTATAACAATTTTTATTTTGTTTGTAAATCTTCAATCAAAGCACTCACAACCTCTTTTGTATGAGCTACCGCTTCTACTACAGAACGAGCACCTGTCACAGTATCTCCACAAGCATAGACATTTGCAAGATTAGTACGTCCTACTTCATCTACAAGGATACGATTTTGTTTCGTTATTGCTAAATCACTATTTCGATAAACGATAGGATTTGGAGATTGGCTAACCGCAATGATCACAGAATCACACGTTACCAGATGTTCGGTACCATATAATATCTTTGTCTGTAATCGCCCTTGTTCATCCGTATAATTTTCACTATCACAGAAAATAATTCCCTCTTTAGTAATTTCTACAGGTGACTGGAAGAACACAAAATCAACTCCATCATCAATCGTTTCTTGAACTTCTACTTCATTCGCCTTCATATCTTGGGCACTCTTACGATAATAAATCGATGTATGATGTCCATTTCTAGCACTTGTACGTGCTGCATCCATTGCAACATTTCCTGCACCCAATACAATTACTCGCTGGTTCAAAGTATATGCTTCTGGATCCTTTAAATAATCAATCGCATAATGCACATGACCTAATGCTTCTCCTTTAATTCGCAATTGATTGGCAACGACTGCACCTGTACCAATCAAAACAGCATCATAATCTTGTGATAGCTGGGCTAATGTTAATGCCTGACCAATCATTGTATTTGGTCGAAACGCTACTTGTAATTGCTGTAATATCACTTCATAGCGATCTAAAATTACTCTTGGCAAACGAAAATCAGGAATTCCATAACGCATCACACCCCCGATACGAGCATGATCATCAAACAAGGTTACCTGATATCCTTTTAATGCCAAAAGGATACTAGCACTGATTCCTACCGCACCAGCACCTACGATAGCGATCCGTTTTTGATTAAAAACAGGTGTTTGAAATGTATGATTCATCAAATAGTCATAAGACAATTCTTCTTCCATTTTATAAAAGGGAATTGGTTCTTTCTTGATTCCCAATATACAATTCCCATAACATTGCCGTTTATGATCACAAACAATTGAACAAATTGCTGATAAAGGATTATGCTCAAACAATA
>JAQXZJ010000064.1 GCA_029227155.1 Erysipelotrichaceae bacterium
CAAGGAATGTATCAATGGCATAACCATCATCGTATTCGCGTGAATCATTGTTCATATTTGAATTTCTTATAAGATACCATTCTTGCATAGTCTCACCGCCTTAGAGAAATGATGATGGTTTCTGATTTTCTATCATCTCGGAAACTTCATTCGAAACATAATCTAACTCAGCCTTAGTCGCATTTTTGGTGCCATTATTTCCATCAATCGATATATCTTTCATTACAACCGATGGATATTTATTAACCTTGGAAAATTCACGTTCCTGGTAAAATTTCTTCATATAGGCGCCCAAAGTGTTTATGGTATACTGATCCAGTTCAGAATCAAACTGAAGATATTCTTCATTGAATTCAATCGTTCCTATTTCAGCATTGTAGCATCCAACGGCTTTTTTGAGCCATATTAATTCGAGTGAAGATGGAATAACCACTTTGCTTGCAAAGGAACTTTCAAATACATCGTATACTTCATTGGCTATTGTGTTCGCCATTTTCATCACCATACCTTACAGAAAATCAAATTTACAATGCTCCTGGCAAAATACAATCTTGTCATATTCGTTGATCCCTAACTCTTTAATATAATCCATGAGATTACGTTTTTCGCATCTCGTAACTACATATTCCTCAATGCGCTTTTTAAAAGTAGAAAACGTCTTAAGTTCAAATATTTTAGCAACAACCTCTTTCGTAAGAATCATCTGCTTTTTCGAATCCGTATCAAATTCCAGCATCTTACGTGTTTCGGCATCATCAATATAAACCGTAGCATGAGAACCAAGTTCGTCGATTCCACCAATTAAATTATTGTTGTTGCTAACCTGCGCCATTACTTCGCTTCTAGTCGTAACACGAACTTTTCCTTTTGGTGGAATGATTACGTGTCCAACGCTTTCTAATTTATTAAAAGCAACCTCCCACGGAGCCAAGTTAACTAACGTTACTTTTTCATCCATATTAACACTTGACATAATAATTCTCCCTTTTTCAACTAATTTTCCCTATCCGCATCACAAAGAATGCTTGACTTGATTATATAGAACAATACATTTATCCAGTCTTTCAGACTTCTCAAAATACCAGAATTTCTTATTTGTTTTTGGGTTAATCCCATCCGATTTATAAGAGAAGCCAAAAGACTGCAAGAAACATTTCTGTCGATACGAATAGCAAGGATAAAATCTCTTACTCATCGACATCACCTAAGACTAAGCTAAACCTTCTGTTGTATCCTTAATGATACCGATCTTATATTCCTGACCTCTTGCTACATCAGCAGCAACCTCTAAGTCAAATCTTGTCATGATTTCACCAGTTGTTACATCGTTTCCTGTGAACGAAGTTAATCCACCTCTTGTCCATGTATTGATTGGAGAATCTGTGCCGGTAGGAACAACGAAACCAACATTCTGTGGGAATACAGTCTTAAAGTTTGTACCTGCAGCGTCACGAGTTGTAAAATCATAAGTATTTGGAAGCTCGGATAAAATTGATCCATTATATTTTCCTAATACACCATATTCCATAATCTCATCAAGTACCTTCTGAGAAATACCGATAACATCTTTGCTACCAAGAACTTCAGCGTATCCTGCCCAAGCGGAAAACTGAGTAATGATTGAATAATCACCAATCACGTTTGGTTTACCGAATCTACGGATATTCTTTAATAATCCATCTACGGATGCCTTTACTAATCCAGCGTTTTCATAGTAATACTTAACACCGGATGCATCTTTAACAGAAGCAACAACTTTGTCAAGAACATAAGAAGCGGCTTTATTTCTAATCATCTTTCTTGTCTCTTCCATGCCTTCGTTTTCTCTCACCATATCACCAAGAGCAGCCTGACGATAATTTACAGCATAACCACCTGAAACGATCTGTGTAGGAACCTGGTATTTTTCTTTCTTGATTGCACCAAATGGAACATCAAGGCCTTCAGCCTGTGCCTTAGCTTCAATACCTACATGCTTGTATGTTTCAGCTTCAATTGTCTCACCAAATCCAAGTGCTCTGTATGTACCAAAAATGCTTAATAACTTCATTTCCTCTGCTAAAACTGGCTCAATAACGAATTTTCTTAAAGTGTTTAATTCACACTGTGCATTTACATCGCCCATAGCAGCCTTTGAGTTTAACTCCATAATATACTTTGCTGACTTGTCAGCCTGTACAGAGTTTACTTTCTTTAAAGAACCTAACTCACGACCATCTACCATAGCAGAAAATACTTCAACTACTGGAGATGTCTTCTTAATGTTACCGGAAACATACAGTTCATCTTTCTTTGCATTGTTTAATTCAAATGTATACATAATGTAATCTCCTTCTTTCTAAAATTATTCAGCAACGATTTTTACTTTTGCTCCTTTGCCGTCAAATTCAACTACTGAATCAACAAGTAAATAAGGTGCAACAGCAGAATTGCTAACAACAAGTTTGCCAGTTGTGTCAGAAACTAATTTGTCTGTGGCCTTGAATGTGCTTGGTAAATGTTCTGGGGAAATAAGTAAATATTCACCGTCTAACTTTGATAGATCGCATACTCTAGAAGATTCACCGGCTTCAACAGTGAAATCAGTATACATAGAGTGCCCCTTACCCTTATTCATAAGAACTTTAAATTTTGTTGCACCAACTGTGAAAACACCATCTGCTACATCACCGAAAGCACCATTTACATAATCTGCCGCAGTTGTTGCAGATACGAATGGGTTGTATTTTTCGATCATACCGATTGTATAGAATTTAACCATTTCAAAAATCCTCCTTAAAAAATGTTGGAATCGAGTTCTTCTACGCTTGCTGAATTGATCTCGGAGAAGATATCATCGATATTGTTATTTGCTGAGTTAAGTTCTGCTACTTTAGCAGCTTCTTTTTCTGCCATTACAATTCCTGTACAAATCTTGGAAACAATTGCATCAACATCACCCTTTAATGGATCTTCATTAAATGAATTGATTTCAACCTCTGCACACTTTTTCTCTTCATCAGTAAATTTTTCTAATGCTGAGTTAAGTTCACCAATCTTTTCTTTTACTTTTGCTTTTGCAAGTTCCTGTTCAAGGATTTCTCTTTCTGCCCAATAAGTTTCATGCTGTGCCTTAAGTTCATCTAAAGCAGCCTTAATTTCAGCAACACTAGCATTAAGTTCAACGATCTTTGCATCTTTCTCTTCGATTACCTGATTTAATTCAGCAATCTTATTTTCACTCTCCGCAACTTTGCTATTTAACTCAGTAGTTTTATCCATTGCGGATGCAAGAGTCGTTGTGATAATTGACTTTAACTCTTCGTCTGTCATGTCAATTTCTCCCTTCTTTGAATTCAATTCTAATAATCTTGATTTATAATCGGCTGGTACAACTCCCAACAACGCGTGTCCTGAATACATGTACTCTTTAGGAATTCTTCCATTCCCTTCAGAAATATTCTCATATACAATCCCAGGATTTCCGTTGACTTTATATATCTCAACGCTTCCGTATGGAGCGTTACCAGCTTTTAAATCTTCTTCCAATGAATCTACAAATGCCTTATAACACATTTCATCTATTGTTCCCGATCCAACACATGCTTTATATGTGCCAGTGTCATCCGTAATGTCTTCTATCCAACCTTTATCAAATGTACCTACTACTGTTGCATTCTCGAATATAGGAAATCCATCTTTGATTTCTGTAAGACCATGACCTAAAATACTTGTTCTTGTTTCATCTGCAAATTCAACTCTTAAGCTCATACCGGATATCGTAGGCAATGCTTGTTTTACATATTTTTCAAGCCATGTAATACCATTGTCGTTATATTCTGTACCGATATTATCAACAACGCAGCTTTCAGGGTGAATTATATGAAGTACCATCTTAAATTTTCGTCTTCCGTTTTTTGCTTTGTTTGAAATCTCAAAAGTCTTCATTCTTCACCTCCATCACTTTGTACTAGGTTTCGGTACATTATTTTTATTTTCCATTTTGGTCTTTGCCGTACTAGGATTAGACAAATCATCTGTTTCAGGCCTTCCACCTTTATCACCATTTCCATTACCGGAAGAGTTATAACTTGTAGCATGTGGTTTGTACTTTTCGTCAAACCCATCTTCAATTTCTGAATCCATGAGTTCAAGATAAGCATCAGCGTTAATACCCGTTGAACTAATCCACATTCGCAAACTACCAGAACCATTCATGTAAAGTTCCTTCATCTGTGTCACAAAATCTTTTCTAGTAATAATTGAACATGGCAAGTAATACAATTCTGTACTGTATTTCCCCTTAATCACATTTTTATTGATTACTTTGGTTATTTCTTCCGATATTGCCTCAATCCACATAAAGATTTCTGCGAGTAATAACTGTAAGTTGTTTTGCTGGGCAGAA
>JAQXZJ010000065.1 GCA_029227155.1 Erysipelotrichaceae bacterium
ACCTACAACACCATCTTCTTCTCCACCGATAGAACCAACTTCAGCTTCAACAGAGATACCTTTGCTGTGGCAAAGTTCAACGATTTCTTTTGTCTTTTCAATGTTTTCTTCGATTCCATAGTGAGAACCATCAAACATAATAGAAGTAAATCCAGCTTCAATTGCAGCTTTTGCGCCTTCAAATGAACCATGGTCCAAATGAATAGCTACTGGAACAGTGATACCCAAAGATTCGATCATTGGAGTAACCATACCTACAACTGTTTTATATCCAGTCATATACTTACCAGCACCTTCAGAAACACCTAAGATAACTGGAGATTTAGCTTTTTCAGCAGCTAATAAAATAGCTTTTGTCCATTCCAAGTTATTGATGTTAAATTGACCAACTGCATAATGGCCTTCTTTTGCTTTTACAAGCATTTCTTTAGCAGAAACTAATGGCATATATTTTATTTCCTCCTTATATATGTACGTATTTATTCTATACCATTTTTACCCATTTGAAAACTATTTCTAGGCTTTATTCTTACTACCAAACAGTAAAATCTTTGATTCTACAATTTGTTCAATCGCCCTACGTGCTGACCACGTTGTTTTCATTGGATCAATACAATTTGGATCAGCAGCTAACAATTCCCGCAACCGAATATGATAAGCACGACGATTCTCTGTTGCTACATTGATCTTAGCTGTACCACGCTCAATACATTTACGAATCTGTTCATCTGGAATACCAGAACCACCGTGCAACACTAATGGAATTTGCACCGCTTCACTAATTGCTTTCATTTCATCAAAACCTAACTTTGGTTCTCCTTTGTAATCCCCATGAACAGAACCTAAAGCCGGAGTTAAACAATCCACACCTGTTTCTTTTACCATGCGAACACATTCATCAAAATCCGCATATAACACCTCTTTACCGCCATTAAATTCATCTCCACCTACATGGCCAATTTCCGCTTCTACACTTATATTATGTGCATGTGCATACGCAACTACTTTTTTAGTTACAGCAATGTTTTCCTCTAATGGTAAACTAGAAGCATCAATCATAACAGAACTAAATCCTGCATCAATAGCCGCAACACATCTTTCATAACTATCACCATGATCTAGATGAATCACATAAGGAATCGTATACCCCTTATCCTTAGCCAAACCATCAATCATCCCTACAACCGTATGCATTCCACCCAATTCTTCCACTTGAAATGGTGCAGTACCAATAATAATTGGTGACTGTAATCTTTGAGCAGTATCCATCACCGCATGTAACCATTCTAAATTATCAATGTTAATCAATGGAACTGCATATCCTTCTCTTTTTGCTTTCTGAAGCATTTCAATCATATTTACTTTTGGCATAACATTACCTCCACAATTACTATTTTAGAAAAAAACCTGTAAATATCAAGTACTTACAGGTTCATTGTTTAATAGTCATCATGGGGAATATCAATTTCTTTATCTTCTTCATCGATATACTCATCATCAAGATCAGTTTCATCAATTTCAATTGAACTCGTATCAATGAAAGCATCTTCGAACTTCATTCTTTTCTTTAGTTCCCAATTATTTTCTTTCAAAGCTACAAAACGCCCATCTAATGATAAATTCGTATAGAATTGTGACATCTTCTTAGCAGCAACACTTGGTTCTAAACGCAATGTTTCACTTACTTCTTTCCAAAGTTGCTTGAACGATACCGGTTCTGTTTTCGTTGACAAGATATTGAAAGCAATATCCGTCATAGATTGTGTACTCAATTAAACTACCTCCTACATTTTTTCAGGTGCTGTTACACCAATGACTTCTAAGGCATTTTTCAATGTAATTTGCGTTGCCTTAACCAAAGCCAGACGTTCTTGTTGTAAAGGTAAATTAGAATCATCTAACACTTTACATCCTGCATAGAAACTATGGAATGCTTGCGCAATCTTTTGAATATAGTTACATACCTTGTGAGGTGCACGATTTCTAGCTGCATCAGCAACCACTGCAGGAAATTCATTAATCTGTTTTAATAAAGCTGTTTCTTTTTCATGCGATAACAAAGAATACTGTTCTTGCAATTGAATCTCAGGCGCATTTCTCAAAATTGAACACATCCGTGCATGTGCATATTGTGCATAATAAACCGGATTATCATTCGTTTGTGCAACCGCTAATCCTAAATCAAAATCCAAATGCGTATCTGCAGCACGAGACACAAAGTTATACCTTGTAGCATCTACACCAATTTCTTCGATCAATTCCCGCAAAGCAATTGCATTTCCTGTACGTTTTGACATTTTGACTTCTTCTCCATCTTTAATCAAACGTACCATTTGAATAATATCAATATTCAATGCATCTTTGTTGTAACCCAACGTTTGCATCGCTGCCTTCATCCGATTGATATAACCATGATGGTCAGCACCTAAAATATCCACTAACATATCATACCCTCTTTCAAACTTATTGTTATGATATGCAATATCTGGTGTTACATACGTGTATGTACCATCAGTTTTTACTAAAACACGGTCTTTATCATCACCATACAAGCTCGTCTTTAACCACAAAGCATCTTCTTTTTCATAAACCATGTCTTTATCTTTCAACACTTGTAAAATTTCTTCTACTTTATGTTGTTCATATAATGATCTTTCAGAGAACCAAACATCAAATTCAACCCGGAATAAATTTAAATCCCGTTTGATCTTCTCTAATTCCCGTTTACATCCTTCTTTTTTAAAGAACTCAATGGCTTCATCACTTGTACAATTCAAAAATTGATCTCCAAATTCATTTTTCAGATCATTCGCAATATCAACAATATCATGAGCATAATAGCCATCTTCTGGCATTTCTACTTCTTTTCCAAATAATTGTTGATAGCGTGCATATAAAGACAATCCAAGATTATGGATTTGGTTTCCACCATCATTCACATAATACTCTCTTGTTACTTCATAGCCTGCTTTTTTCATCAAACGACTCACAGCATCCCCAATCGCAGCTCCACGTCCATGAGCTACATGGATATCACCCGTTGGATTTACAGATACATACTCTAAATCAACTTTTAATCCATTTCCATCATTAGAATCTCCATAATGTTCTTGACTCTTCAATACCGTATTAATTACACTGCCCAAAGATTCCGTTTCCATGATGAAGTTAATAAATCCTGGTCCAGCAATGGTAGCTTCTTGAATTCCCGCCTTTGCAAGATCTAAGTTTTGAATCAAAGTCTCTGCAATCATCCGTGGATTTTGTTTTAGCTGTTTTGTTAAACGCATCGCTAGATTCGTTGCATAGTCACCATGTGACTTATCCTTTGGAATTTCAATAACAACATCACTTGCCATCATATCAATATCCCATGCTTGTTTTACCGCATTCGATATTTCTTGTTTTAATTTGTTTTCGATTTCGTTCACGCTAAAGCCTCCTTTATGATCCATGTGATATGAAACTCTCCTATTACATCATCTTGTTGCAACAGCTGATAACAAATTGACCAGCTCTGATCTGTACTTACAAGTTGTGTCATACAGGCATCAAAATGAAATTCACCATACTCTGTTTTCATTTCTATATAAGATTCTCGCTCTATGTTTAAATGAATATTTGAAACATACTCCCCTTTGCGAACAATCCAGCAAGACGATTGTGTAAATCGTGCCTGCACTTTTGTGCCATCTTTTTCCTCGTATCTCAAAAAAGTTCCATGAGCATTCGCCTCATATTGAGCAACTCCTTCATAGATGACCTGCTTAATCTCATGATCTTGCCTTTGCAAGACTTGTATTTTCACATTGTTTTCCATCAGCATCCTCTTATATTATCGGTCTATATAATATACACAAAAAATCTTATAATACAATACTCAGATTAATTTTTTTATTTTATCACACAATAATCTTTGAGGTGATTGTTTTGAAGCTCTTGTTAAAAGCATTTTTTATCGTCCTAATCGTCGGATTTTCTTTCCTATTCCTTTTCTATCTCATAGCATTCATTACTCCTATTTCCAACTTTGGCGATAACAATCGAATTCGGATCTTCGATCAAAACCAAGTACTTTTCTATGAATCGAATAATTCCCATGCGTCTTCTTGGGTTAGTTATGAAGAAATTCCTCAAACCATCATTGATTCTTTTGTCTCAATAGAAGACAAACACTACTTCTATCATTTTGGTTTCGATCCCTTACGCATCATAAAAGCTATGATCATTAATATGAAAGAAGGAGATATTCATCAAGGTGGTTCAACAATTACACAACAATATGCCAAAAATCAATATCTAACCAATGAACAGACATGGCAAAGAAAGATAAAAGAAGCGTTTTTAGCTGCTCAATTAGAAACACACTATACAAAAGAACAAATTTTAGAAGGGTATTTAAACACCATCTATTTTGGACATGGAATTTATGGAATCTCAGATGCTTCCTTCTTTTTCTTTGATAAAACCTTACAAGAATTATCATTATCAGAAATCGCAATGTTAGCAGGTATTCCCAATGGACCAGCTATCTATTCTCCTTTCATCAATTTGGAAAATTCAATCTTCAGACAACAACTAATCTTACAAACTATGTTACATAATCAATATATTGATGAAGCAACCTATCAAAAAGTAATCCAGCAACCCATTCAATTAAAGCAATATGACGAAGAAAGTCTATCCCAAAGTGAGCTTTCTGGTTACTATCGAGATGCAGTGATTGCTCAAGCTATTGATATGGGATATTTAGATCCGCAAAAGATTTCTTATAGTATTGATATATATACTTATTATGATCCTATGGCTCAAAGAGTTTTAGTGAATCAGATCAAAAAAGAGAATACCAATCCAGATATGGAAGTTGCAGGAATTATTCTACAGCCTTATACCAGCCATGTAAAAGCGATATCCGGCGGGAAGGAATACTCTATCTCCCAATACAATCGCGCCTTATACTCCAAACGACAAGTAGCTAGCACAATCAAACCATTGCTCTATTATCTAGCCTTACAAGAGGGATTTACACCATCTACGACCTTTCTATCACAATATACTACCTTTCAGATCAGTCCTATCGAAACCTATGCCCCAACGAATTATAATCATGTATATCCCGATGCTCCAATCTCACTTATTAATGCTATTTCTTTATCCGACAATGTATATGCGATGAAAACACACTTATATTTAGGAGTAGAAGCATTAACAAATGCATTATCTCGTTTTGGAATTGAGGAAGAGCCCAATGCTTCTTTAGCACTCGGTACCGCATCTTTTCCTTTAATCAAACTCGCTTCTATCTATAATACCTTCGCTTCAGAAGGCCTTTATTCTCCCCCTGCTTTCATTCAACAGATACAAGATGACCAGCAACATGTCATTTACCAACATGATAATAACGTCGTTGCTCTTCTACAAGCAAATGAAACTTTAATATTAAATCAATTGTTACGCTCTACCTTTGATATTAAAAATAATCATTATACGATAGCGACGATGTTAGGATATGAACCAAATGTAACCACAGCCTGTAAATCAGGAACTAGCGACTGGGACAGCATCGTAGTCGGATTTAATCCTCACTATACCGTCGCTATCTGGAATGGATATGATGATAATCGTATTATGGATGATGTTAAAGATCGTCGAATATCCAAACGAATCTGGAAAGGTATTTTCAATGAACTATACCAAGAATCAACAGAAAATCCTTGGTATCAGTTAACACCTGATTTAGAAGCAAGAAAAGTAAATCCTATCAATGGAGAACTCAGTACCTTTGGCAGTTGGTATTGGTACTTACAAGAGGAGATAGTTGAATTTGCAGAAATGGATTGATAGAATAAGAATGAAATGAGCGTGGAATCATGAAAATACAAATACCAGAAGATGTACAATATATTTTAAATCAACTTCATCAACACCATCATGAGGCCTATATTGTTGGAGGTTGTGTTCGTGATTCCCTTTTAGGAAAGAAACCAACAGATTGGGATATCACTACATCCGCAACACCTGCAGAAATTCAGGATATTTTTACAAAAACAGTCGATACTGGAATCAAACATGGTACTGTTCGAGTCATATATAATCATGTTTGTTATGAAGTAACCACATTCCGTATAGACCAAGAATATATCGATCATCGTCATCCTCGTTCTGTCATTTATACCCGTAATTTACAGGAAGATTTAAAAAGAAGAGACTTTACTATTAATGCCATGGCATATGATGAAGAACATGGAATCATTGATTATCATCATGGTATCGAAGATTTACAAAAAGGAATCATCCGTGCAGTTGGAGATCCCCTAGTTCGTTTTGAAGAAGATGCTTTACGTATGATGCGCGCTATTCGCTTTTCTTGTCAGTTTGGCTTTCAAATTGATCCAGATACCCTTTACTCAATTCAAAAGAAAGCTCATCTATTAACAAAAATCAGTATCGAACGCATACAAGAAGAAATGACCAAAATCCTATGTTCCTCAAATCCACAACAATTTCGCTTGTTGTATAATCTAAAAATCACAGCCATTCTATTACCAGAGTTCGATATCATGATGCAAACAGCTCAAAACAACCCACATCATTGTTTTTCTGTAGGAGAGCATACACTACAGGCTCTTACCTATCTAGAACCAAATCCTATTTTACGCTTAACGATGTTATTCCATGATATAGGAAAACCCTCTGCTAAGACTACAGATTTAAATGGAATCGACCATTTTCATGGACATGATGAAATCAGTAGTGAAATGGCTCGCTCCATCCTCCATCGGTTTAAATATGATCGTTCAACCATTCAACAAGTTTCACACTTAGTCTATTGGCATGATTATCGAGTAGAACCAAAATCAAAAGCTGTACGGAAAGCGATACAAAAGGTTGGAATCGATTCTTTTCACTCATTATTACAGATCCAGTATGCAGACACAATGGCTCAAAGTGACTATCTACGAACCCAAAAGCTACAAAGATTATCCCAAGTAAAAAGCATTTACCAACAGATTCTACAAGAGAATCATTGCCTATCCCTTTCGGATTTAGCAATCACTGGTAAAGATTTGATAGCTATGGGAATGACACCAGGTAAAGAAATTGGAAATTGTCTACAATATTTACTCGAATGTGTGATTGATCATCCAGAATGGAATACAAAAGAACAACTAATCAAAATTATTTCAAACAAAAAGCAATGACTTTTTTTATCATTGCTATAACGTAATCTTAACAATTTCTCCTTCAGCAGTTTCAATATTAACCAATTCAAAATGGCCAAAGGCTCTCACACATTCTTTTACCGATCTTAATAACTCTGTTATTTGTTGAGAGTTGATAAGATGTTGGATTTCTTGTTGTTCATTTTCTTTTTCAATCACTTTTTGAATCAATGAAATTACCAATCGATTGGTAATCAGAAAATTAGGAATCACCAGATTTATTTTATGGTTCTCCTCGGGATCATATATATAGATTTTCATATCACTCTACATAAACCTCTACCAAATCTCCATCTGCAGATTGAACTTCTACTAATTTACCCACTAATCCTTGATCCACTAATTTTATCAATTGTTCAAAATCGATACCTTTTAAAGCTTCTTTTCCATTTACTTCTGGCATGCTCATCCCAATTTCAATTCCCGCTTTTACTAATAACATTGGTAAATTTACTCGGATTCGATCTCCTTCTTTTGAATTAACGATCACTCTAAAAACCATTTGTTCAACTGGTTTTCTAAGTGATTCTGCTACTACCATAGTCATAGGTTCTTGATTTCGTACCAATTCATCTAAAGTTACATGGAATAAATCTGCTAATTGTATCAAAACTGGCAAATCAGGAATGCTTAAATCATTCTCCCATTTACTCACTGCCTGAGAAGAAACATTCATCTGTAATGCTAAATCTTCTTGAGTCATCCCTTTTAATTTGCGATATTCACTAATCTTTGTACCAAGTGTTTTCATATGGAACACCCTCCTTTTATGACTCTATTCTATGAGTTTTACAATTAAGAATGAAGCGACAGACAGTTGAATGATACAACTATTCGTAGAATTTTATCCTACTATTAGTTGTATTCTATAGTTTTTTAATTTTTTCTAATAGTTCATTCGCTGTACGCAACCAATCCATTTTCTTTGTAAAGACTAAAATAACCTGTCCCTTTTCATATTTCATTTTAATATCTAATGATACATTAGATATACATTCAAACAGACGAACACCATCTACATGATTACACCATTCTTTTGTAAAATAGATCATCACTTCTTTTTTCGCTTCTTTGATTTGATCTACTTTCTCATTATTGGACAATAATTCCAATCTCCGCTTTTCAAACAATAATTGAACCGCTTTTGGACTTTTCCCATACCGGTCCTTAATTTCTTCTTCTAATTGATTTAACACGTGTTCACTTATGGCTTCATCAATTCTTTGATATAAATGAATTTTTTCATAATCTTCTGGTGCATATTGTTGAGGAATATATCCATCCACTCCAATTTGCGCTTTTTTTATTACCTCTTCTTTTGCGATTGGTGTTAGTCCTCTTTTTTCTAAAATGGCATCATGTAGCATTTCAATATACATATCCATACCAACTGTGTTAATAAAACCAGCTTGTTTTGCACCTAATAAATCGCCCGCACCTCGAATCGTCAAATCTCTCATCGCAATCTTATAACCACTGCCTAAGGCTGTAAAATCCTTAATTGATTGAAGTCGTTTCGTAGCTACTTCAGAAAGTTGTTTCTTCCCGTTATACATCAAATACGCATAAGCAACCCGATCACTGCGTCCAACCCGACCTTTGATCTGATACAATTGTGATAGTCCAAACGTATCTGCACGATCAATCAGAATGGTATTTGCATTTGGGATATCAATTCCTGTTTCAATAATTGTAGTACATACTAAAATCTGATATTCATTTTCAGTAAAACGGAACATCACATCTTCAATCTCTTCCCGTGACATTTTTCCATGTGCAACACCAATCGTTGCCCGTGGCACCATCTTCTGAATTCTTCTTGCGACCTGATAGATTTCATTCACATTGTTATACAAATAGAATACTTGTCCACCACGAGCTAATTCCCGTTGAATAACTTCTTTTACAATCTTTGGATTTTTTTCAATTACATATGTTTGTACCGGCATCCGGTTATTTGGAGCCGTTTGTAACTGAGATAATGATCGAACCCCAATTAGAGATAATTGTAATGTTCGTGGAATAGGAGTAGCACTTAGAGATAAGACATCAATGCTCTTTTTTAATAGTTTTATCTTCTCTTTCGCTTCTACGCCAAAACGTTGTTCTTCATCAATGATCAACAATCCCAAATCCTTATACTCTACATCCTTTGACAATAAACGATGTGTACCAATCAGAATATCAATCTTACCTTCCTTAACACCCTGTAAAATCTGTTTTTGACGCTTTGGCTCAACAAACCGATTCATCAAAGCAATATTCACAGGGTATCCCTCAAACCGCTTTAGAAAGGTAATATAGTGCTGTCGTGACAATATTGTAGTAGGACATAAATAAGCAACTTGTTTATGATCCACAATTGCCTTAAATGCTGCACGGATTGCGACTTCAGTCTTACCAAAACCAACATCCCCACACAACAAACGATCCATCGGTTTCTCTTTTTCCATATCTTCTTTTATTTCTTGAATCGCTTGTGCCTGATCCATCGTTAGCTCATAAGGAAACTGTTGTTCAAACTCTTCTTGCAATTCTGTATCTTTAGAAAATGCAAAACCAATATTTTGTTCCCTAGCAGTATAGAGTTCTAATAATTTCTCCGCAATATCCTCAACATTTTCTTGTAACTTTTCTTTCGTCTTCTTCCATTCATTCGTTCCTAATTTATTTAATTTAGGTGCAACTCCTTCTGCACCTACAAACTTACGAACCAAACGAAATTGATCTAAAGGAACTAATAAAACATCATCACCTTTATATGCAATATTCAAAAAATCCGTATGAATTCCATCAAATTCCTTCGTTACAATTCCCATATAATGCCCAATGCCATGTTGACTATGAACAACATAATCACCAATTTCCAGATCATGATAGTCTTCTAGTACCTGAGACTCTTTAAACTTACTTGCAAAGCGTCCCATCTTAATTTTAGTTTGGAATAATTCATGGGCAGAAACTAAGATTAATTGTTCCTCTTCACAAATCAATCCTTGTTCCAATTTTGATTGCTTTAGATAAATTCCAAACTCTGTTGGACAAGTTTCATTCGCAATCGAATAAGGAATCTCTTGTTCGATAAATACTGGAATCAATCGTTTCCAATATTGTGATTCTACACAAATGCAAACAACATGATCGTTTGCCATAGCATCAAGCTCATGTACAGTTTTTACTAGTGGTAACTCTGGTAAATACAACGGATGTATATTGGAACGAATTGTTTTCTGCAATGATTCAAATTGATGAATTTCATATCCGTCATGATGTAATAACACTTCATTGATATCGGCATATACCCCAAATTGTAATAAGGACTTAGATTCCTGATACAATTCTTGGATATACCCAATCGTTTCTTCCATTAATTGATGTGCATGTTCCTTCACATCTTCTATACTAGACAATATGACATATCCTTGTGGGATATAATCTAAAATCGAATTTGTTTGTGGTAAGAAACAAAGATAACGATATAAATAACGCTCTTGCACATGCATGCGTAAATACTCTAGATCTTGATGGATATGATCTTCTAATTCTATCGAATGTTTAGAATCAGAGGCTAGTTTTTGCAATACTTTTTCTTCTAATTGATCCAAATCCTCATCATTGAATAATAAATCTGTTGCTGGAACAATGGTAACCTTTTCTACATGAGCAGTTGTTCTTTGAGTTAAAACATCAAAATAACGAATACTTTCTACTTCATTATCAAAGAATTCAATTCTTACCGGATTATCACTTTGTACCGAAAAAATATCAACAACACCACCACGAAAACTAAAACATAACGGTTGATCCACCCTATTTGCATGTTTATATCCCGATTCTATCAATGTCTTTTTTAAATCATCCATCGAAACCTGTTGTCCAACTGATATTTGAATGATATTTTCTTTGAACCGTTCTACCGTTGGTAAATAACGTAAAATTGCGGCTGTATGGGTTACACAAATAAATGGTTCTGTTTTTTGCACCATAGCAGCTAATGCATCCATTTTTTGTGCATATAACTCAGGAGAAGACGCAATTGCTTCTACCTGTAGAGATTCTTCCACACTATACAATAATACATTGTCCTCACCTAATAAGGTATCTAACCGCTGATATAAGTCCTGCGCTTCATATAAATTACTTTTTACAACCACATAAGATTGATGAGAGCGCAAAAAAGCTGCACTGACTAGCAATGCCTCTTCTTGTATCGAAAGATTCCCTAACCCTGCCTGTTTATTTACAAGCGCCTCAACCGCAGGATTTTGAGACACTCTAGCAACAATTGATCTCATAAAGATTTCCTATTATAGATATTCATAACATCCTGAAACTTACGAGTAACAAACGCTAATGCCGCATCCGCAGCTCGATCTAAAGAGCTTTCCATTAGTTTCATCTGTTCACTGGAAAAACGCCCTAATACATAATCAATCGTATCATAAGGAGAATGATCGATCCCCACCCGAATTCTAGGAAAAACATCTGTTCCTATATGCGAAATAATACTCTTCATTCCATTATGGCCACCAGCACTCCCTTTTTCACGCAATCTCAATTGACCACAAGGTAAATCCATATCATCATAAATCACACAGATATCAGAAGGATCAATCTGATAGAAATGCATCGCCATCTGAATGGCTTCCCCAGACAGATTCATATATGTTAAAGGCTTCATCAATAATACCTTTTCTCCTCGGATATTCGTTAAAGAAACCAGAGCCTTAAACTTCTTTTGATCAATATTAACCTGGCACTGTTTTGCAATACGGTCCATTACCATAAACCCCGTATTATGTCTTGTACCATCATATTTGGCTTCCGGATTACCCAATCCAATAATTAATTTCATAAGAAAACCTCCTAAGCACATCTATTCTACCACAAAAAAAGAGGTCGAAACCTCTTAATCCACATAAATAATATGTAAGCGACGATCCTTTCCTTCACCCTCAGATTCTGTACGAATATGTTCCATATCCGTCAAATATTGGTGAACAACCTTTCTTTCATCATTAGGCATTGGATCCAACACTGCAGATACTTTTGTTCTTTGAACCGTCTTTGCAATTCGTTTTGCCATCATCTTTACTTTAGCATAACGATCTTGTTTATAGTTATTAATATCAATCAATACATGAACACGTTTTTTAAAAGTTGAAGAAACAGCACTTCTAACAACCGTATTCAAAGCCTGTAATGTTTGACCGTTCTTACCAATTAGAATTGCATTATTCTCAGCATTTAGCATAACCTTGAAACTATCATTATTTTGTTCTACTTCAATTTCAACATCCAGATGCAATCCTTCAAAATACGTTCTTAAATAATTTTCTAAGAACTCTGCAATATCTTGATTACAATACACTTCAGCAACAACTTTAGAACCGATTCCTAAGATTCCTTTTTTCTCTTCCACAACCTGATATGTAATATCAGCTACCTCAATTCCTTTTTCCTGAGCGTAACTGTTCAATACATCTTCTAATGTCTTTCCTTCCACTCTACGCTTCATGATCAACATACCTCTTTTGAATATAAATTGTTTTTATAACATTAATCAGTGAAGATACACACCAGTACAAACTCATAGCAGTTGGCCAGTTAATCGCTAAAACAAGAATCATAACCAACATACCATAAACCATCATATTAGAATTAGGTGATTTATTCTCTTCTTTTACATAAGACTTTTTCTTTCTTGTTTCTTTTAAACGTTTTTCTGCCAAATAAGTAGGAATCTTACTTGATAAGAATTGAGCTACTGCCATCAAAAGATAGATGGCAAATAAAACATAAGCACCATTCTTAATTCCATACATTGGAGTTAAAGACAAGCTCACACCCATGATTTGTCCTTCTGCAACAGCAACAGCACGTTGTACAGCATAGTACATAGCAATCATAATTGGTAATTGTAAGAAAGGAACAATCATCGCACTAAATGGATTTACATCATGCTTAGCATATAATGCCTGTAACTCTTGAGCCTGTTGTAACTTCGCACTTTCATCATTTCGATTTGCATACTTCTCTGCAATCTTATTCATCTCTGGTTGCAACATTTGAATTTTCTGCATACCAACTGTTGATTTCACAGAAAAACTATATGTAATTAAGTTTACGATCAACGTTGTTAATGCAATAGCAATAACAACACCAACATATTGATCTAGGAAGTTGATACATTGAGCTAATGGATAAACAATGATGGTTGTAAATAAGCCCTCTGTCTTAAAAATATCTCCCCAACCTGTTGTTAAATAAATAATTCTTTCTGCCTTAACTGTACCATCAGGGTTCATATTATTTTGACAACCTGTCAATGCCAATAATACGAAAATAACGGCAAGTACAAGCATTACTTTCTTTTTAGACAATTTTTTCATTCTTTTTTTCTCCTTCTTGGTCCCTATATGCTCTCATTCTAACTTTTTTCAGGATAGATTCCAAGCCTTTTTTGTTCTCACTATAATCATTTTCCAAATATGCTTTACGAACCAACAACAATACATCCTGTTCCATACTCAAACAATCGGTTTCCTGAACCATCATTCTTAACTGACGTTTGATCTTATTTCGCTCAACTGCATTGCCCATTTTTTTACTAGCAGAAATTCCAACTCGATTGTATTCCATCACTTTTGGTTTGTAATAAACAACAAACAAATTTGAGGAAACATGCTTTTCTTCATGAATCATCTGTTGAAATTCTTCATTTTTTTTGATTCTACGTTCTTTTTTCATATTTGCTAAAAAAAGTCACCAAATGGTGACTATTTACGCTGACAAAACTTTTCTGCCTTTTGCGCGTCTACGGGCCAACACTTTTCGACCGCCGACTGTTTTCATACGGGCTCTAAAACCGTGGACCTTTTGGTGTTTTCTTTTGCTCGGTTGATATGTTCTTTTCATAAGATACACCTCCAGTTTCTTCTAATTTTATACAATAATTGAGCAATTGCTTTCTGATTATACAACATATACTTTCCATTCGTCAACTATTTATATACACATTGTATTTCATTACTAATAACATTTTTGTCTTTCTTTTTCTAATATTCTTCACTTAATCTTATGTTTCCTTCCATGTAGCCATTTCAAAAACTATACAAAAAAATTAAAATCTATTATAATATGATTGAATTATTATCGAATAGGAGGAGTAAATATGTTAAAAAAAACAGTATTATTTACAATCAGTTTTCTCCTATCTTGTACACTATTATTCCCTATGAAAACACAGAAAATCAATGCATATGAAGCACTGGCTAGCGGATATTGGGTAGGCATGGTCAGTGGGCCAAATAAAGTAACATTTGTCTCTCAGGCAAATAGTTATGATAATGGAATTGCTTTAATGAAGCAACAAACATCTACTGAAACAAATGTAGCAACCCTATTTAAAGATTCTAAGATCATCGCCTCTATGTATGCTACCTTAGATTTTACTACTGTCGGTTCATCTTCCGTAAATTCTTATATGTATGCTGTTTTTCAAAATGGAACCGTATCTTCTTCTTCTGATTATTTCAATGGTTATTACACAGCTGAGGGGCCTTATATTACAACAGGTTCTACTGAAAATCAGGCAATGACTTATATCAGTGGTTTGCACTCACGTGTCAATCGAACACGAAGTTCTTATACACAATATGATATTGTGCCAATTTCTGTCGCTAAACCATTAAATTATTATGTTACTAACGATGCTGGTGATCTCAAACATTATTTCGCCTATTTTAGTTCTCAATCGAGTTTGACAATTGGAAGAGCTCCTGAGTTTATGAAACCTAATATCAAATACTATAGTGCAGATGGTCATTATTTCTATGAAAGTTATACACAAATGATTGATGACCTAAATGCCAATGTAACAACTCATGCGATAAATCCTGATGCACCATGGTTTAACTATTATCAGTTTTTACCATTTCACTCATCAACTAATTATACTGCTAGCGATTTTGATTACTATTTTAGAGCAAAGGGTTATGATACCTTGTTATATACTTATTATAATAAAGCATTGAATGGACAAGGTACCTATCCTTTAGCAAATGAATCCTTATTATATAGTGCAGGCAGTTATTTTATGCAGATGCAACAAATCTATGGAATCAATCCACTCTTATTACTATCAATTAGTGTAAATGAATCTTCTTGGGGAAGAAGTTATATTGCTGCTGTTAAAAATAATTTGTTTGGGATGGCTGCTTATGATTCTAGTACAGGTAGTGCAACCAGTTATGACTCTGTTTTGGATTCTATCTTAGATGCTGCTCGTGTCTTAACGAGTAATTATTTCAACGCTTCATCAAATTATAATTTCTATTATGGTTCATTTTTAGGAAATAAAGAAGCAGGGGTGAATGTAAAATATGCTTCTGATGCTTATTGGGGAGAAAAAGCTGCAGCCCATTATTATGCAATTGATAAATATCTAGGATTAAAAGATTACAACCATTATGTAATTGGTGTAACAAATAAAGAAACAGTGCGAGCTTATACCAATGCTTCTACCAGTAAAACTGCCTATATTTTAAATGGAGTGAGCAGAAAATTAAAAAATAATGCTGTAATCATCATTGGAGAAAGTGGAGATTTTTATCAAGTGATGTCAGACTGTTCTCTATCATCTGCTAATAAGTGGCAATCCAACGATTTTACCACCGAATATGATTTTGAAAATAATTATGCTTATATCAAAAAATCTGACCTAACTGTTATTAATCCTCATGCTTATAATTCGCCAAAGAATAGTGAAGAAATTAATTCTATTCGGATTGAATATTTGAATGAATATATCCCTGTGAAGGTAAATCAGGATGCTCCATTATATTATGATGCTTATAAACAAGCAACTGCTGGGGTAACAGTAAAAAAAGATGCATATCTAGTAGCAATTGAACGTGCTTATAGTTCAAAAGAAGATGTCATGTATAAAGTATTATACAATGGAAAAGGTACACCAGGATGGATACGTGCCTCTGATGTTACCGAAATTACTGGTAGTTATGCTATTAAGTATAACGAAACACATGATGCAATCGGTGCTGCTGTTTATAAAGATGCTTCAACTTCTTCAACAAAAGTAGGGGAAATAAAATATAACAAACAAACCATTCCGATTATTCAAACAAAAAATGTAAATTCTCAAACTTGGTATTATATCTGTCTTGATGCCAGTACCAATCTATATGGATGGACTTTAGCAAGTGGATATGGTAGTCCAATTACTCATACTGCAGCTGAAAAGCCAAATCCAGATCCTGAACCAATTGAACCAGAAGATCCTGATGATTCTTTATTAGAATATCGTTCTGGTATGTACTATTTGGATCAGATCCAATTAAATGATGAAAAAAATGCGATTATCTTGCGTGGATTATTAGCGATTGAAGGAATGGATAATAAAGCTACAACACCGTTAAAATTTGTATTAAGATTAACGAATCAATTTGATCAATCGGTAATTGAAATTCCATTAGATCGTTGGACTAATAAGGATGAATATCCTTATGATGTAAATACCATTCCTGGAGTTAAATATGATTACTCAGGAGCTTGGTTTACTCAAACTATTGATTTCAGTGATATTCCTGATGGTGATTATTCTTTAACCTTATATACAAAAGGGGATAAATACTATACTTCTCAAGTATTAAGTAACAATTATTCTATCAATATTGCTCAACGCTTTGTTAATAAGAATAACACAGGTATTGAATTAAGAACAAACTATCTACTACGTTCTTTACCATTAGAATTGTTTGTTAGAAAAGATGGCTTGTTATCATCCAAAGCAAAACCTACAATGGACAATGCTTTTGTAGAATATACAAAGTTATCTTTACAAGATCAGTATTTATCAATTCGAGGAACTGGCTTTAATATTACAGGAGATTATCAACCATCCGCAAATATTCAACGCTCTATTGTTTTAGAAAATATTGTATCTTTTGAACGATTTGAATATGATGTAGGATCCATTACTAATGGTGATTACAAAGTAACCTTACGGGTTGATGAT
>JAQXZJ010000066.1 GCA_029227155.1 Erysipelotrichaceae bacterium
TATGCAAAATAAGCTTGTGCATATTGATCTGTGTTATCACCAATGATCTTAATCGCATTTTTATTTGCAGAAACAGTACCATCTGATCCTAAACCATAGAATAAGCAAGAAGTATAGTCACCAGTAACATGGAAATCTGGATCCACATCTAATGATAGATGAGTTACATCATCTTCAATACCAATTGTGAATTCATCTCTTGGTTCATCTTTTGCTAATTCATCAAATACAGCTTTGATCTGATTTGGTTGTGTATCTTTAGAACCCATACCATAGCGTCCACCAATAATTGTAAGATTACGATCTTTCAATGCATGAAGAACATCCATGTATAATGGTTCTCTTGTACCCATTTCTTTTGTACGATCTAATACAGCAATCTTCTTAACACTTGCAGGCAATACGCGTGTTAAATAATCAACAGAGAATGGACGATACAAATGAACTTTGATCATACCAACCTTTTCGCCTTTTGCTGTTAAAGCATCGATCGTTTCTTTCATTGTTTCTGTTACAGAACCCATTGCAATAATGATACGTTCTGCGTCTTCTGCACCATAATATGTAAATGGAGCATATTCACGTCCTGTATGTTCACTAATTGCTTTCATGTAATCAGCAACGATATCAGCTACTTTTGCATAGTGACTGTTTTGAGCTTCTCTTCCTTGGAAGAAGATATCATCATTTTCAGCACCACCACGAGTTACAGGATTTGTATGAGGGTTCAATGCATTTGCTTTGAAACGTTCTACAGCTTCAACATCTAATAAACTTCTTAAGAAATCATAATCCATAACTTCTACTTTTTGAATTTCATGAGAAGTACGGAATCCATCAAAGAAGTGAACAAATGGAACACTTGCTTTAATTGCTGCTAAGTGAGCAACACCAGCTAAATCCATTGCTTCTTGAACAGAGTGAGAAGCCAACATACAAACACCCGTTTGACGTGCTGCATAAATATCTTCATGGTCACCAAAGATATTTAATGCTCTACCAGCAATCGCACGAGCAGCAACATGGATAACACCTGGTAATAATTCACCAGCCATTTTATACATGTTAGGAATCATTAATAATAAACCTTGTGATGCAGTAAATGTAGTCGCAAGCGTACCACCTTGTAATGCACCATGAACTGCACCAGCAGCTCCACCTTCAGATTGCATTTCAACAACCTTAACCGTCATATCAAAGATATTTTTACGGCCTTGAGATGCCCAAGCATCTACAACTTCTGCCATAGTTGAAGACGGTGTAATTGGATAAATAGCAGCTACTTCAGTAAACGCATAGGCGCAATGAGCAGCAGCATTATTTCCGTCCATTGACATAAATTTCTTTGTCATAATTGCCTCCTTTAGTCAATCTCTAACTATCATATTATAAAGCATTCTACCATGATAAACAATAAGGATTTCTTCTTTTTCAACTCGATTTTCCATCCATTTATTCCTTACCTAGTATTTCCCAAAAGATAAGCTATCAATCAAAAACGTTGACGATTCTCATAACATAATGTATACTATCAGTATACTTTATAGAATGGTGGTATACATGGCAAATGAAAACAGAAAAGAATTAATCGCAGCAATCCATAAAGAACAAATCATGAAAGCTGCAGAACAATTATTTTTAACAAAAGGATATCGTCAAACAACCATTGATGATATTTCTGCTGCATCTTCCTATAGTCGAAGGACAATATATGCTTACTTTCTAAACAAAGAAGATCTTCTCTATCAGATTGTTGAAAAGGGATTACATTTACTAAAAGATGAAATTGAACAAGCACTTTATAACAATCAAGATTTTTTCATCACCTATCAAAATATCTGCAAAGCAATGAATCGGTATCAGAACGAATGTCCGATCTCTATGGAACAGGTCAATCATTCTCAACCAATTCACACATCAGAAAGTGCTTCAATGAAGCACATTTATGAATTAGGAAATGAAATCAATCAATTACTTGTACACTTTTTAGAACTAGGGCAACAACAAGGAATCGTCCGTAAAGATATGATTCCCTTATTAAGCGTCTATATACTGTGGTCTAGCATCTCTTCTTTACTTACCCTTGTTCAAACCAAAGGAAACTATATTACAAAAGCATGTTCCATCTCTGAAGAAGAACTTTTAGATTATGGATACAATCAGATTCTAAATTCTATTTTAGAAACCAAAAGGAGCTAATATGACCCGACATTTTGATATTACAATTATGAAGCAAATGCTAACAAACCAACAAATCGTTGATGAAATTTTAGCTTGCAATGAATACACACAAAAAAACGGTTTATCTTTATCCCCTCAACAAGCTCTTGCTTTAGCAAATACTCGCGTCAATTCGTTAAAAGAAACGAAACGATTAGAATGGAAAAGTGGAATCATCGAACAATTAATTGATGCATTCTATGATTCTCCCTATATTTCTTTAGATAACTATGAAGATCTGCTCCATGATTTCATTACCATATTCTATGATCTAAAAAACAATACCTGGGATACGATATCAGATGAAGATCTGATTGCATTTATGAAACATACCTTTCATCAGTATCATGGAACGATAGAATTTCTGATTGATGAGACTTATCGATTATCCGAACATATTCATGCTGGAGGAACTCTCCAGACGTTCCCAAAGTCTTGATATGAAAACGATCGCTATTATACCAACCATCAAAGAAGAATTGCTCCGTCCCAATGAGTACTTTCTATCTTTTATGGAACAATTGCCTCAGCAGAATCAAATTCAAACCGAACTGCTGTTCATACTTGCGAAACAAGCAGATCGATATAGCCAAGGAAAAAGCAGTTCTATTCCTTTAGATAAAGCAGAAGAAATCATGGAATCTATACTATTTGTATTGGGAGTTCAGCTCAAATCATATCCAACAACAACACAAGCACTTGCTCAATTACAAGAAGAGCCATTGGAATCGCTATATAAAAGCGGGTTACAATTGATACAGAAGAAAATCACAAGCTTAAAACGTTTCCAGAAACAATTGATACGAAATCTTCTCGATACTCCTAATATTTATTATCGTTCCACGATCATTGATGGAATTAATGGCTTTTTTCAACTGTATCAGCCTCAATTTACAGCACAAAAAATCCATATTACTGCAGATTATCCAATATTAATTGGACGTCCGCAATTGGATGGTATTGAATTTATCGAACAGTATCTACAAGCAATCGCTGCTGAAAATGCTTTCTGTATCCGTTTCTCTTCAAAAGCGATCCATCATTTACTTTGTGGTCTAACCCCTGAATATACTCAGATTCCTCTCAATCTATTGGAACCTGTTCTTTTATCTGCGATCGGATTAACCCTCGTACATCAATCTTGTGCAACCTTAAATCTAACAAACGATCAACTAATTCAGTTACAACAGTTTTTCCTACCTCAATCAAAAGAAGAAATTCTACAATCACTAAATGAGGCGCTCTTAGTAGTAAAAAGAGCGATGAACATTCCTCAATCTGCCATTGGTTATGCCCAATCTTGTTTACCTAAACTAGCAAAAAGCATTCATACAGCAGTTTCTATGAATACCCTCAATCAATTATTTCTCATCCCTTCCATTCCTGAAACAAAAGTAGAAATCATGTTTTCTTATGAAGATCGAATGGATAATCAAAGTTATCAGCAACTATTAGAAAATATATTACAGGCAGATACCATAGAAGAAAAATTATCTTTAATTTTCCATCAGATATCTTCTATTCCCGATTTATTCGATCTTATATTAGAAGCCGAATTTACGTCTTCTGAATTAGAATCTATCGTTTCTGTCTTACCGGATCCTGTACGAATCGCTTTATTATCACAATATCCAAATGGGGGCTATTTTCTTCAAGAAAATGAACAGCTTTTATATCAAGCATTACAAAAGGAAAGGAGCCATCATGAATCCTGAACTATACCCTATGATTTTCAAAAGGAAGTCATTTCATCTTTTTCGAGATATAAAAGAGGAAACAATTACCAACCAAGGAAAAGAGATGATCCAAAAAGCATTCCATACCTTCGTTCCCCTAGATCCCACAATAAAAACCGCAATCAATATCGTAGATAACGATGCTTGTAGCTGTAAACGAGGACAGCAAGCATGTATCTTATTATATTCAGAGAAAAAAGAAGGTTATTTACAAAACATTGGTTATCTTGGAGAACAATTAGATTTATATCTAGTCTCACAGAATATTGGAACATTATGGTTTGGCATTGGAGCAACCAACGAAACTTCTTTTGAAGGACTTGATTTTGTTATTATGATTGCGATAGCTAAAATAGGAAAAGAAGGACAATTCCGTAAGAATCTATGGAAAGCAAAACGAAAAGAGATTGATGAAATATGGATGGGTGAACCAATCAAAGGTGTGACTGATATCGTTCGGTTTGCCCCCAGTGCATGCAATACCCAGCCATGGGTTGTCAAACACTACGATCATACCCTAGAAATCTATCGCTATAAAAAATTAGGGAAGCGAGGAATCATGCCGACTAACAAAGTATCCTTTTATAACCAAATCGATATCGGCATTTTCTTATGTTTCCTTGATTTATGCCTTCAACAAGAAAACATTGATTATCATGTAGAATATAAAAAAGATGATGGATTGGATCAAGAATGGAATCTTTCTGCCATCTATCATCTTTATAAGACAGTAGATTAAATCTACTGTTTTTTTATGCTTGTGCTTTTTCTTGTGACTTATCTTTTAATGATATGATAAAATCTCTAAACTCTGCTTTGCTCCAAGTCACAGGTGTTGGATATAATGGATTTCCTTCCTTATCTGCCCAAATGACCATTTGATCAATATCTTCATCTTTAATAATTGGTGGGTATAATGGAAGATCCATCTTAACTTTCATATCCTCAATCCAAGAAATAAACGCTTCTGCTTTTGCTTGTTTCGATTCATTTCTAGCAGGCATTCCGCAGACATCACACAAATCCGCTAACTTATCATAAGCCGCAGCACCATAACGCCGTAATACATGTGGCAATAGAATTCCCATAGCCAATCCATGAGGAGTTCCATATAGTCCACCTAATGTATGTCCGATCGCATGAACATATCCTACACAACCTCTAGTAAATGCTCGACCAGCATATAGAGCAGCCCGTTGCATATTCTCTCTAGCTTGTACATCATCTCCATGTAAATATACATGATAAAGATTATCATAGATCAACTTCACTGCTTTTTTCGCTAAATCATCTTCTAATTTTGTATTATACGTATGATTCGTATATGCTTCTACTGCATGACATAAGGCATCCATACCAGTTGTTGCAGTTACATGTGGTGGTAATCCCAGCGTTAATTCCGGATCTAATACCGCATATTTTGGAATCAAGCGGATATCATTGATAGAAGCTTTATGATGCGTTACAGAATCGGTAACGACAGCCGCAATCGTCGTCTCAGAACCCGTACCTGCTGTTGTTGGAACCGTAAAGATTACTGGAATCTTTTTTAATACCTTTAACAACCCTTGTAATTGACGGACCGTTTTCCGTGGGCGAGCAATTCTTACCCCAATTCCCTTGGCACAATCCATTGGAGAACCCCCACCAAAAGCAATCATCGCATCACAACGATTTTCCCGATAAAGGAAAACACCTGTTTCAATATCAACATCCGTTGGATTTGGAGAAACATCATCAAACATGACATATCCCACATTTTCTTTTTCTAAATTTTCAAGCAAAGAGTCTAATAAATGTAACTTCATCAGATTCTTATCGGTAACAATCAAAACATTCCGATATCCTTTTTCTTTAATCCATGAAGGTAATTGTTTCACCGTACCTGGTCCTTCTAAAGTAGAAGGCATTGACCATGGAAGAAAGTACATTCCAACCTTCATTACTCCTTGATACATACGACAATATACTTTATTCATCATCGTCTCCTCCTCTCATTTCGATCGCACGAATTGGGCATACACTCGCACAGATACCACGCTTACTTTATATCCTGTCTTTTCTTCAAAAACAGAAAGAATCACATCTAATAGGCCACTATCTTTAGTACTAGTAGTCGTCGCTAAAATAATTTCTTGTTTCGCAGGTTTTTTACCACATCCAGCAAGTAAAAGCAAAACAACTAAAAAACAAATCCATCTCTTCTTCATACATGTTCCTCCATAAAGCAAATTTTACTGGATCTCATTTTCTGTATATTATTAAATTAGAAAATTTGACGAATAGTGATTGTTGCATCAGGATCCATCATGAGATCCTCCCCTTATGGGTTTTATACTCTCTTTTTTATAAAAATAAAATATTTGTGTGTTTCAAAGAAAGATTAGGACTATAATATAAAATACGAAAGGAGAACAACTCATGACAAACAAAATCGCTATCATGTACGACTTCGATAAAACATTATGTACCAAAGATATGCAAGAATACGGCTACATTCCTAAGCTCGGAATGGACGCAAGCACTTTTTGGAGCGAAGTTTCAAAACAAACAAAAGAAAAAAATATGGACCCCTGCCTGTCCTATATGTATTATATGTTAAAGCAGTCACAGAAACAAAATCGTCCTATCAAACGAAATGATCTATTCGAACTAGGAAAAGATATCGAATTTTTCCCCGGTGTTATAGAATGGTTCAAACGCATTCAAGAGATTGGAAACCAATATCATGTAGAGATTGAACATTTTATCATCTCATCAGGTTTAAAAGAAATCATCGAAGGAACATCTATTGCTTCTCAATTCAAAAAAATCTATGCGAGTGAATTTCACTATAATGAAGAGATTGCTGACTGGCCAAATATGGCTGTTAACTATACCAATAAAACCCAATTTCTATTTCGAATCAATAAAGGAACCTTAGATATCTGGGATGATACCATCAATGAACATGTACCAAATGAATCACGCTATATTCCTTACCATAATATGATATACATCGGAGATGGAATGACCGATGTCCCATGTATGTCATTAGTGAAGAAATATGGTGGACATTCCATTGCTGTCTTTCAAGACGATAGAGGTACCTGTGATAAGTTATTAAGCCAACAACGAGTGAATTTCATCGCAAAAGCAGACTATCGAGAAGGATCTACTCTTGATACTTTATTAAAACAAATCATTCAGAAAATTACTTTAGATAACTCATTACAAGAAAAACATTTAGAACAAGTCAATCAGATTTGTCATAAGTAATATGAAGTGAGCCCTTAGAAGGTTCACTTTTATTTTAAGTAACATTTATATATAAAAGACCACCCGTAATCTTGATTTTCTCTTACGAAAATATAATTAACGCTTTGATCATTCCGTGAGAATTTCCACAGTTCAAATACCTTTTAAAATATAAATTTCGTCTTAGATTGCTACTTAGTTGTTACTATAATACAGTTTTTCAAGTTTTTGAGAAGAAACTCTTTTTACATACCGCCAATTCAGCATCGTTTCGCAAATTTAAACTGTTTTTATTTTTGCGAAATAGTATATCAAAAAAGGCCACCCATAATGTAATATATTGAACTAATGAAGCAATGTGATACTAAAAAAGCACAGCAACCGCTGGTGCTTTTTTGGATAAAAGAGGCAGATCGGTGTAGAACTTGGATCAGATATAATTAGACACTATTAACACAAAAAGAAAAGGTTCAACGTCCTTACAATACAGGCATCAAACCTTATCAACAACAATCTTACTTAATTTCTACAATTTGTACCTGATATGGTTCATCCACTAATACAGGAACGATATCTCCAACTTTATGTTCCATAATAGCAATAGCTAATGGAGTAATATTTGATAATTTCCCTTGTAATGGATCTGCTTCTACAGAACCAACAATGGTATATGTATCAACTTCATCCAATTCCAAATCATGAAGGGTAACCGTACTACCTAAACGAACCGTACGAGATCCTGTTTTTACTTCTTCAATGATTTCAATATTTTGAAGCATAGAATCCAATTCACGAATTCGAGCTTCTACTTGTGCTTGTTTATCTCTTGCAGCATCATAATCTGCATTTTCTGATAAGTCTCCTTGTGCTCTGGCTGCTTGTAAATCTGAAATTACTTCTGCACGAACAACATGAACTAAATGATCATATTCCTTCTGTAATTCCGCAAGACCAACCTTTGTTACTTGCACTTTTTTCTTTTCCATATCACCACTCCTTAACGTTTTTGTATTATACCATGTTTCGTTCAATTATACTACTTATTTTTGTAGTTAATAAATCGATCGCAACATGATTATGTCCACCCTCTGGAATAATCAAATCCGCATATCTACGAGATGGTTCAATAAACAAATTGTGCATCACCCGAACGGTTTCTGTATACTGTTCAATTACACTTTCTAAGGTTCTACCACGATCTCTAACATCCCGTTTCAAACGACGAATAAATCGAATATCTGCATCCGTATCCACAAATAGTTTCATATCCAAACGTTCCCTGATTCTTTCATCTTCTAATACAAACAATCCCTCTAAGACAATGACATCACAAGGAACAATCGTTTCAGTTTCCATAGCACGCGTATGATGCACAAAATCATAAGTAGGCTTTTCAATCGTTTCATTATTTGCTAACGCATCCAAATGAGCAATCAATAAATCCGTATCAAAGGCGAATGGATGGTCATAATTGGTTTTCAAACGTTCCTCCATTGGCAAATGTGATTGATCTTTATAATAATCATCCAAACGAATAATTACCACAGATTGTCGATCCTCAAATGTACTCTTTAATCGTTTTGCAATACTGGTCTTCCCCGAAGCACTTCCTCCGGCAATTCCAATTATAATCGGTTTAGCCATACTCTCACACTCCATTCTAATACAAATATTTTGCTACATTCGCCGCATGTTCGCGATACGTCTTTGCATAATAAACCGTTCCATCTCCATATACATCTGCCATAAAATACAGATAATCAGAAGGTGTTGGCTCTAACACTGCTAAAATTGCTGTTTCCCCTGGATTCAAAATAGGTCCAGGAGGTAATCCTTCTACATAGTAGGTATTGTAATCTGACTTCAAATCACTATTTGTTTCACAATCCATCCAATCGTTAAATTCATATAATGCATAACATACCGTTACACTAGATTGTAAACGCATCCCTTTCTTCAATCGATTATAGAATACACCAGCAATCAATTTCATATCTTCTTCCGTTGTACCTTCATACTGCACCACAGAAGCCAGCGTCATTAGCTCATGTAACGATAATTCTGATTGTGCAATCTGAGCCTCATACTGATCCAAAACTTTCTGTGTCTGGTTTAAAAAGCGCTCCGTAATTGCTTCCGCTGAAGTATTCTTCAAAAAAGCATAAGTTTCTGGGAATAAATATCCTTCCAGATAAACATGTTGGCTATAAAACACATCTTCGGTAATAAACGAATACTCTTTCGATAATTCAACGATATAATCTTTATCATTCCACAAAGCAAGTAGTTCATCTGCACTTACATTTGTGTTTTCTTCCATCTTTTTCGCAATATCCTTTGCCCACATACCTTCAGTAATCGTAATGGTTACCTGTTCACTACCAGCTTTTGTAGCATCATTCAAATGTGCAACGATCTGTTTACTATTCCATGAACGATCCAGAATAAAATTACCAGCTTTGATATTTACCTCACCCGATAATTTCATATAAACTTTCGTCATCAAGTCATTCTTGATGATTCCTTCCTCTTTTAAACGAGATAATACGTGATTTGTTGATTCCCCGTTCTCAATCACAAAATCAACTTCATCCGATTGTTTAGCAACTGCACCCAACTGAGAAACATAATACGCATATCCACCACCAAAAAGAATACCAATGAACAGAAGAAATGATAGAAGAATCACCAGAAGCTTCTTATTCCGCATCTTCTTCATCCTCTATAAATGCACTCAATACTTCCTCAATCATTTCCCATTCCGCTTCCGTTTCCACAGGACTCAAATTTCCTTCATCATCATACAGCGAAGCCATCACACTACCATCATCCATTCTAGGGTCTGTGTAAAGTACATACTTCTTCTCACTGTTGTCTGGTTGAAACGTAAAAAGAATTTCCATTTCAATTTCATTACCTAACTCATCTGTCACAAAAAATGTATTTGTATCCATCCTTTTTCCTCCTGTAAAACAGGGGATTGCAAGAATCCCCTCATTTTTTACTATCTAAATAGCCCTGTAAAATTTGTACAGCAGCCATTTGATCAATAATTTTTTTCCGTTTTGCACGACTCACATTCTGAGAAATTAAAAGCTTTTGTGCTGCAACCGTTGTCAAACGTTCATCCCACATCACTACAGGTACATCACATTGTTCTTCGATCATCGCTTTAAATGCCAAACAAATTTCACCTTTTTCTCCAATATCGCCATTCATATGTTTAGGCAATCCTAAAACAATCGTTTCAATACGATTTTCCTGAATCAGTGGCAACAATTGTTTCAAAGCCGCATCATAATCATTTGGCGCAAAACGAATCGTAGTTAAACTAGACGCAATCCAACCCAGTGCATCTGAAGTCGCAACACCCAGTGTTACGCTTCCTAAATCCAAACCCATGCACTTCATTATTTTTGTTCCAAAAATACTCTTACGAGTTCTTCAATAATTTCATGCCGTTCCACTGTCTGAATTACACTACGCGCATTTTTATAACTTGAAATATACGCAGGATCACTCGAGATTAAGTATCCAGCAATCTGATTGACCGCATTATAACCACGTTCTGTCAATGCTTCTTCTACTAAGTTTAAAACATCCTTGATATTCTGTTTCCGAACTTCTTCTACACTAATCGCTAATGTTTCTGTAACTGATTTTGCCATACATAATCCCCCTTTTCTAATAGTTTATCATTTACTTTCTTAAATTCCAAGCATTGCACGAATCGTTTTTTCAATTTCTGCAAGCTTTGTAATATCTTTTCCTCCAGCTTGAGCAATATCTGGTCTTCCACCACCATTACCACCAGCCATTTGAGCTGCTTTCTTCGCAACATCACCAGCCTTAATTCCACTAGCAATCATAGCCTTACTACAACCAACAACAAACACAACCTTATCTTCCGTCTGATTAGTTAAGTACACAAAGCCATTCTGTAAACGATCGCGCAACTGTTCTACCATACCTTTTAAGCTAGAACTATCCGCATCTTTCAAAGAAACAAACAAGTATTGCTTATCATCAACCGTTTCTGCCTGATTGACCATTTCTGATACTTTAGCCATCAATAACTGTTGACGTAAATTTGCATTCTCTTTCTTTTCCGCATTCCATTCATCCAATGTCTGTTGTACTTTTTCTTCTACATGCAAAATAGAATTCATCTTCAAACGGCTGGCAATATCTTTCAATGTATCTTCTTTTGCTAAAAGATCAAGATATGCTAACATACCTGTCTTACAGGTAATCCTACGAACACCTGATCCAATACTTTCTTCTGATTGAATCTTAAACAATCCAATTTGTTGAGTATTCGCTACATGAGTTCCTCCACATAATTCTGTAGAAGCACTTCCCATTTGAACAACACGAACCAGATCATCATATTTTTCATCAAATAAAGCCATCGCACCAGTTGCTTTTGCTTCATTTACTTCCATGATCTGAGTAACTACATCATGATGTTCATAAATAAATGTATTTACCATCTGTTCAATTTCTTTTAATTGCTGTTCACTAACCTTTTCAAAGTGTGTAAAGTCAAAACGAGCATACTCATCACATACATAAGATCCTGCCTGTTGAACATGAGTACCAATTACTTTCCGTAATGCACTTTGTAATAAGTGTAAACAAGAGTGGTTTGCTTTAATCTTTTCCCGACGATCAACATCAATCGTTCCCACTACTTCATCAAACATACGTAATGTTCCCTCTAACACAACATGATGTAAATGTTGCTTATGAGGAGCCTTCTTTACATCTTTTACAAGAATCGTTTGACCATTACACTCTAAAATACCTGTATCTGCAACTTGTCCTCCACTTTCAGCATAGAATGCTGTTTCTGAAAGAACGACATCTCCTTCATTTGTCAATTCATCTACCTGTACTCCATCAACAAACAAACCAATAACCGTTCCTGTACAGCTTGTTTTGTCATATCCTACAAATTTGCTTTCTGCAACAAAATTCATCAAATCAGCAGATTGACTAGACATACTTTGAGCAGCATCACGAGCACTACGTCCCCGTTGTCTTTGTTCTTCCATCGCTTGCTTAAAGCCTTCATGATCAATCGAAATTCCATGTTCCAAAGCAATTTCTTCTGTCAATTCAACTGGGAAACCGTAGGTATCATATAATTTGAACACATCTTTACCATCCAATACATTTCCCGTATTCTTTTTCAGATAATCCTGTAAGATACGTTCTCCTTCTTGCAAAGTAGAATGGAAGCTTTCTTCCTCTGCTTTTACTAGTTTTTGAATCAATTCTACTTTTTCAACTACATATGGATAGAAGTCTTTCATAATATCAGCCACAACTGGTACTAAACGATACATAAATGCACCTTTGATATCCAATTTCTTACCATAACGAACAGCACGACGCAAAACCCGACGTAAGATATAGCCACGACCTGTATTTTCAAACATTGCTCCATCGGCAATAGCGAAAGTAACCGTACGGATATGGTCCGCAATTACCCGATAAGCCATCTTATTTTCGCCTTCATATTTCTTATCCGTAAACTGTTCAGTCGCATGAATAATTGGCAAGAATAAATCGGTATCAAAGTTAGTTTCTCCACCTTGTACCAAAGAAACCAAACGTTCTAGACCCATACCAGTATCAATATTCTTCTGAGGCAATTCTTTGTAATCTTTACGATCTACCCCTTCTTTGGCATCATATTGAGAGAACACGACATTCCAAACTTCAATATAACGATCATTCTCTAATTCTTCAAAAAACAAGCGTTCTCCTAACCCTTCAGGATCATATTTCTCTCCACGATCATAAAAGATTTCACTATCCGGACCACTTGGACCTTCCCCAATTTCCCAGAAGTTTCCATCTGTTCTTAAAATATGAGAAGGATCGACATGACATACTTCTGTCCAAATACGATATGCCTCATCATCATCGGTATAGATCGTAATATACATCTTATCTTTTTCAAAACCAATCCACTCAGGACTTGTTAAAAACTCCCAAGCAAAAGGAATCGCTTCTTCTTTAAAATAATCACCGATTGAAAAGTTACCCAACATTTCAAAGAATGTATGGTGACGTGCTGTTTTCCCTACATTTTCAATATCATTGGTACGAATGGATTTTTGAGCATTGGTAATCCGATTACATTTTGGTTTTTCTGTACCATCAAAATACTTTTTCAATGCTGCAACACCAGCATTGATCCACAACAAGGTTGGATCATTATGTGGTACTAAACTAGCACCTGGTTCCACCATATGCCCTTTACTTTCAAAATACTTTAAAAACATGCTTCTAATTTCAGAACCCGTTAATTGCTTCATCTTCAACACTCCTTTGCAACAAAAAAACGTTCCTATCGCAGGAACGTCAATAACGCGGTACCATCCTGATTCATATTCATACGAATATGCTCTCAATTTCTCTATAACGCAAGAGTCAAACGGAAAGGATTAGTTTCACTCAGAAGTAGCTTCTATAGATGAATTTCATAGTTTTCACCAACCACTATGTCTCTAACAAAATATCGTCTATATACTCGTCTTCGTCATCGCTTTAATCTTGGAAATTATACCACACTTCTTCCCATGTGCCAACCGTTTTTTGCTTTTTGCTAAAAAGGAAACTACGAAACATCAACTGTACGATTCCTGCCACAATCGGAGAAATCATCATTCCAAATAAACCAAACAAACGTCCGCAGATAAACAAACTAACTAAAGTTAAAGTCGGCCGCAATTCCATTACTTTTTTAAATATGAACGGTTGTACCCAATTGGATTCTATCTGCTGAATAATGAACAACAAGACAATCAATAAGAACGGAAATTCCTGATAACTAAGCAAAGCAATCATCGTTAAAAATAGCCATCCAATCAAAGGTCCGATCACAGGGAATAGATTAAAAAATGCTAGCAAAATCGCATATACTGGCGCATTGGGAAATTGAAATAACGACAATAAAAGACTCGTTGTAAGAAACAGAAACAATAGATCTAAACCAATTCCCTTAGTATATTGATAAATAATATTGTACGAAGTGTAATAAAAATTCTCATCAAAAAAGGATACAGAAAACAATCGATGATATAGGTTTTTGATATGATCCATATCAATGGAAATAAAGAAAGCACTCATAAAGACCATACCAAAATTTGTCATTCCATCCATCAAACCCATCGTTTTTTGAAACATAAACTGATACCCTTGTGTCCATAACTCTTCTGGTATCTGTTGCTTTATGATGAATAACCATTTTGGAAACACCTGAACCATATCTTGCAACAAAACGATCATTTGAGGAATACAAGCCCATAGAAGCAAGCTACCAATTCCTCCTAAGATCAGATATACCAAAAATACGCGAACCATTCGACTTGAAAAATTCCATTTCATGATCCAAGGTTCTAAGATCCAAGCAAACACAAAACCATAACCAATCATCAACAATAAATGAAAGACATGGATCGTTAAATCCCATAAGCCGATTGCTTGAAGCAATAATACTGTGACAAAAAGGCAAAGGATCAAGCATAGATATGGAAAAAAGCCCTTTTGGGCTTTTATAAACAGTCTCTCCAATGAGAACACGACCTTATCATTTTTCGTTTTGCTCTTTTGACATCATAATACAAATCATGGATTTCATCTTCTTTATTGATTGCTGTTACGACACCCAATGCAAAACCGATTCCAATTAACATAGCTGTTTTATTCATAAATAACATTTTCATCACTCCTTCGCAATTAGTATGCGATAGGAGTTCTTTATTTATACAACTGTTCCCATTCCTGTTTTAAAATAGAATAACTACATAAATCAACAGGACCATCCACCTCATGATAGAATGCCTTGCGAATACAACCTTCATATTTCATTTGTAGCTTTTCAATGACTCGTTTTGAAGCTACATTATCTTTGAAATGACAGGCAATCACCATATCTGCAGCCAATTGTTGAAAACAAGCAGATACACTAGCTCGAACAATTTCAGTCGCATATCCTCGATTCCAGAAATCCGGATGAATTGCATAACCAACCTCAAACGCAGCACAACAACGTTCCGCATAATGAATTCCCATATATCCGATCACTTGATGATGTTCCTTTTCAACAATACTATACGTTCCTGGATCCATGCACATCTGAATCATTTTCTGTTCCATAAGTACAGGATCAGTAATCGGAGCATAACCATCCGACAAAGCTACTTCTTCTCTACTTTGCATATCAAAAATAGCATCATAATCCTGCTGAATGACCTTCCGTAAATACAAATGTTCACTTTCTACTTGTAACGTCTGTAAACCAATAAAACGCATCCGATAGCCAATCGCTTCTTCTAACAAAGAAACAGAATAGAAAAGATTTACTGTCAATTCTGCTTTCTTTATTTTCTCTTTGATATGAATAGAAACTTGTGGTTGATATTGTTCACATATCCATTCGCAAGTAATATTCCAATCTTCTAAATGCAACAGTTTCTTCCATTGTTCCATCTTTTCCAATAACAACTGTTGTTGTTTGATCATATACCTTCCATCCATTCCCTATATTGTTTCATTCGTTTTTGTAATGTTGTTTGTCGTACATATCCATTCTGACGGTGAATTCCTTGCAGAAATGCTTCCGACTCCCCCAATAACACCAATGATTTTTTAGCCCTGGTAATTCCTGTATACAATAATCGCTTCTGTAACATAATGCCATACTCTTTCACAATCGGCATAATTACAATCGGATATTCGCTACCTTGTGCTTTATGGACGGAAATACAATACGCATGTGTGATATGAGCAAAGGTATCCGGTCCATATTCTACATATACACCATCAAAATCAACGATCAGCCTTGTTTGCCCTGTATCATTTTCTTCTGGTAATATGATTTCTATAAGAATCCCGATATCTCCATTATAAACATTATCATCTGGTTGATTCTTCAATTGCAAAATCTTATCCTGTTCCCGGAAAATACGATATCCTACCCGAATTTCCCGCTTCATGACATCAGGTGGATTCATCGTTTTCTGTAAGATATTATTAAAAGAATCAATTCCAGCAACTCCACCATATTTTGGTACCAATACTTGAATATCTGTTTGAGAATAGCCACGTTCTAATGCTTCTTTCACTAAATGCACGACATATTGCCTTGTATCATATAAATTACAAGAATAAAAGCGAACATCTTTGGCTTGAGGAACTGCATCACACTGGTTTTCCCTAATCGCATGCGCTAGTTCAATGATATCCGAGCCTTCTTTTTGACGGAAGATTTGATTTAATCGTACATAAGGAAATAATTCTGACTGCATAAAATCCTTTAAGACACAACCTGGAGATACTGAAGGCAACTGGTCCTCATCCCCAATAAAAACAATCTTACGAATATGCTCTCCTGCTAAACACAAATGATAAAGCAACCATTGATCAACCATCGAAAACTCATCCACAATTAGAATATCCACCAATAATGGATCATCTTGATTCTTCCCAAATTGATTACTTTCTAAATCCCATCGTAATAAACTATGGATCGTACTTGCTTCATGACTCGTTAACTCTGATAGACGCTTTGCTGCACGTCCTGTTGGTGCACAAAGTGCAATTGAACTTTGTGGATATAATCGCTTGCATAAATTGACCATTGCTCGAACCACTGTTGTTTTTCCTGTACCAGGTCCACCAGTTAAAATCATGACATTCTCTTCAAACAGCATTTCAATTGCTTCCTTTTGCTGTTTTTGATATTGGATCCCATATTCTTCCTGTACCAGATCCAATTGTTTGTAAACTTCTTCTTTTTCGATTTTCTCAAACGCAGTTTGAGGAAAATGCGCAAAATACTGGGCAATTCCTTCTTCTGCATCGTATTGGCTCACATGATAAATACGATCTTCTTCTACCACTAATTTACGAGCCATTTGCAAACTCTCTAATACATCATCAAAATTATAGGTAATATTTGCAAATTGACGAGCTAATATCTGGCGCAATTCATCAACTGTCACATAACTGTTTCCACTACGCATACATTGTTCCATCACAAACGTAACACATGCTGCCTGTAATCGATAAGGATGATCTAATGCAAATCCTAAGGTCTGGGCAAACTGATCTGCTGTTTGAAATCCAATTCCATCTACTTCCAATGCCATACGATATGGATTCTCTTTTAACTTCTCAAGCATCTCATTACCATAAACAACCTGCAACTTCATTGCTTGTTTTAAATGTACACCATGTAAAGTAAAAAAGCGCAACGCTTCTTCATCTTGATCTTCTCTTTGTTTTAATCCCGATAAGATGGCTTCCTTCTTCTTTGCAGTCATTTGGGCAATTCCATCTAAACAATGATCATCAGCCAAAATCCGCTCTACCAAATGAGAACCCAATTCATCCACAAGACGTGTCGCCATCTTCTTACCAATCCCTGGAAATTGATTCCCACTGAGATAGTGGATCAAAGAATCGCGATCATCTAACTCTACTCGTTCAAACGTTTCTACTTGAAACTGCATCCCATAACGAGGATGCTCGATATAGTGGCCATATAAACGAAATAAAATACCCTTCGGCAAAATAGGAAAATAACCGGTTACTGTCATCAGTTTATCTTCTTCTTCATACAAACGGAATCGTTGTACCGTATAACAAGACTCTTCATTACGAAAAAGAACTGTATGAAACCGTCCTTTAATACACTCATATCCTTCCATTTGCTCGCCTACTTTCGTTCTATTGCATCAACATCATCACTGAAATACTGTTATAAACCATATGCAACAACATACATGGCAAAATACTTTGACTATTCTTATAAAGCCATCCAAACCAAAGACCCATTCCAGCATAAACCAACAAATACATACCATCCAACAAATTACCAGTCAAAAGCATATCTGATATATGAATAAAACCAAACATCAAAGAAGATAGTCCAATAGCCAAACCTAAATTCTTATGAGAAAAACTCCGAAAAAAACATCCTCGAAACACTAATTCTTCCACAATTGGTGCAAACATCACTACACTAAATACAATATAAGCAGGATAATTTTGAAACATCTGCTCAATACCCTGTTGATTGTTACTCGTTTCTAATCCGGTAATTATCATCACCAGAACGGATAAAAACATCGTTGTAAAAAACAAACCAATCAAATAAAACACAATTCTACCCACACTACTATATAGATGCTTGCAGAATACCGGTACCGATTCCTCTATCACAGGCCACATCAAGATCACAGTTGATACGATCATAAAAATACTAATGACCATCGCAACTTCTACTGTAATTCCATCAAGATGGAAAAAGAACTTACAAAGTAATTGACCAAGCCATGGATAAAGAAATAGATATCCAACAAAATAATTCAACACTGTTAAAACAGCTCTGCGATTTGATACCGGACTTTTCTTGCTCAATACGATATTATCCATATAAAACCTCTTGAATCTTATTGGCAATATTTTGATGATCTTGATAAATCTCTTCGATCACACCGCCACCTAAACAAACTTCTCCTTGATAGAAGACTGCTTGTTGACCAGGGGTAACAGCCACAATTCCTTGTGGATAAGTAACTTTTATCATTCGATCAGGCAACACTTCGATACATACAGGATGATCTTTTTGACGATATCTAAATTTTGCCATACATTCATATTTACCTGTAGGAATATCCTGTACTAACCAATTCATTCCACTAACAAGACAACTATCTGAAACCATCCATTGATTATCTTCATGAGCTGCAACATACAATTCATTCCGTACAACATCTTTTCCTACCACAAACCAAGGACCACCTTGTCCACCAATATTTAGTCCTTTTCTTTGACCAATCGTGTAATACAAAACACCTTCATGTTGTCCGATTACCTTTTTTGAATCCACATCAATGATATTCCCCGGTTTACTTGGTAAATAATTCTTTAAAAACTCTCTAAAGTTTCTTTCACCAATAAAACAAATTCCGGTTGAATCCTTCTTTGTTGCAATTGGCAAATTTAACTCTGATGCAATTCTTCTCACTTCTGGTTTATCCACCATACCTAATGGAAATAACGTCTGAGATAAAGCTTCTTTAGAAATCTGACACAAAAAATAAGACTGATCTTTATTCTTATCATGTGCTTTCAACAACAAACTTTCCTTCTCACCATGTTCCACCATTGCATAATGTCCGGTTGCGACCATATCAAAACCCTTTGATTTCGCAAAATCAAAGAAACTAGAAAACTTGATATATTTATTACATAAAATATCCGGATTTGGTGTTCTCCCTTTTTTATACTCATCTAGAAAACTCGTAAACACATAATCCCAATATTCTTTGATGAAGTCCACCCGTAACAATTCAATTCCCAAACACTCTGCCACCGCTTTAGCATCGTTATAGTCCTTTTCCTGTGGGCAAATATCATCATGAATCGTTGGATTTCCTAAAAAATCCTGATTGGTCATGCTATCCCAATTGCGCATAAAGGCACAAGTGACATCATATCCATCTTTCTTTAATAAATAGGCAGCGATGGCAGAATCCACCCCACCTGATAATCCTACTAATACTTTCATTCTCTTACCTCCATCCATAGAAAAACTATTCTGAAGCACATTCTTTTCTCAATTTACCACAAACTTCATAGTTTGGACATTCCGCATTACAGCTTTGGTCCGCCAGTGCCCGTAACTCTCTTGGAATAAATACTTCAATTTCTTCTTCATCATAGCCAACTAAAAAACGACGTTCATCTAACATAATTGGACGTTTTAATACCGATGGATTCTGTTGAATAAATTGAATCAATTCATTAGTACTCATCTCATCTATATCAATATGATTCTCTTTGATAATTTTGGAATGTTTAGAGATGATATCATCCGTTCCATTTTCACTACGACGCAATAACATCCGTAATTCTTTTTCGTTCAACATCGCTGTAAAGATATTCTTTTCTACAAAAGGCATATTGTGGTCCTTTAACCACTGTTTTACTTTACGACATGACGCACAACCAAAAGATGTATACACTAATATCATAGATATCACCACCTGTTTGTATTATAACAAAAATCAATTGACTTTCCGAGCGTTTGTGTTAAATTATTACTAACAACAAAGAAGAAATGAAGTAGTTTTCTTTTGAGATGGTCTAGAGAAGGAACGTTTGGTGAAAGTTTCCTCCATCGTGAAAATGAATTGGGATTTCGGAGTTGCTTCAGGAAATGGAAGCCGGAGACAGCCGTTATCTGTAATAAGAACCTTGATCGGTTGAATTTGGGTGGTACCACGTTATTTAACGTCCCTTTGGGACGTTTTTTTATTTAAGGAGGAATAAAAAATGAAACGAATGTTAAGCGGAATCAAACCAAGCGGACAATTAACCCTTGGCAATTACATTGGGGCTTTACGAAACTTTGTAGCCTATCAAGATGAGTATGAAATGTTTGTCTTTATTGCCAATTTACATTGTGTTACGGTATATCAAGATCCAAAAGAATTGCGTAAGAACTTAAAAGACGCCATTGCTCTTTATCTTGCTTGTGGACTCGATCCTCAAAAATCTTGCATCTTTTTACAGTCTGATGTCATGGAACAGGCACAATTAGGGTTTTTATTGACATGTAATACCTATATGGGTGAATTGAATCGTATGACACAATATAAAGATAAAGTTGCGAAACAAGAAACCAATATTACTGCAGGTCTTTTTGTTTATCCATCATTAATGGCAGCTGATATTCTAGCTTATGATGCCGATTATGTACCTGTAGGAGATGATCAAAAACAACATGTAGAATTAGCTCGTGATTTAGCAGAACGATTTAACAATCGTTATTCTCCTACCTTTGTCGTACCAGAACCTGTAGTCGCAAAAGTTGGAGCACGGATCATGTCGTTATCTGATCCAACCAAGAAAATGAGCAAATCAGACGAAACTAATAAAGGTTGTATCTATTTATTAGATGATTTAGCTGTTGCACGGAAAAAAATCATGTCTGCTGTCACTGATATGGTTGGAGCAGTTCAATATGATAAAGTAAATCAACCAGGGATTTCTAACTTACTAGAAATCATGTCAAGTTTAAGCGGGGAACCAATCGATAGCATCGTAACTCGTTTTGAAGGCAAAGGTTATGGCGAATTTAAGAAAGAAGTAGCTGATGTAGTATGCGAGACATTAGGCACGATTCAAGCCAAATATCAAGAAATCATGGAAAGTGATATCATCGAAAAAGTATTGGAAGATGGTGCGAATAAAGCACGCTATATTGCCCACAAAAAACTAATGAAAGTACAAAAGAAGATCGGTATTGAGATTCGGAAATAGTTTTAACTGAAATGTTATAGGAAGTGAATCGTTATGAAACAGAAAATGATTGAAGCATTTCGATTGGCAAATGGAGGTTTGTTTGAAAAAACAGAAAAAGCTGATGTAGGAAGTTCCTACATAGAAATGGAAAAACAAGGAATTGCCCTTATGGGATGGGCGGATCCTTTTATGCCTGACCAATCGTTGCCTGAACATATAAAAGAAGCCATGATCAAGGAAATTGAAGCACCATCTTGTGCGCATTATACAGCACCTATTGGTTCTTTTGAATTAAAACAGAAACTGGTAAAGAAAATCAAAGAAGTGAATCACATGGATGTGGATCCTGAAAGGAATATCATCATCACTCCTGGTTCAGATTCCGGACTCTATTTTGCGATTTTACCATTTATCGAAGATGGGGATGAAGTCTTAATTCCTTCACCAAGTTATCCAAATAATTATTTAAATATTGCTATCATGGGTGGAAAAGGTATTCCTGTACCATTGAAAGCGGAAGAAGGATATCAGTTAAACAAAGAAGTTTTGGAAAGCTATATAACAGAAAAAACCAAGATGATCATTCTCACCCATCCAAACAATCCAACCACTACCGTATATAATCGTGCATCATTAGAAGCATTACGGGAAGTATGTATCAAATATGATTTAGTCTTGGTCTGTGATCAAGCTTTTGAAGATTATACCTATGAACACGAGTATATTACTCCTGCTTCCTTAGAAGGTATGTTTGAAAGAACCATCACTGTCTTCTCTTTCTCCAAAGGCATGGGATTGAGTGGGCTTCGTGTTGGTTATATCGTTGCTAGCGATACCGTCATGGATTCGATGTATGCCAATGCAGTGGGCGTAATTGGTGCAACCAATACGGCTTGTCAAAGAGCAGTCATGAGGGCATTGGATGATCCGTCCTTCATGAAAGAATTTGAAGCTGCCTTTGAAATACGTCGTCATAAAGCCTATGAAATCATTAATTCCATTCCGAATGTATCAATGGAATTGCCAGAATCCGGTTTCTTAGGATGGGTAGATGTTTCTAAACTAGGTAATTCTAGTGATATTGTTTCTTATCTTGTGAAAGAAGCGAAAGTATCTGTTAACGATGGTATCAACTATGGAGTTGGTGGAGCAGGTCATTTCCGAATTGTATTGGGCGTTTATCGAGATAACCAGAAAGTATTTGATGCGTTAGAAAGAATCAAAGCTGCCCTTTTAAAATATCAAGGATTATAATAGCGGATAACCGCTATTTTTTATTTGGGTATATCCCCATTTTCTTCCTTAGGTAGTTCATAGGCTATCTTGGAGGTCATGCTATGTCTACTTCTCTTCTTTATGCCTTTTTAGGTACACTATTCCCTTTTTTGTTAACGACCATTGGTGCTGGTATGGTAATCTTTATGCGACGATTGCCTTCTAAAGCCTTCGAACGTTTACTACTAGGATTTGCCTCCGGAGTCATGATTGCTTCCAGTATCTGGTCCTTACTGATACCAGCAATCAATAGTTCCCAACAACAAGGAAGTTTTGGTTGGCTTGTTGCCAGTATTGGATTTTTATCGGGAGGATGTTTTCTACTGCTCACCGATTATTTATTAGAACATCTACCTTCTTTTCAATCCCATAAACATAAACGCACTTTCCTGTTTATCTTTGCAGTAACGATGCACAACATTCCCGAAGGAATGGCTGTTGGTGTAGCCTTTGCTTTAGCTATTCAAGGTACAACTATCTCTTTAGCCAGTGCTATCGCTCTATCCATTGGTATCGCTCTACAAAACTTACCAGAAGGAATGACCATTTCTTTACCTCTATTTCAAAGCGGATATTCAAAAATAAAAGCTTTCTTCTATGGTTCCTTAACCGGTATCGTAGAACCTATAGCCGGCACCTTAACTGTTTTTTGTTTCCAGCAACTAAATATATTACTACCTTTTTTGTTATCCTTTGCAGCTGGTGCGATGATATATGTCGTTTGTGAAGAACTCATTCCTGAAAAAGAAGGAAAAGATCATTGTCATAAAAAGACGATAGGTGTCATGATCGGTTTTACGATCATGATGATTTTGGATGTTGCGTTAGCTTAGGTTTCTCTTTATAATAAATTCATGAAAAGACAAGTTATAGGAATTGTAGCGCATGTAGACGCTGGAAAAACAACATTATCAGAAAGCTTATTATTTTTAACAAATGCCATTCGAAAAAAGGGCCGTGTGGATCATAAAGATGCACATTTAGATTTTGATAGACAAGAAAGAGATCGTGGAATAACGATCTTTTCAAAGCAAGCACGATTTCATTGGAAAGATACTGACTTTACTTTAATAGACACTCCAGGTCATGTGGACTTTTCCAGTGAAATGGAACGTTGCTTACAAGTATTAGACTATGCTATTTTAGTTATCAATGGATGTGACGGTATTCAAAGCCATACCGAAACCATCTGGAAATTATTAAAACATTATCAGATACCGACTTTTATCTTTGTGAATAAGATGGATATTAGTTATCATACCAAAGAAGAACTACTCAATAACTTACATACATTAGATTCAACAATCGTTGATGTTACCGAAGGATATGACCAGCTTCATGATACTATTGCGACCAATAGTGAGGAACTATTAGAAAAAGCATTAAACCAAGCAATTACAACTGAAGATATCCAACAAGAAATCCAACAATTGCATGTGTTTCCATGTATCTTTGGCAGTGCTCTAAAAGAAGATGGAGTCAAAGAATTGTTAGACATCTTAAATGCGTTCACCATTCAAAAAGAATACCCTACTTCTTTTGGAGCCAAAATATTTAAAGTAAGTCATGAAGATAATAAACGTTGGGTACATATGAAAATTACAGGTGGTTCTTTAAAAGCGAAAGAAATCATCCATGATGAAAAAGTAGACCAGATTCGCTTATATTCTGCCGACAAATATGAAACAGTCCAAGAAGTATTTCCTGGAAATGTCTGTGCAGTATCTGGCCTATCTTTACAAGCCAATGATGCTCTTGGCTATGAAGTGAAAAACACCACAATGCTATCTAGTTACATGAACTATCGCCTACTTTTACCGAAAGATTGTGATATTCAAAATATGTTAAAGAACTTACAGATTCTATGTGATGAAAATCCTGAATTAAAAGTCAGTTATGAAGAAGAATTGAAAGAAATTCATTTACAGTTAATGGGTGAAATTCAGATTGAAATTCTGAAAAATATTATTTTAAATCGTTTTGGAGTGGAAGTTTCCTTTGATCAAGGCAGTGTCATCTTTATGGAAACCATTCAAGATACTGTTGAGGGTGTAGGCCATTTTGAGCCATTAAAGCATTATGCCGAAGTCCATTTATTATTAGAACCATTGCCTCGAGGCAGTGGACTTATCTTCTCTACCAATTGCGATGAAGATCGTTTAGCAAAGAATTGGCAACGACTGATTCTCACACACTTACAAGAGAAAAAACATCGTGGCATCTTAACTGGTTCTCCAATTACTGATATGAAAATAACCTTAGTATCAGGAAAAGCCCATATCAAGCATACAGAAGGTGGGGACTTTAGACAGGCAACCTATCGAGCTGTTCGTCATGGACTACGAAAAAGTCAATCCATCTTATTAGAACCCTATTATCAATATCAACTGATACTCCCTAGTACCTATTTAAGTCGTGCCATGTTTGACATCGAACAGCGTTCTGGCTCCTTTAAAATTGAAGACCAACAAAGCGATATGTGTATCGTAACAGGAAAAGCACCCGTTCGCACATTAGCCAATTATCAAAGTGAAGTTTTGAACTATACCAAAGGACTAGGAAAACTTACCTGTTCCCTTGATGGGTATGATATCTGTACCAATCCAGAAGAAATCATCGAACAGTTTCATTATGATTGTGATGCCGATGTTGAAAATCCTTGTGGTTCTATATTTTGTGAAGGTGGTGCTGGTTTCTATGTATCTTAT
>JAQXZJ010000067.1 GCA_029227155.1 Erysipelotrichaceae bacterium
ATGTTGTTTGCGGATTCCCAAAAAGCTCATTTGAAAGAAAATTTGATGTTATTAAAGAACAAAAAGGTGTTCAATATGACACAGAATTAACGGCTGAAGATTTAATGGAAGTTGTTGAAATTTACAAAGCTGAATATAAGAGCTTTGCGAATGAAGAATTCCCACAAGATCCAAAAGTTCAATTAATTGAAGCTGTTAAAGCTGTATTTAGAAGTTGGAATAACGAACGTGCAATTACTTATCGTCGTTTAAATGATATTCCTTCAACATGGGGTACAGCAGTTAACGTACAAGAAATGGTTTATGGTAACCGTGGAAATGACTGTGGAACGGGTGTTGCATTTACAAGAAACCCAGCTACTGGTGAAAAGAAGTTATATGGCGAATACTTAATGAATGCACAAGGTGAAGATGTTGTTGCTGGTATTCGTACACCTCAATCAATTGAAACACTAAAAGAAGTTATGCCAGAATGTTATGAACAATTCGTTAAGATTTGTGATATTTTGGAAAACCATTATAAAGATATGCAAGACATGGAATTTACGATTGAAAATGGTCATTTATTCATGTTACAAACACGTAATGGTAAAAGAACCGCTCAAGCTGCTTTAAAAGTTGCTGTAGATATGGTTAATGAAGGAATGATTACTGAAGAAGAAGCATTGATGAAAGTTGAACCAAAACAACTAGATCAATTGTTGCATCCTAACTTTGACCAAGCTGCATTAGCTGCTGCTAATGTTGTAGCAAAAGGTTTAGCAGCATCTCCAGGAGCTGCTACTGGTAAGATTTATTTCACAGCTGAAGATGTAATGGAAGCTCATAAAGCTGGTGAAAAAGATATCTTATTAGTACGTTTAGAAACAAGTCCTGAAGATATTGAAGGTATGAACTTAGCTCATGGCGTATTAACGATCCGTGGTGGTATGACATCTCATGCTGCTGTAGTTGCTCGTGGTATGGGAACATGCTGTGTATCTGGTTGTGGTGAATTAGTTATTGATGAATCATCAAAAACAGTTACAACAAAAGATGGTAAAGTATATCATGAAGGTGACTGGATGAGCTTAGATGGTTCTACAGGTTATGTTTATGGTGAACAAATTAAGACAGTTGCTCCTGAAATCAGCGGTGATTTCGAAGTATTTATGGGATGGGCTGATCGTGTAAGAAGATTACAAGTAAGAACAAATGCTGATTCTCCAAAAGATGCTAAACAAGCTCGTAAATTTGGTGCAGAAGGTATTGGTTTGTGTCGTACAGAACATATGTTCTTTGAAGAAGAAAGAATTTTCAACTTCAGAAGAATGATTACTGCTGATACAGTTGAAGCAAGAGAAGAAGCTTTAGAAAAGATTTTACCTTATCAAAGAAGTGACTTTGAAGGATTATTTGAGGCTATGGAAGGCGATCCAGTTGTAATTCGTTACTTAGATCCACCTCTACATGAATTCTTGCCTCATACAGATGAAGAAATGAAACCTTTAGCTGAATCTTTAGGTATTACTTTCGAACAATTAAAAACACGTGTTGAATCATTAAAAGAATTCAATCCAATGATGGGACATCGTGGATGTCGTTTGGCAATTACATATCCTGAAATTGCAAGAATGCAAACACGTGCTGTTATCGAAGCAGCAATCAACGTTAACAAAAAAGGTATCAAGATTACACCTGAAATCATGATTCCTCTTGTTGGTGACGTAAATGAATTAAAATATGTTAAGAAGGTTGTAGTTGAAACAGCTGATAAGATCATTGCAGATGCAGATATTGATATGGAATACCATGTTGGTACAATGATTGAAATCCCAAGAGCTGCTGTTACAGCTGATGAAATTGCGAAAGAAGCAGAATTCTTCTCATTTGGTACAAATGACTTAACACAAATGACATTTGGTTTCTCAAGAGATGATGCGGGAAAATTCTTATCAGAATACTATGCTAAAAACATCTTTGAAACTGATCCATTCGCTAAAGTAGACCAAAATGGTGTTGGAAAACTTGTTGAATTAGCTGTTAAGTTAGGTAAACAAACTCGTCCAGATATCCATTTAGGTATTTGTGGTGAACATGGTGGAGAACCTTCAAGTGTTGAATTCTGTCATAGAGTTGGTTTAGACTATGTTTCTTGTAGTCCATTCCGTGTGCCTCTAGCTCGTTTAGCTGCTGCTCAAGCTGCAATTCGTAATCGTTAGTTAGATAAAATCCCATTTCAAAAAATGGGATTTTTTTATAAGAATTTCTTATTAACAGAATAATAGAATATGATAAAATGAGTATCGTAAGGGTTGGTGAAGTGATATGAATATACAAATTGATCATCAAACATTGGTATTTTATAAACCAATGTCAATTCAAGAATTGGCGATACAATATGATAAGAATCATCAAGTTATTGGTGGGATTTTTAATGGGAAACTTCATGACTTGAACTATTATCTGAAAGATGATGGCATATTGGAGTTTGTAAATAAGAATAGTACAACAGGTCGTTTTATGGAGGAAAGAACATTAAGTTTTCTCTTTATTGCGGCTGTTAAATTACTTTATCCTACTTGTACGGTACATATTGAGCATACACTTTCTTCTTGTTTATTCTGTAGAATAGAAGGCGTTTCTTTGGATAAAGAAGTAATATCTAACATTCGTAAAAAAATGCAGGAAATGATTGATCAGAAAGAAGTGATTCATCGACAAGTAATGGAAACAGATCAGGTGGTTGCTTTTTTTGAAGAATATGGATTGCAGGATAAAGCGGATTTATTACGTTATCGTTTAAGTGATAAAAGCAGCATTTATGAATTGTGTGGAATCTATGATTATTTTTATGGTGTCATGTATCCTGATGTGTCTTATCTCGATGAATTTTACTTACATATATATCGAGATGGAGTGTTGTTAGGAACGACAGATCAATATGAAGATCAAGCTAAATTATATGGTGTCTTTCAGGAATATGAAGCTTGGGGCAGAAAAATTGGGGTTTCTACTGTTGCGGATTTAAACCGACGCATCAAAGAAAATCGTTATACAGATTTGATTTTGATGTGTGAAGCTATGGTGGAAAAGAATTTAGCAATCTTAGCTTCCAAGATTCTTCATGCTGAACATCCAAAGAAAGTGATTTTAATTGCTGGACCTAGTTCAGCAGGAAAAACAACTTTTTCTAAGCGCTTAGGGATTCAATTAAAACTGGAAGGATTAGAACCAATAACACTTTCAATGGATGATTTTTATTTAAATCGAGAAGATACTCCTAGATTGCCGGATGGAAGTTTTGATTTTGAAAATATTCATGCGGTGGATCTTCCATTATTTAATGATACAATCAATCGCTTGTTAGCAGGAGAATCATTAGCACTTCCTACCTTTGATTTTATTAGCGGACACAGAAAATGGGCGAATCAGAAAACATGTTTAAAAGAGAATGGTATATTAATTGTTGAGGGAATTCATGCATTAAATCCGTTGAGTTCTCAAATGATTGATGAAGAAGCAAAATTTAAAATTTATATCAATGCGTTAACTCATTTAAATTATGATAATCATAATCGAATTCCAACTTCTGATTATCGGATGATTCGTAGAATGGTAAGAGATTATCAGTTTAGGGGACGGTCTGCTGCAAAAACAATTGAATGTTGGCCAAAAGTCGAAGCAGGTGAGCATCAGTACATTTATCCATATCAGGAACAAGCAGATGTGATTTTTAATACATCAATGGTTTATGAGATGTCGATCTTAAAGAAGATTGCAGTTCGATTATTAGCAGATATTCAAATTCATGAACCAGGATATTTAGAAGCAAATCGATTACGGAAATTATTGGAGTACTTTTTAGATGGAGATGAAACAAATGTTCCAAGGAATTCGATTTTAGCGGAATTTATTGGGAATAGTGTATTTATGGATGAATAAAAACAGCGTAGTTTAAATTAAACTACGCTTTCTTTTAGAAACGATTGAGCAGATTTGTAACCATATTTTTCTTCGGTCTCTAATACTGCCCGATTGACTGCTTTTGCTAATGCGTGGGCTGCTAATGTTCCAACAACATCTGCACTGGATTTTACTTTTCCGCAACACATCGCATAGATACTATCTCCATCCATAGAAGTATTCACTGGACGAATAGTACGTGCAATTCCATTGGATGCAAGCTGAGCTACTTTTTTCATATCTGCTTTACTTAAGTTAGCATTGGTAATGATGGCACCAATGGTTGTGTTAGCAGTGAAGAAGTTTTTTAATTGTAGTAATTTGACGGCCTCTATTTCACTGTTTAACATTTCAGTTTTGGAATGATTCAATAAACCGGCTAATTGTTTGTTGGAATCAATTTCAAATACATCCCCAATAGCATTTACAATGACGATTGCTCCAACTTGTAGCTTTCCAACTTGCAAAGCATAGGTTCCTAGCCCTGATTTCATACAGTAATTGTTTCCATGCATTTTTCCAACGGTTGCGCCCATGCCACCTCCTACATTTCCATTGCGGTCAATGTTTTGTTCGCTATCAACACAAGCAGCATATCCCATTTTGGCATCAGGTCTTACTTTGCCATCAACACATTCTAAATCAAATATACAGGAACCAACTACAATTGGTACAAGATTTGAACCAACTTTTAAGCCGATTTTCTTTTCTTCTAGATAGTTCATAATCCCACCAGCAACATCTAATCCATAAGCACTGCCTCCACTTAAAAATACAGCGTGTACACCATCATTAGAAGCAGTAGGATTAAGTAATTCGGTTTCTCGTGAAGCAGGGCCTCCTCCACGTACATCAACACCACAAGGGGCTTTTTTATCACAGATAATAACAGAACATCCGGTCGCATGATCTTCATCTTCTGCATGTCCAATTCTAAAATTTTTAATATCGGTAATTTTTATTTCTTTCCATTCACTCATTGTTTTAGCCTCGATTCCTATATATTATAGCTTGTTTTTAATAGGAAAAGAGAAGTAATTCTAAAATTTTGTAATTATTTAAAAGAAAAAATAATTAATCTTGGTTTATCATTGACAAAATTGGAATAGACATTCATACTTATATATGGTGCAAGGCACTAATGGAGGGAAATATTACATGAAAAAGTTTATTGCTTTATTGATCGTATGCCTTCTTTTAACAGGCTGCGGATCAAATGGTGGTAAAGGAAACACTGAAGGTGGCAAAATTGAAAAATTAGAACTTCAGTTTGTTCCATCAAAAGATGCTGATGTCATTCTTACAGGAACAAAGAATTTGCCAGAATTATTGAAAGCTGCATTAGCTGAAGAAGGTTATGAAGTAGAAAATATCAACATTACTGTTGGTAGCAGCTACGATGCAACTGGTGAAGCTATGGCTGCTGGTTCAGTAGATTTAGGCTGGTTACCAGGTGGTACATATGCACTTTATAGTGATGAAGTTGATGTTATCTTAACAGCTACAAGAAATGGATTGTCAAATGACTCTACAGATCCAAGAACTTGGAATGGTGATGCTAACGCTACAAAGAAAGATGGACCACAAGTTACTTACTATCGTTCATTAATCTATGCTACACCATCTGAATATGGTAAACAATTAGCTGAAAAAGTTAATAATGGTGAAGAATTAACTTGGGAAGATTTAGATAAAGCTACATGGGCTGTACAAAAAACTTCAAGTTCAGCTGGTTACATTTATCCAACTTTATGGTTGATGGATAACTATGATGGTAAAAAAGTGTCTGATTTATCAAATGTAATTCCACTAGATTCAGGTTATGGTACAGCATTTGCTCAAGCTGCTGCTGAAGAAGTAGATATCATTGTTTGTTATGCAGATGGAAGAAATGACTATGAAGCTTCTTGGAATTTGCCTGTAACAGAAAAAGATGCTACTGGTAAAGCTGGTTTAGGTCGTACAGACAGTATCTGGAATGAATTAAATGTTATTGGTGTCACTCCTGGTATCTATAACGATACAGTTGCTATCACAAAAGCTAAAAAAGAAGTTTACAATGAAGACTTCATTGCTGCTATTCAAAACGCTTTGATCAATGTAATTAATTCAGAAGAAGGAAAAGCTATTTTCGAATGCTATTCTCATACTGGATATGCAAAAGCAAAAGACTCTGATTATGACGGAGCACGTGCTGCTTTAGAAGCTGTTAAATAGTATTTGTATAAAAAACGAATGGGAGCAGTCATAGGTTTGGCTGCTCCGATTTTGTATCATCTACCAGAAAAGATAGAGGAAAAAGATATGATTGAATTTATAAATGCAAGTAAAGTGTATCCAAATGGGGTACAGGGTTTAAAAGATGTAACATTAAAAATCGAACAAGGAGAGTTTGTTGCGATTATTGGTTTATCAGGTGCTGGAAAATCAACTTTGATTCGTACCGTAAACCGTATGCACGATGTGACAAGTGGTCAGGTGCTTGTTGATGGTGTTGATGTGAACACGCTCAAGGGGAAGGCGTTAAGAAGATTTAGACGCAAAATTGGTATGATTTTCCAATCGTTTAACTTGGTGACTAGATCAACAGTCATCAACAATGTTTTAGCAAGTATGGTTCCAGATATGCCTTGGTATCGTACGTTGTTTGGAATTTATACCAAAGAAGAGAAACTGAAAGCGTTAGAAGCGTTAGATAAAGTCGGAATTTTGGATAAAGCTTATACTCGTTGTGACCAACTTTCAGGTGGTCAGCAACAACGGGTTGCTTTAGCACGTACCTTAAACCAAAATCCATCCATTATTCTTGCGGATGAGCCGGTTGCTGCACTTGATCCGATTACCGCAAAGGTGGTTATGAGTGACTTTAAACGGATTAACAAAGAGATGAATATTTCGATTCTATTGAACATTCACCATGTGGATCTGGCATTGGAATATGCCGATCGAGTGATTGGTATTCGAGCAGGAGAAATTGTATTTGATGGACCTACTAGTGAAGTAACGAAAGAAGTATTGGATCAGGTTTATAATGGAAAAGAAGTTCCTACTAGTGAGAACCAATAGGTGTTGCCTATGAAAAAAGTAAGTTTGTTTGACCGGATTTTTAAGCCGGAACATATTGTTTTAGCGAATGGACATACGGTAGATCGTCCACAATCAAGGGTTCCATTTATTGCTGGTGCGGTATTGATCGTGATTGCGATTTCTATTATGTTGACGGGATTTGATTTGAGAATTATCATTGAACGTTTCTATCAGTTGAGTGCTATTTTAGGAAAGATCTTTCAACCGGATTTTAGTTATTTTAATAAAGTAGTAGGACCATTAGTGGACACGATCAAAATGTCATTGATGGGGTCTGTTGTGGGTTGTTTATTGGCTTTGCCGTTTGCTATTTTAGCATCAAGCAATATTAATAAAAATCGTATTATATTGGGTGCTGTTCGTTTTGTTTTAGGGATTATTCGTACCATTCCAACTTTAATTTTAGCTTCTATGTTTGCGCTTGTTTTTGGTTTTGGTACTTTTGCTGGAACAGTAGCTATTGTGTTCTTTACTTTCGGTGTTGTTGGTAAAATGTTGTTCGAAAGTATTGAAACGATTGATTTAGGTCCGTTTGAAGCATTAGAATCGATGGGATGTAATAAGTTTGAAGCGTTCTGGACGGCTTGTATTCCTCAGATTTTGCCAACTTATTTAAGCCATTGTTTGTATTGCTTTGAAATGAATGTACGTTCAGCAGCAATTCTAGGTTATGTTGGTGCTGGTGGACTTGGAATTCTAATTAATGAACGGATCGGATGGCGTGATTACCACGGATTAGGTGTGGTGTTGTTGTCATTGTTTGTTACGGTTCTGATCATTGATCAGATTAGTACACAATTAAGAAGAAAGCTAAGCTAGGGAGGAGATTACGATATGTCAATTTTTGAAATGTATGATAATCGACCTCGGAAAGCTTGGTTATATGCTTTAACAAGTCTTATTGTGGTTGGTTTGATTGTTTGGTCAGCAGAGGGTATTGAGTTTAATGGGATTACGAATAAAGGTACGGAAGTTGCTTATGGTATGGTGTATGGTTTGTTGCATCCAGATACATCGATGCTATTTAGTTTAAGTAAAGAAGCAGTTCCTTATTTGTTGTTTCAAACGATTGCGATTGCAATCTTGGGAACGGTTTTTGGGGCTATTTTAGCGATTCCTGTAAGCTTTTTGGCGAGTGAGAATATTGTTGGACGCCCAATTGCTTTTGTCGTTCGTGCAATTATTTTATTGATTCGTACGATCCCTTCTTTGGTATGGGCTCTTGTATGGATTCGGGTAACAGGACCTGGAGCATTTTGTGGGGTTGTTACGCAAAGTATCTGTTCGATTGGTATGATATCAAAAATGTATATTACAGCAATTGAAGACTTAAATACAGGAATCTTAGAATCGTTGGATGCTGCAGGATGTAATACATTTGAGAAGATTCGTGTAGGGGTATTACCACAGTTGTATGCGAACTTTATTTCAACTACCATTTATCGTTTTGATATTAATATTAAAGATGCAAGTACCTTAGGTATTGCTGGTGCTGGAGGAATTGGTGCTGCATTGATTCAGGCAATCAATTCTCGTCGTTGGAGTATTGTCGGTGCTTTCTTAGTAGGATTGATGGTTTTAGTTATGATTATAGAATTCTTTTCTACTCGGATTCGTCGTAAACTTGCGACAGGTGAATAAAGAGGTTCATAAAGAATCTCTTTTTTTCTTGGATTTAAAAGAAAGATAGCGTAAAATAAATTTGTTTGAGAAAGAAGGATTGTATGGAACGGAAAAAAGGGATTATATTTACCGTAATGTCTGCGGTATTATTTGGCTTTACTCCTTTAATATGTATGTTTGATTATCAAGCAAAAGCAAATTCTGAAACATTGATTTTTTTAAGAAATCTTTTTGTGCTTCCAGTAGTATGGACAATTTGTAAAAGAAAACGAATCAATTTGCGATTAGATAGGAAAACCATCGGTAAGATTGCTTTGGTTGGTATTGGTGGTACAACACTGACAGGATTATTGTTGTATCAAGCATATATATATTTGCCAGTTGGTACGGTGACTACGATTCATTTCTTATATCCTGTATTTGTAACTTTAATAGGAGTAATCGTTTTTAAAGAAAAACTATCGAAACAAAAAGGAATGGTTCTTTTGTTTGCGACTTGTGGAATCTTTTTCTTTTTAGAACAAAGCAACGCGAATAATCAATTAGGCTTAGGAATTTTGTTATCATTGTTATCAAGCATGACGTATGCTTTCTATTTATTAGGAGTTGAACGATTTCATTTAAATCAGTTGAACTCTTATAAACTAACTTTTTATTTATCACTTTTTTCTTGTATCTTTGCACTATTTTATAGTTTAATTAGGAATCGCTTGGTATTATTTGAAATGGAACCAGTAGGGTTTTTATATGCGTTTCTGATTGCTATGGGTACTTCTTTTCTAGCTGTTTATTTTTTACAAAGAGGGATGCGGTCTTTAAGCGCTAGTGATGCTGCTATTTTCAGTATGTTTGAGCCTGTGAGTGCGATCTTTGGTGGATGGCTTTTTCTTAATGAAAGATTAACGTTACCTAAAGTGCTTGGCTGTGTCATTATTTTAGGATCTGTAGCTCTATTAGTACAAATAGATAAAAATAGAGAAATACAATCATAGAAGGGTAAAGACCCTTTTTGTTTTTGTGATAAAATATTAAAAATGGGGAGGAAGGAACAATGGCGGTTTGTATCGAAATCAAACAGAAAAATAAATCTTCCATTTCTGCTAAAAGTGTTGCTCAGGCTATGAAGTTAGAGTATGGAATTTATAGTAATAACTTTGTCTTAGAGGAAGAGAAAACGGGACGATATACGATTTTGTTTGATCCTAAACAAATTGGAAGAGGAATTGAATTCTCTGAAGAAAATCAGAGTATTCTTTTACGACTTTCTTTACCATCGACTGTGAATGAGATTGCTTTGTTCTATCGGATTGTTGCGTGGATCTGTAAAAGGATTCCTGTATTTGATGTATTCCGTAATGGAGAAGCAATCGCAATGAACTATCTTGATTTATATATGGAACAAGATAAATCGATTAGTTTAGATGCAATTTTGGATATGGAACAACAGATACAATCAAAAAAGATGCAAGCCTTTACGATATTTGGGGCAAAGAATCCCATTATATTGGGGACAAAAGAATTCCAAGAGATACAAGGAAGCTTAGAGGGGTTTAAGGATCTGTTACATCGGTTGCAAGAAATGGATGTTTATTATGCAGACCCTGTTTATTATCAGCGGAAGGATGGAACGATTTTTGCGTCCTGTTTTATTGGATTAGAAATTGAAACAGTAATTCCAAAGAAAAGGTTTATCTGTTTTAATCCGAATATAAAAACAGAGGAATATTATGTGATGTTGCCTGAACAAAACTGTATTCGTTATGAAGATTTTATCAAACAAGTAACTAAGATTTCAGACTATGATACTGATCATATCACAATTCGGTTAACAGAAGAGATGATTGAAGATTTAATTCGTCACTATACGATTGATTTGATGACAGGTAAGCCAAAAGAACCGAATGCTTATTGGGGAAAATTATTAGATATTGGTGAGAATCATAGACGGAAGATTCAAGATAAACACTTGCCAGTGGATGAAATAGCAGCATGGAATCATATTGCTATCTATTTTAGATGGTGTATGGAACATGGATTATTAAGTGAACGCCTTTTAAATGCCTGTCCACAATTGCCACAAAAGGAGGTTGATTTGCGAGAATGGATACGAGATCAAGGACCTTTTCATGGAAATATAAGAAGTGGTTTTTTTGAACCAGTTGCTAAGAACTTTTCTAGGCAGTTTTATAATTTCCAAGCATCGAATTTAAAGATGAACTATCCTCAATGTGTGGATCAATATGCAGAAGAATATTTTGGTACAGAGAAGTATCATAGTGATAGTTTTCAAGATGAAGCATATCTATTTGTTCCATATAATGAAGAATATTATATAGGACTTACTAAATATATTGACCAAGCATGGTATGATTTTATCAAACAAGTTGAGTGGATGAGTTAAGGGGGAGAAGAATGATGGAAAGAAATCAAATTAAAATCGCATTTTTCGATTTAGATGGGACATTGGTCAAAATGGGGAATCAGCCAATTTCTCCATTGATGTTAAAAACACTACAGCAATTGCAACAAAATGGAATTAAAATCTGTGTAGCTACAGGCAGACCGTGTTTTTGCTTGCCCGATTTTAATGGATTGAAGTTTGATGCTTATTTAACGTTTAATGCTTCTTATTGCTGTACAGATAATGAGGTTATTTATAAGAATCCGATTCCATCTAAGGATGTGCAGCTGATTATTGAAAATGCACAACAGATTGGTCGTGCGGTTGTTTTGGCTTCCGCAAATCGTTTGGGTGCCAATGGAACGGATTCTGATATTGAAGATTATTTTGCGATATCACAAGGAGTTGTGGATATTGTACCGGATTTTGATACGTTACAAAGAGAAGAAATTTATCAGTTGATGATTGGATGTTATCCTGAGGATTATCCAGCAATATTAAAAGGAGTTACGGGTGCAAAAATAACTGCTTGGTGGACACGAGCTGTGGATGTGATTCCTGCAAATGGTGGCAAGGGACTTGGTGTACAAAAGGTGTTAGAGCATTTTCATTTAACCAAAAAAGAAGCAATGGCGTTTGGTGATGGAACTAATGATATTGAAATGTTGAATGCTGTAGGATTGGGTGTAGCGATGGGGAATGCAACGGATGATGTGAAAGTATGTGCGGATGCGATTTGTGATACGGTTGATCAAGATGGAATCTATTACTTCTGTAAAGAAAGAAAAATCATTTAGGAGAATGTAGGATGCGATATATATTTTGCCCAATGTGTGGAACAAAACTAATAGAGAAAGAAATTGGGGATGAAGGAAACATCCCTTTTTGTAGTAGTTGTCAAAGACCTTGGTGGGATGCGTTTACGACTTCGATCATATGTGCTGTGATCAATGAACAACAAGAAGTAGCATTGATTCGTCAGGGATATGTATCTTCAAATGCTTATATCTGTGTTGCGGGAATCATGCAAATGCAAGAATCTGCTGAGGAAACTGTAAAACGAGAAGTGAAAGAGGAATTGGGACTGGATGTAAAAGAATTACAATATATAAAAAGTTATCCGTATCAGAAAAAGGAAATGTTGATGCTGGGATTTTGTGCTAAGGTGAAGAAAGCGGAGTTTCATTTATCGAAAGAAGTAGATCAGGCGCAATGGTTTGCTTTTGATGAAGCATTATCCTATATGAAAGAAGGAAGTATTGCTTGGCAATTAGTAAAAAAGGTGATTGAAAATGAGAAATGAATGGAGGACGAAACGATTATTGTTGCGTAAAGCAAAGGGAACTGATTTTGATGCTTTATATCCAGTGCGTCAAAGTGAGTATGTTTTGAAATATAATTGTATGAATCGTTTAACAGAACAGGAAATGAAACAGATGATTCAAGCGGATGCGGAAACTGATTTTGTTTGGTATTTGGAACTATTAGAAACACATCAAGCAATCGGAGCTGTTTATTTGCATTCTGATTCAATTCGGTATCATACCCATACGATGGAGCTTTCCTATTGGTTAAGCGAAGAGTATTGCTCGCGTGGTTTAATGTATGAAGCATTGGAAGTAATTCTTTCTTTTGCATGGAATCAATTAGAATTAACAGGTATCACAGCTCGTTGCTTTGAGGATAATATTGCATCTAGAAAACTATTAGAGAAACTAGGATTTGCGCAAGAAGGAATATTAAAAAAAGCGGTTAAAGGATATCGTGACGTGGTTTATAATGATGTCATTTATTTTATAGAACATTAGAATGATTGACAGAATCACTGTATTACTGTATTATATAAACAGTACAAGAGGTGAAGAATATGGAAAAGTTTAATAACAATGAACCTATTTATATTCAGGTTATGAATATTATTCGTCATCAGATTGTTTCTGGAGAATTAAAAGAGAATGATAAGGTAAAAAGCGTTCGTGAATTAGCTTTGTTATTTGGTGTGAATCCGAATACGGTTCAGAAATCTTTGACGGAACTTGAAAAAGAAGGGTTGATTCGTACGGAACGTACCAATGGCCGATTTGTATGTGTTTCCAAACAACAGGTAGACAAAGAGAAAAGAAAACTAGCTGTTTCTAAGACTCAAGAATATCTAGCTTGGATGCGAAAGATGTCATTTCAAGAGGAAGAAATGAAAGAGTTTCTAAGAAGTGAATGGAAGGGAGAAGATAATCATAAATGATGAAGTGATTCAAATCAAAGGTTTAACTAAATCTTATGGGAATCATGTTGCATTGAAAAATGTGAATTTATCATTAAAATCAGGACAAATTGTTGGTTTGTTAGGTCCGAATGGTTCTGGTAAGACGACATTGATCAAAGTTTTAAATGGGTTATAAAAAAAGTATAATGGAGAAGTCTTAATTGCAGGGCAAAAGCCAAATGCTTATACAAAATCATTGATATCTTATTTACCAGATACGACGTACTTATCAAATTGGATGACGGGATCAGATGCGATTCAATTATTTCGTGATATGTATATCGATTTTGATGAACAGAAAATGAATGCTTTATTAGAACGAATGAATATTGATAAGAAAGTTCGTTTAAAATCATTATCAAAAGGAAACAAAGAAAAGTTTCAATTGGCATTGGTAATGAGCAGACGTGCAAAAATTTATATCTTAGATGAACCGATTGGTGGGGTGGATCCTGCGGCTAGAGATTTAATTTTGGATACTATTTTGAATAACTATGAGGAGGATTCTTTGGTGTTGATTTCTACTCATCTGATTCAAGATGTTGAAAAAGTATTCGATAGCGTCATTTTCTTAAAAGAGGGAGAAGTTGTATTGTTTGATGAAGTGGATGCAATTCGTCAACGGGAACAGAAGTCAATTGATGAATTGTTCCGGGAGGTATTCAAATGAAACACAGTTATAAAGATGACGATTTTGAATAGGAGCGCAAAGGAAGGATGTAATAATTCAAAATGTATCGTTCCCGATTTTTTATTCATTTTTTTGATATCATTTTTGCATTACCTTTGAGTTTCCCCATTTTAAAAGCTCAAAAGTGAATAAAACCCGCTAAACAAGTGCGTTTGGCGGGTTTTAAAAATGAAATTTTAGGTATAAAAATAGTGCAAAATCCTTTCAAAAATGGTATAAT
>JAQXZJ010000068.1 GCA_029227155.1 Erysipelotrichaceae bacterium
AGCATAATATCTTCTATATCTGCACTGGCAGCCAAATCAACTATTGTAGTTGTTTTCGATTTTTCTAAATCCTGCCTCAATATCTTCCAATCACCTTCATAAAACTTACTTATATTTGAATTAGAAGAATCTGTATCATAACACAAGTAGACAGTCCAAGGCATTTTATGTTTTTTACTACACATATTAAGAAACCACTTACCAGAATGAACAATCTGCGTTATGGTACCAACAACATAAAATTTGATAAGAATCTTTTTTTCACCAGATTGCCAACAGAAAATTATTTCTCCATCATCTTTTGATTTATTCCTAATCAACGAAGTCTTTTCATCCAAAGCACTTAGGTATTCCAAATACGCTTTATAAAAAACTTTTTCCGTCGCTCCTTCAAGAATAAAAGCAATGCCTTCTGTATAATTATCCATTAACTATCAAGCACCTCCAGAAAGCTTTCCAACGTCTCATAAGAATCGGAATCACCTGATAATAATTCAAATAAATACTCGCCAACTGAAAGCCCCATATCTCTCGCATTTGATATAATAACTTTCATTTTATTTTTTTGAATTCTTCTAAATTCCGCTACTCCTCGATTGTTCGGAACGCCAATATATATTTTATCCGGCTTCAAGTATTGTACCAAATATGGAGAATGACTTGAGATTATTAATGGAGCATTTCCTAACGCCTCAGTTATTATTTCTAATAACTGGCGCATCATTTTAGGATGTATACTGGTCTCAATTTCTTCAATTCCAACAATTCCTGCTTCCATATAGTTAGCAATATAAGCATTGGCTAGCAACCATATAACTCTCTTAGTTCCTGTCGACATATTAGCCATACTTAACGGCTGATTCATATAATCACATTTAACAAACAAACGATATATATGTTCACGAAGTTTAAAGGGAATTTCCTTCTCAATCTCCTCTTCAGACAATTTCTTATCAGCAACAGTTACCATCATTTGTCGTTCCACATTTTGATCAGTTAATGTGTATTCATTTAAATTGATCGAGGTAAACTCCGGAAACATTATAGATAATGACTCTTCAAACATCTCATAAAGTTCCGGTGCTTTATTTTTTAAACGTTGCAACGCCTTAGGAACATCTGTATCATCAAACCTTATAGAATCTTCCTCATCTTCAATATACTCCAATGGTGATGGCTGATACCTATCTCTTAAATCTAAAGAAGAACATACCCTAAATGCAATTTTTTGAATTGCATTTATAACATTTACAATCTCTATATCTTCTATTAATCCTAATACGTCGATTGCCAACTGTAACCCGTCTAGTTCAATCTTCCGATATGCCGTTGTTGACTTGCTCTTTCTATATTTTCCTTCTTTTCTTTTTAAGTACGAAGTGTACCTTACACTGGTATTTTCTCTGGTTTCAATCCATTCATCGGTAATACAATCACCTTTTTCATCATCACGATGCCATTTGAAAGAAAAACCGTATCTTACATATTTGTATTCTCCAAGTTCTTCATCTTCAAATTCTATTTCAAATCTATACTCAGAATTTTCCAACGCCAAACACAAAGGGATCCCTCTTACCCATCCCATCATGCTTTTTCTTCCTTTTCTCGATTCGTGAATAAAATCAAATCCAAAATCAATTGCTTCTAAAAGGTTGGATTTACCATAGTTGTTTGGAGAAATAATTGCACATATGTTATCCAATTCTAATTTAGTAGTATTCAGATTCTTAAATCCACCTACTGTAATGCTATTAATCTTCATATTAACCACACTCCATCTATGTTATATTATATATTATAGTGTAATTTGTACAAAAGTCAACATTTTTATTCACTTCATCTCTATTTTATTCAAAAATAGTTGCTTTTCCTGTTTTGAAATACACTTTTTTGTTCATTTCATTTTTATCTTCACATAAATAGATATATCTAAAACGAGGGTTATTGCAAAACAGATAGATAATCCTTAACTCTGCAACAACCCTCATAAATATTCATCAGTTTGTAAATTATTTACCAAAACTTAATGGGGATCTTATACCTTTTCATAAAAATGTGTCCATTATTCCCCATACGGATAATAATGCTCTGCCTTCGACTGAAACTCCCTTAAATCGTAAATCTTCATATCCGCATCAAACCCAGCAATGGTGACTCCATCAAAACCATCCGCATTTCCCTCGTAGTCACACTTAAAATACCATTCCACAACGGCTGTATTCACGGAAACAATCACACGCTTTATATCCCACTGCAAAACAGTACCTTTTCGGTTCCAATCCCCAAACCATCTGCTTATCTGTCCAATTCCTCTGCTCGCTTCAAATCAAGCATCAGCATGGCAACCGCCTGTTCCCTCAACGCTTCTTTGCTATTCTTGGTAACAATAAAAGGAAGACCTTCAACATTTAGAGATTGCTGTATAAAGGTGTTAAATGCATCTGTCAATGTCATTCCGGTTTTTGCATAAATCTCCTCAACCGCTCTTTTAATTTCTGAATTTATTCTTACTTGAAACGTTGAATCCTTTGGTGCAATAGCAACATTCAAATTTGTATCCATAAAACATGCCTCCACTTTTGTACATCATAACACTTCTTTCACTATATGTCTATACATTGTCATTACGCGC
>JAQXZJ010000069.1 GCA_029227155.1 Erysipelotrichaceae bacterium
CTTGTTCTGACACATATTTTGTAATATTCTCCACTTCTTTATCCGTCACATAAACACCTTGTACACGCATTGGAGAAGGCTCTCCTAAAGGAACATATAACATATCTCCATTGCCCAATAAACGTTCTGCACCTATTTGATCCAAAATAGTACGAGAATCAATTCCACTCGATACTGCAAACGCAATCCGTGAAGGAATATTCGTTTTAATAATTCCAGTAATAACATCTGTACTTGGACGCTGCGTAGCAACCACTAGATGAATACCAGCAGCACGCGCTAACTGAGTTATTCTTTGAATATACATTTCCACTTCTTTACCAGCAACATTCATCAAATCAGCTAATTCATCAATAATAACCACAATAAATGGCATTGCTTTTAAAGACTCTTCTGGATGTTTCTTTACATATTCATTATACTCGCTAATTTTACGAACACCAACCTTAGAAAACGTATCATAACGCTGATCCATTCGCGTACAGATAACTTCTAAAGCTCTTGCTGCATCCTTACTATCCGTAATCACTGGCCCAATCAAATGAGGTACTTGGTGATATTGAGTAAATTCAACTTTCTTCGGATCAATTAATAGCAATTTTAGCTCAGCCGGTGTTGTTCTCAACAACAACGAGCAAATGATAGAATTCATACATACAGATTTCCCACTTCCAGTAGATCCTGCAATCAATAAGTGAGGCATCCGATCCAATTCACAATATACCGGATTCCCTAATAAATCTTTTCCTAAAGCAACTAATAATTTCTTATTCTTTTTATCAGCAGGAATTGATTCCATAATTTCTCTCATACTGACAACAGTCGTTTCAACATTAGGAATCTCTACCCCAACTCCATTTCTACCCGGAATAGGAGCCTCAATACGAATATCTTTAGCAGCTAACTCCATTTTAATATTATCCTGAAGATTTAGAATTTTATTAACTTTTACACCAACGTCTGGTTTAATCACAAATTTAGTAACAGAAGGGCCAATATAAGTATCGATTAACTGTGCTGATATCGAAAATTGAGCAAGAATATCAATCAGTTGTTTTCCTTTATTACGCGCCGCCACTTCATTATTACGACTCCTTGTTAAAACACTCTTTTCTAGCATTCTAGCAATGGAAGGTAAACGATAATTTGTATAATCATCATAGCGTTGTGTTTCCACCTTTTGTTTCGTAGAATCTTCTTCAGTTTGAGCAATTTCCTCAACCGATTCCTCTTCAATCGGTACAGATGGTTCCTCCATCACAAAAGAAGCTTGTTGTTCCTTCTGATTTAAATGAATAAAATGAAGCTCCGGTTCTGTTATTGGAAGCGTTATTAACTCCGGTTCCATCTTCTCTTTTTTCTCTATTTTTTCTTTCTTCTCTTTTTGTTTTGAAGTAAATGGCATTTTTATAAATGATTGAATACGACTCCATAGATTTGATAAATAATCACGATCGATCAACAATAAAATCGCTAATAGAAATAAAGCAATGATAATAATATATGTTCCCGTGATATCTACTAAACTAGAAGTTAAAAAGTAAAAACATGCACCAACTAGACCACCCTGTGCCAATGCTTGACCACCTTTTAGAATCACTAATCCATTCTTCATAAATGATTCGAAAGCTTCTTTTCCAATCAAACCACTTTTAGGAATAGAAGTCCATAATACAAGAGCTAATAACGCAAACACAACACCTAATAATCTTTTTGAACTAAAAGTTGGTAATTGCTTCCTAAAAATAATCCACACACCAGCAATCAAAAGGATACAGAAGATGACTGCATAATAAGTACCAAACAGAAACATCATTAGATTAGCAAGCAATTCTCCTAAAAAGCCACTTCTCATAATTCCAATTAAAGAAACTGAAATCATGATGATTGCATAAATATATAAGAAAATTTCCTGATCAAATGACTGTGCCTTTTTCTTCTTTCTTTTTTGATTTGCCATAAACACTCCTTTTATTCTTCTTGTACATTAATTTCAATGATCGCAGGCAAAATCATTGGACGTTTACCTGTTTCCTTCAAAACATACTTCTGTATCTTCTCACGCGCTTCCATTCGCGTACTCATATTGTCATAAGTATTATTAGCAACATTTTCGTTAATAATATTCATCATCATATCTGCAATATTCTTAACGATATAATCTGCATCCTTCAAATAGAAGACCCCACGAGACTGTACATCTGGTCCACCAATAATCTCCTTTGTTTTATAGTTACATACAATTCCAATGACAATGACACCATCCGTAGATAACGTTTCACGATCTCTTAAAACATAACCTGTAACATCCAGATTATCATCCCCATCAATCAATACTTCTTCTAAATCAATAAACCGAGAACAAGACTTTAACACTTTATCCTCAAATACAGCCATTTGTCCATTATCCAAAACGATAATTTTATCAGCAGTCAAGCCCATAACCATCGCAATATTAGCATTAGAAACCAATTGACGATATTCCCCTTTTACAGGAATATAATACTTTGGCTTAAATAGATACATCATCATCTTCAAATCTTCACTTGAGGCATGCATTGATAGAACACTCTTCGAATTTAAAGCAATGATATTTACATCTTCCTTGTATAACTCATTTTCCATGATACCAGCTTCAATTTCTGTACCAGGAACAATTGGAGAAGCAATAATGATCGTATCATTTTCACGTAATTCTACCTTGCTATCTTCTTTCATCGCAATACGGTTCATCGTTCTAAATACTTTATGTCCATTTCCTGTAATCAAAATGATAATATCATCTAAATCATTAGAAAAAGAACTACTTGGTAATTCCAACCCCATTGGAATCCGATAATATCCTAACCGTTCGTTAAAACGAATTAATTCTTTCAGTCCTTCATCATAAATAAAAATCTTCTTATTTAATTTGTTTGCTAATTCTACAATCTCCATAATCCGATAGAAATTTTGATGATATACAGTAATAATAATTCTTCCTGGAGCATCTTCCATCGGTGTTTGAATTAACTCTTTGATTCGATGATTAGGCGAAGTATGTCCTTTGCGATCCGCAGAACCAGATTCCGTCAATAAACATAGAACACCTTTTTTCCCAATTTCAGCCAAATCAGAAATATTACATTGGAAAGCTTCATCACGAATATCGTAATCAATTAAGAATTCACCTGTATAAACAACATACCCTTGAGGCGTATCAATAGCAACACCAAAAGCATCCGCAATGGAATGAGTCATACTGAACGTACGAACTTTAATTCCATCAATCTTGAATTCTCCAGAACGTTTGATTCGATGAATCTTAACATTGCGAATTCCTTCTTTATGAATCATATTAGATATCAATTCTGCTGTTAAAGGAGTCGTATAAACCGGAATATTGATTTGTTTTAATAAGAAAGGCAAAGCAGCCATAACATCATCATGACCATGAGTAATAATGATTCCTTTTACACGATCTTTATTTTCAATTAAATAGGTAAAATCAGGAATGATAATTTCAACTCCCAATTGGTCAGCATCTGGATACTTTAAACCAGCTTCTATCACAATGATCGAATCATTGACTTCTACCACATACATGTTCTTTCCAGATTCATCTAACCCACCTAGAGCAAATACTTTAACTTGACTCATATTCGTGATTCCCTCCTTTTATTTTTTATTATAGCATAATTTCAATCATACAATGAAAAAACAGCAAGACCTGTCGTTACGATAGGTCTTAAACTTGTCTTCCATTCAGCGTCCAACTCTTCGCCTCTAAAATCTCTACATCAATAATATCACCAACTTGCACATCTTTACAGGTGAAATTAACAAGTTTCTGAGTTTCTGTATAACCACTAAAAATATTAGGATTTTTCTTCGAAGGTCCATCTACTAAAACTTTAACGATTTTACCCACATACTTTTGATTGCTTTGATTTGCATAGAAACCTACTTTTTCAATCAAACGTTGCAACCGTTTTTCCTTTACTTCAAATGGAGTAATATCTTCCATCTTTGCTGCAGGAGTTCCAGCACGTGGAGAATAGATAAATGTGAAGGCACCATCATATTGACATTCATCAACAATTTTCAAGGTATCTTCAAACTGTTCATCTGTCTCATTTGGGAAACCTACAATAATATCCGTTGTAAAAGCACATTCCGGAATCGCCTTTTTGATCCGATTGAATAAATCTTTATATTCTTCAATGGTATATCTTCTACCCATACGTTTTAACACTTCGTTATTTCCAGCCTGTACAGGAAGATGAATATAAGGCATAATATTTGGATATTTGGCAATCGTATCAATCATTTGTTGGGTAAAATCCCATGGATGTGAAGTAACAAAACGAATCCGAGGAATTCCAGTTAAAGCAGCTGCTTCTAACAATTCCGCAAATCCATTTTCATATCCCAAATCTTTTCCATATGCATTCACATTCTGTCCTAGCAAAGTAACTTCCTGATAGCCATCCTTAACCAAATTAGTAACTTCTAAAATAATATCTTCAGGCATCCTACTTCTCTGTTTTCCTCTTGTATAAGGGACAATACAATAAGTACAAAACTTATCACATCCATACATAATATTAACCCAAGCCTTATATTTAGAATCTCTTTTCACAGGTAACCCTTCAATAATATCTCCTTCAATACTAAATACTTCTATTTCCTGTTTTCTCTCTTTCATAATCTGTTCCAAATAAAGAGGTAATTTATGAATATTATGTGTCCCCAT
>JAQXZJ010000070.1 GCA_029227155.1 Erysipelotrichaceae bacterium
CTGGGATTGCCAAAAAATAAAAAAATTAAAGAGTTTTCTACAGGGATGAAGGCTAAACTAAAGGTTTTAGTTGCTATTTCTCATCGGGCTAAATTTATGTTACTTGATGAGCCAACATCTGGTTTGGATGTGATTGCAAGGGATGAAATCTTAATGTTGTTACGGGAGTATATGGAACGATATGAGGATTGTTCGATTCTGATCAGTTCACATATTTCAAGTGACCTAGAAACGTTATGCGATGACCTTTATTTCATTTCTGATGGTAGAATTATTATGCATGAAGATACAGATGTCTTGTTAAGTGATTACGCAAATTTGAAAATGAGTGTGGAAGAGTATCAGTTATTGGATAAGAAATATTTGTTAAAAGTTAAGAAAGAATCTTATGGATATCGATGTTTGACGAATCAAAAACAGTTTTATTTAGAAAATTATCCAGATATTGTAGTAGAAAATGGAACGATTGATGATGTTATTTTGATGATGATACGAGGTGAAGAGGTATGCGAGGATTATTAATTAAAGATTATAAATTAATCAAGCAACAGAAGTATTTATTGTTCTTGTTGGTAATTGGTATAGCTGTTTGTGCTTTTGTTGGTAATGCAGAAAGTCTTTTAGTTTTTTCTACTTTAGTTGGTTTTTTGTTAGCTATGACTACAATTAACTATGATGAGTTTGATAATGGCAATGCATTTCTCTTTTCTTTGCCTATTTCTAGAAAAAGTTATGTGAAAGAAAAATATGCGTTTGGTTTATTGTGTGGAGGAATTGGATTAATCTTGTCTACGGTTGTATGTCTTTTGATTCAATTACTCAAAAACCAAGGTGTTGATTCTTCTTTATGGGCAACGGTAGGTACTTCTATCATTACTTTAGTGATGATTGCTTCGATTGCTTTTCCGTTTCAGTTGAAATATGGTGGAGAGAAAGGAAGAATCGTGTTACTGGTTGTAATCTTTATTACGGTGGCATTGGTTCGTCTTCTTGTTAATATATTTTCTCTGTTTCCAATAACTTTTTCTCATCATCATATGATGATGGATCATACGATTATGTTTCCTATCTTGTTTCTGATTGTGACGGCAGTTGTTTTCTGGTTGTCTTATCGAATCAGTGTTTCTATTATGAATCATAAAGAATTCTAGAGGGATAAAATCCCTTTTTTATAATTGAAATAGTGGTAAGATGATGGGATTCTTGTTATAATATGTTCAATGTGAAGGAGTTGGGAACTATGATGTTTGTTATTGTTGTAGTGGTCATTCTTGCTCTTCTATTTATTGCAGATTATGCAGTGACCAAGAGAATTTTTGAATATATCTTTGCTAAAACAGAGGAAACCTTTTTTTCTAAGGGAATCTCTGATATTTATTCACAATATCAAGCACAAGCACAGAAGGCGGATGAATGGTTGGCTCAGTATGAACAGGAATCATTGAAGATTACATCGAAAGATGGCTTGAATTTAGAAGGAACATTAGTTCGTATGGTTTCTGATACTAATAAGGTTATATTAGCGATTGGTGATCATCAAAGTGTAGGAATGCAGGATATGGGGCGTTTTGCTGAAATGTATCAGGAATTGGGATATGATGCTTGTATCATTGATTCTAGAGCTTGCGGAAACAGTCAGGGTCAATATGGTTCTTTTGGATATTATGAACAGGATGACGTTTTATTGTGGTGTCAAAAATTGATTGAGATATATGGAGAAACGGTGGAAATCGTGTTGCATGGAATGGGCGTTGGTGCTGCTACGGTGTGTCTTGTGAGTGGACAAAAGGATTTACCAAAACAAATTACAGGTGGGGTTGCTGATGGTGCCTATCAGGATATTACGGTTCAATTGCGTCACTTATTGAATACTCAAACACAATTACCAGTGGAGTTTACTTTGATGATGTTGAATTTAATATGTAAACAAAAGCTACATTTTGATTTTAAGAAGTTGTCTGCGGAAAAAGCATTACAGAAATGTCAGATTCCAATGTTGTTTATCCATGGAGAGAAAGATTCTTATACGCCATCTTATATGAGTGAACATTTGTATGATGCTTGTGCAACTAAGAATAAGCAGATTGAGATTGTAAATGAAGCTAAACATAACGGTTGTTATTTGATGCATCCAATTGCATATCAACGTTATATTCAAAATTGGTTGGAGTCAATTGCGTAGATAGATTCATATTTATCGTTTGTAGGCATACGTTTATTAGGGGAGGATGGATGTATGCTGGATACCTATAAATTTGTTAATGAACCATTGCCGTATGATTATGATGCATTAGAGCCTTGGATTGATGAACGAACGATGCATTTGCATCATGATCGTCATTTACAGACGTATATTGATCAATTGAATACTATTTTGAAAGATTATCCTTTGTTGCAGAAATGGCCGTTAGAACGCTTGATTATTGATTTAGCGAAGGTACCAAAAAAGATTCAGGTGGCAATTCAAAATAATGCAGGTGGCGTATATAATCATTTGTTTTACTTTGATTCTATGATTCCAAGTGGCAAAGAAATGCCGAAAGAATTGAAAAGGGAATTGATTCGCAACTTTGGTTCTGTTGAGCAGTTTCTAGAACGCTTGAAAAAGGCAGCTTTAGCCGTGTTTGGATCGGGTTATGCTTGGTTGGTTTGTGATTTACAGGGACGGATGCAAATTGTAACAAGCAAAAATCAGGATGCACCTCTTAGTGCAATCATGATTCCTTTATTGGCAATTGATCTCTGGGAACATGCTTATTATTTGAAGCATTATAATTTGCGTGCTAATTATATCGATAACTGGTTTCAGGTAGTGAATTGGCAATTGGTATGGCAACGATTTCAAAAAAGAAAGTTTGATTCGATGAAACGAGAGTATATACTGCCTCATAGAAAACTATGAGGTTTTCTTTTTTGTTAAAATTGTTATAATGATGAGAAAAGGGAGGTGGTAAGATGAAAGCTGTTTTATTAGATATGGATGGAACATTGATTGATACGGAACGGGTATGGATGAATGTCTGGGATTTATTGGAGAAAGAATTTCATTTTACGATCTCTCAAAAAGATCGCTTACGATTTGTTGGCTTGCCGAAACAAGAATTTCCATCCTTATGTAAGCGAGTATTACCGTCTCATGTTGATATAGATGTATTTGATTCTAGACGTGCTGAATTATTTGAAGTTTATATTCAGGAAAATGGGCTTGCTGTTCGAAACGGTGCGATTGAGTTTTTATCATGGTGTCATCAACAGGGATATTTATGTGTAGTGGTTACTAGTACGTTTCGTCAAAAAGCATTAGAACGTTTACGAATAGCAAAATTGATTCCTTTTTTTGATCGAATCATTACGGGTGACCAAATTCAAAAAGGGAAACCAGATCCAGAAATCTATCAGCTGGCTTTACAGACGTTGGGTTTAAAAGCTATGGATTGTATAGCGGTAGAAGATACAAGGGTTGGAATGCAGTCAGCAACCCAAGCGGGTATCATAACTTATTGGATGTTGGATCTGATTGGGCCTCAACAAAAAGATCTTGAACAAGTAGTGGCTGTATGTGAGAATTTTATAGAATTAAAACGACGATTGGAGGAAACCATATGAAAGTTTTTAAACAATATCAAGGGTTACCAAAAGAGGTCTATATCTTATTCTTTGGAAGAGTTGTGACCAATATGGGTGCCTTGATTTGGCCTCTTTTAACCATGATTTTAAGTAATAAACTACAGATGAGTGCATCTCAAATTGCAAATCTATTGTTAATCATGTCTGTATTGCAGTTACCATTTTCTTTACTTGGTGGGAAACTGGCGGATCATTTTAATAAACGGAATGTTATCATTGTGTGTGATTTAGTGACAGTAATCAGTTATTTTATTTGTGGCCTTATGGAAATTTCGATGATGTTTGTGGTTCTATTTTTTATTGCGGGATTATTTGCGTCTATGGAAGGACCTAGTTATGATGCATTGATTGCCGATGTAACAACGATGGAACAAAGAGAGGCTGCATATAGTTTAAATTATTTAGGAATGAATCTTGGTTTAGTATTAGCACCAACCATTGGTGGATTACTGTTTGCTAAATATTTGAATGTTGCTTTTTTGATCAATAGTATTTCTACTTTATCAAGTACGATTCTCATTTTCTTATTTATCAAAAAGGTGAAACGGGTAGAAAGCGTTGGATTAAAAGGTCAATATGAAAAAGAGGAACAGGGAAAATCAGTCTTTCATGTTTTAAAGAGTAGAAAAGTATTACTATATTATATGCTGTGTGCTTCTTTTGCTTCTTTGGTATATAGCCAATTTAATTTCTTGTTGCCTTTAAATTTAGAACAACTCTATCAGGAAACAGGAGCATTCTATTTTGGCTTATTAACTAGTGTGAATGCTTTTACTGTGATTGTAGGGACACCTTTGATTACGAATCTATTTGCGAAAATTAAAGATGTTTCGAAAATGATCATCGGAGAAAGCCTGATTACTTTAGGTTTTGCAATGTACATTTTTATTCAAGGGTGGATTCCTCTTTATTTTGTTTCGATGATTATATTTACTTTTGGTGAAGTATTCAATACTTTGGGTAGTTCTCCATATTTAACGTATCGGATCCCAGCGACTCATAGAGGAAGAATATCAAGTATCATGATGATTGTTCTGATGCTATTTCAGTCGATTACGCAAAAGGGAATCGGAGCTTTGGCAGATACTCATACGATGGTTTTTATGTGGACAACGATTGCAATTTTAGGTAGTGTAACGATTGGAATGCTACTGATTTTACGTTATTTGGATCAAAAAGAGTATCCATTGCTCTATCAGACGAAAAACGGTGTACAATAAAGAGGGAGGATGATTTTATGGATATGCAACAAGTGAATCGATGTTTAATGTGTAAGAATGCCCGTTGTGCAGCGGCTTGTCCCATTCATACTCGTAT
>JAQXZJ010000071.1 GCA_029227155.1 Erysipelotrichaceae bacterium
GGAAACCAAAAGATAACGATTCATTCTTATTATTCGATATCTCGAACTTAAATCCTAACTTGAATATCTTTAATCAACCTTCAACCGTTGCAACAGCTGAAGTTGCAGTAGCTTCAACACGCGCTAAAAAGTAGGCGATTAGATGTTATTTGAATTAAAAAATTATATTGGAATTGAGAATGACGACAGGGATATCACCCTGTTGTTACATCTCAATTCAAGTGAACGTTACTTCAGAAGAATTTGTGGTGATGACTTCGATTTTGATACGGATGAAGATGTCAAAGAGTTATTATTTGAGCGTTGTCGGTATGCGGATGCAAATGCATTAGAGTTGTTCGAAACGAATTTCAGAAGTGATTTAATCGCTTTGAGAATGAGAATGGCGGTGGAGAAACGTGCTAGATCAAAAGATACTGAAAAAGCGCCTGCAACGTAAATTTGACCAACGAATTACAATCAAAAAAAGAAAGGTTGAAATTAAAGCTGGTCGTGAAGTCGTCACATGGGAGAATTACTATTCATGTTTAAGTAATCCAATCGAACTTTATGGCGCTGAACTTTATAATGCAATTAATATTAAATTCAATAGTACCGCTGTGTTTGAAGTAAGATATTGCAAACTAATTGAGGCCATGCGTTTTAAAGAAAAAGAATTTTCTCTAGAATTTAATGGCATGATATTTAATATCTATCAAATTGATTATCTGAAAAATGATAAATTCGTAGCAACGATTAAAGCAAAGCGGGTGGATTAATGTCGATTACAATGGAATTTGGTGGGCTTGACGATTTAATTCGTGAGTGCTCAGAACAAGCGACTCAAAAAGAGTTAGATAAAGTTAATCGAAAAGTATTAAAGGCGTGTGCAAATAGCTCAAAGCAAAAGCTATCTCAACGTCTTCCGCGTAGTAAAAACGTTAATCAATCGGGGCGTAAAGGTTCTAGAACTTTCAAACATTCAGCTGATGAAGTTCCGATGTCAGGAATGAGGAAAAAAGGTGAAAGGCGATACATTGTTGTTGGTTGGGATAAGGGCGATAATAGCCCTTATTTTTATACTAAATTCAATGAATGGGGTACGTCGAAACGTCCACCTGTTCCAATCTTCCATACAATTTCGAAAGAAATTAATGCGGAATTAAAGTCAACTGGAATGGAAGAGTATGAAAATTTATTGAAGAGGGTGATCCAATGATTGAAGATATTGATATTGAAGATTTAGTCTATCAAACCCTATCTTCGATTGAATGTCCGGTTAGATATGGCTGGTATGACGAGAATATGCAGTCAACACATGTGACGTACTTCATCATTCAAGAGTCCCCTGAAATGGATTCAGATGATGAAATGGAATCACTTGCTTATAACATTCAAGTGGATGTATGGTCCACGACAGATGATGATAAAAAAATTAAAAAACAAATTATTAAATCAATGAGAGCGCAAGGTTTTGGATTTGATGATAGTGCTGATTTGTTTGAGACAGAAACTAAAATCTATCATAAAGCTATGCGTTTTAATTACTATATGGAGGTATAAAAATGGGTCGATTAGTCGGGTTACGTGATGTAACAATTGCTAAAGTTATTGAGAATACCGATACAACATATCAAACAGATGAACCAGTTAAGTTATTTAAAGCAGTTAGCGGAAAAGTTACTGTTAAAAGGTCGTCAGAAAAGATTACTTCTGATGATGAGATTGAAGAAATTTTAAGCGATTTAGATTCAATTGATGTTGAATTTGTTGGAAATAAACTGACAATGCAACGTATTGCCGATATTTATGGGTGTCGATTAGTAAAAGGCATGTTAATTGATAATCAAGATGATCGTCCAGTAGAGATTGCTTTAGGATTTCGTGCAAAAGAAACGAATGGGAAATATCAGTTCCATTGGTTGTATTGTGGTAAGTTTGATGGAGATGATGAGCAAGATTATGAATCAAAAGGTGAGAAGCCGAATCCTAAAACAAAAACAGTTAAAGGAACGTTCTATGCACGTAAAAAGGACGGAAACTTCCGTGTTCGCGTTCATGAAAGTGAATTGTTAGGAAGTGAAAATGAAGCTAAACAAGCCATCGATTCATGGTTTAGCCAAGTTCAAGAACCATTAGAAGATTAGGAGGTAACGTCATGGAATTAATCTTAAATAATACAACTTATCAAAGTAAGCGCATTGTGGGAAGTGTGTATGATAGCTATTGTGAAAAAATGGACTACATCACAAAAACACAAGAAGAAGAAAAGCGTGGTTGGAATAAGGATGATATGGCAATCATGCGTGAATTCTTAGTTGAATATTACAATAATCAATTTACAGCTACAGATTTATATGAGCAGTTAAGTATTGATGAATTAATTGTTCAATTCATGGGAGTTCAAGTTGAAATCGAAAAGAATATTAACTCACGTTTAGAGGTATTAGCAAAAAAATAGAAACGCAAGGGTCAACTGTTGATCCTTGCGAAAAATCTTTATTTGATGATTTTGATAATGATGAAGGATATGAGATTGCTGAAGAAAAAACATCTTACTGGCAAGAACAAAAACAAATCCTTCATTTTTTATATCGTCATGCAATTAATCACTCTAGGTGTAGTTTCGTCGATTGTTGTAACTTAGATTTAGCACAATTTATTGATTATGTCATTTTCGATTTAGATGGGCGTGAGGAAAATGTAAGTATCCCAATCGAAGCTGAGGAGGTGAAATAATGGCAGGAGCTAACCTTAGCGTCGGAATTAATAACACTCAATTCAACGCTGGTATTAAAGAAATTAATTCCGGTTTAAGAACGATAAAAAGTGAATTCAATCTCGCTACGGCCCAAGCTAAAATGTTCGGGACGCAAACGGATCAATTAAAGGCTAAAGCGCAAGAATTAACTAAGAAAATAGAGTTACAATCTAACCAATTGCAACTTTTAAAGCAACGCACACAAGGTGTAAGTACGGAAATCGTTGACCAAAAGAAAAAACAATCTGAATTATCGATGAAGATTGATGAAACAACGAAAAAATACAAAGAATCTTGTGAGCAAACAGGAAAGAATAGCGAACAATCTAAAGCTTTAAAAGATGAACTCGCTAAGTTAAAAGAACAGTACGCACGAAATGAAGATGCGATAAAATCTAAGTCAAATCAGTTACAAAATCTTCGCAACCGCATGATAGATACTGAAGCAGGAATATTAAATAATACGCATGCGCTTAAAGAAATCAATAAAGAGATTACGGCAGCTAAATTTGATAAGTTATCAAGCTCACTTGATAACGTCGGCACGAAATTAGAATCGGTAGGAAAGAAATTATCTGTTCTAAGTGGGGGAATACTTGCTGGCGGTGTCGCTTCTTACAAAATGGCAGCTGATTTTGAAGAATCAATGGCAAAAGTCATGACGATTGCTGATGAAACAGAAGTAGGATATGATGATCTCAAAAAAGCCATTATTGATTTATCGGATGAAACTGGAATTGCTGCAGGAGAGATTGCTGAGAATGTCTATAATGCGATATCGGCTGGTCAATCAACGGGAGATGCAGTAGCCTTTGTTGCTGAATCAAGTAAGTTAGCAAAAGCAGGGTTTGCTGAAGCAGGCGCAGCCCTTGATGTTTTAACGACAACACTCAATGCTTATGGATTAGAAGCAGAAGATGCCGCAAGAGTATCTGATGTCTTGGTAAATGTCCAAAATGAAGGTAAGACGACCGTTGGTGAGTTATCAGCAAATATCGGTAAAATCATTCCGACTGCGAACAGTGCAAATTTAAGTATTGAACAATTAGGTGCTGGATATGCCTTGATGACTAAAAACGGGATTGCTACGGCCGAATCTACCACATACATGAATAGTATGTTGGGAGAATTAACTAAAAGTGGAACGATTACCTCAAATGCATTAAAAGAACATACTGGCAAGACGTTTGCTGAGTTGATGGGTGAAGGGAAAACACTCGGCGATGTATTAAATACATTGAGTGGAATTGCATCAGAAAGTGGAAAATCACTCAGCGATATGTTTGGAAGTGCTGAGGCTGGACGCGCAGCAATGACATTGGTTAGAGGTGAAGGCGCAGAATTCAATACTCTTTTAGAGTCTATGAATAACTCATTAGGATCAACAGATTCAGCATTTCAAACAGTAAGTAATACGCAAAATCAACAATTCAGAGAAGCGGTGAATGCTTCTAAAAATGCAGCAATGGATTTTGGAAATGAGTTGATGGTAGGAGCTACTCCAATTATTCAAGAACTTACGTCCGGAATTAAAGAGGCATCTACATGGTTTAGAAATTTAGATTCAGACCAAAAGCAAAACGTGATTCAAATTGGATTATTAGTCGCTGCAATCGGTCCAGGAATTATTGTTATTGGTAACTTAACGAAAGGAGTTGCTAATACGGTACGAGGATTTAAAGATC
>JAQXZJ010000072.1 GCA_029227155.1 Erysipelotrichaceae bacterium
AAATGCCTCAAGTAAAAAAGCCAATGCAGAAAATTTTATTACGAAGTTTGCTCATTACTATACTCCAATTGTAGTAACAATTGCTATATTGATTGCAGTTTTACCACCATTATTGCTTGCAGAAGCAACCTTTGTTGACTATGTTTATCGTGCATGTATTTTCTTAGTTGTTTCTTGCCCTTGCGCCTTAGTAATTTCTGTTCCTTTAAGTTTCTTTGGTGGAATCGGTGGAGCAAGCAAACAAGGAATTTTACTAAAAGGGGGAAACTATTTAGAAGCATTAGCACATGTTTCTACGATTGTCTTTGATAAGACAGGAACATTAACAGAAGGACAATTTGAGGTACAAAAGATTTGTGCAAATAACATTTCTGAAGCAGAATTGCTAGAAATGACTGCTCTTTTAGAATCTTTCTCTCATCATCCAATTGCGCGTTCCATTGTGACTGCTTATGGAAAAGATATCGATCAGAATAAAATCATTGATATGAAAGAGATTGCTGGCTATGGGCTTGCTGGAAATTATCAAGGAAAAGAATTGTTGGCAGGAAATCAGAAGTTGATGTGCCAGCATCACATTGAGTTACCTGAAATCAATGAAATAGGAACACTAGTTTATGTTGGTTATGACCATCAATATGTTGGCTATTTTGTAATTCGTGATCGTTTGAAAGAAGGAAGTAAAGAAACGATACAAGCATTGCAGAAACAACAGATTCATACCGTTATGTTAACAGGGGATCAAAAGGGTGTTGCCCAAATGGTCGCTGATGAAATGGGAATCGAAACCGTGTACTCTGAATTGTTGCCTCAAGATAAAGTTTCTCGTTTGGAAGAAATGATGCAACAGAAACAGAAAAAAGAAGTCATTGCCTTTGTGGGTGATGGTATGAATGATGCTCCAGTATTGGCTCGAGCTGATATTGGAATTGCTATGGGACAAAGCGGTAGTGATGCTGCAATTGAAGTAGCAGATGTCGTTATTATGAAAGATGATATTCGTAAATTATTGGTAGCACAAAAAATTGCTAATAAAACGCTAAGCATCGTGAAACAGAATATCGTATTTGCCTTAGGTGTTAAGATATTGATCATGATTCTAGGCGCATTTGGAGAAGCTACAATGTGGGAAGCTGTATTTGCTGATGTTGGTGTTGCGGTAATTGCAATATTAAATGCAACTCGTGCATTAAAGTCTGAATAGACGAATGAAACAAATCTCGGTATAATAGTATTGTTGTAAAGGAGTGTTTTTATGCCAAGTATTGTTACCCATCGATTGTTTGCAGATGATGTATATGCAAAGATAGAAAAAGGAACAGTTCATACAGCTATTGCTCAAGGATTTGAATTGTATTCAATTGGTAGTAATGGCCCAGATCTTTTCTTCTTCCATGGTGCATGGCCTTGGGTGAAAAGAGAAGTTGCTCATAAAGTCTCACAATATGGAAGTTGGATGCATGCGGAAAATGTTCAATTGTTGTTTGAAACGATGTTTCAACGGTGTAAAGAAACACAAAATTCGTTGCATATTGCTTATACAGCAGGTGTGTTAGCTCACTGGTGCTTGGATCATAAGGCACATCCATATGTTTTCAATCAAACAGGGTATGGCACTTCAGAATCAGGCCATTTCCACTGCCTATTTGAATCAATAATCGATCGGGAAATGCTGAATCGAAAACAGATTCGTATTCAAGCATTCAAACCATATGATATCGTACGCTATCAATCGACAACAGCAGTTCCTATTTATGAACTATATTCTGAAGTGTTGAAAAAAGGCTGGGATGTAACCTTAACACAACAGGAAATACAACAATGCTTAAAAGACTTTTATCGGATTGAACGGTTTTTATACGATCCAAATGGTTGGAAAGTAAAGCTTGTTAGTTGGTTAGAGAAACCAATGCATATAGAAGGATATGCTTCTTCCATGTTTATTCCGAAAAATAACTATTTACAGTTAGATGTAATGAACGATGCTCATCGTTTATGGCATCATCCAAGTACCAATGAAGAAAGTCATGCATCATTTTTAGAATTATATCAAGAAGGAGTGCAGGTGGCTTTGGATTTGTTCCAGAAGTTTGATGCTTATTTGAAAGATGAGATTTCATTAGAAGACTTAATGGAAACCATTGGGAACCGAAATTTTCATACTGGATTACCAGTTAAAGATGATTTTAAATATTTTGATTTAATGAAAAAATAGAAACAAACCTCGTTCGCCTAACTACGAGGTTTTTCTTTTGCATAGTAATGTTTGAAAGGAAGGTAATTATGGCAAGACATAGAACTCGTAGTAGTAGTAGTACTAACTGGTGGTACAATACCGCAGATATCGGAATTTCCAGTATTCGTATGCAAGAGTGGCCAGATGAAGATTGTATCTATGACAAAGATACAGCTTTATGTCGCGGAACGCTTTTTCCTATCTTGGATATGCCAGTAAGAGAAAGAGGAGGCGGATATTATGGATAATAGGTGCATGGAACGATGTGAATTATTGCAAAGAATTCATGAATTGGATTTCACAGTTCATGAAATCGTATTGTTTTTAGATACGCATCCATGTGATGAATGTGCAATGGAATTCTATCAATGTTATCGAGATGAATTAGAATGTGCCAAGTGTGAATATGAAGAGGAATTTGCACCTTTGATGGCAGAAACAAATCTATGTGAAGATTGGTTATGGGTAGATTCTCCATGGCCATGGGAAGGAAGTGAATTTTAAATGTGGAAATATGAAAAAAGATTACAGTATCCGGTAAATATTAGTTGTCGTAATCCAGGTTTAGCAAAATTAATCGTGACTCAATTCGGTGGAGCTGATGGCGAACTTGGTGCTGCGAATCGTTATTTATCTCAACGCTTTACAATGCCTTATTCTGAAGTAAAAGCATTATTAACAGATATAGGAACAGAAGAACTTGCACATTCAGAAATTGTTGCGACTATCGTGTATCAATTAACGCATGGTGCAAGTATTCATGAAATTAAAGAAGACTATGCAGCAAACTTTGTGGAACATACATTAGGAATATATCCACAAGATGCAAGTGGTAATCCATTCCATGCATTAGCTTTCCAATCAAAAGGGGATCCGATTACGGATTTAACAGAGGATATGGCGGCAGAACAAAAAGCACGTACAACGTATGAAAATCTAATTGCTTTAACTGATGATGAAGAAGTATTAGCTCCATTGCGTTTCTTACGCCAAAGAGAGATTATCCATTATCAACGTTTTGCGGAAGCATTAGAATTAGTGAAATGTCGCTTAAATGAAGAGAATTTCTACGAATATAATCCATCATTAACGAAATAATCTGCAGAGACATCTGCAGATTTTTAATACTAAAAAAAGAATGCCGAAGCATTCTTATAATTCTTCACCTACTGGATTTTCAATATGGGTTGCTACGCGGAATTCGTGGCAATGTCCATCATCGCGTGTTGTATCTGAGTTAATGAAGTGAACGTGACGTCCATTTCCTACAGAAATAGCAGTTGAAGTTCTTCCACAGAATTCATGATAATGATCTTCATAATTATCGGTTCTAAATTCAACTTCATGAACATGACTGTTACCACAACGGATTGGTTCTTCACTCATTGTAGCAAAACGATGATTATGTTCTTCTCCTCTGCGTTCTGCATTCTTTTTTACAGATCCTATTACTTCATGAACGTGCTCATCAGTTTCTTGTCTACTTGAACGGCAGCGCGTGTTGTGCTCTCTATCGTTATATTCCATTGTTTCCTCCTATGTTTTTCAGGCTTAGCCCTACTGTATCCTATGTAATAGGTAATAAAGAAATCGTCATATCCGCCTAAAAAGGTGCATATTTTATGGACATTAGAGAGGGGAAAATATGATTTTTTTCAAGCAATCGGATTGACTAACAAAACGAAAATGCTATACTAAAAACAGAAAGAGGTGTTTGTATATGGCTAATTTAAAAGGTACAAAAACAGAAAAAAATTTGTTAGAAGCATTTGCTGGAGAATCAATGGCAAGAAATAAGTATACTTATTTTGCTAGTAAAGCTAAGAAAGAAGGGTATGTGCAAATCTCAGAAATCTTTGCTGAAACAGCCGCAAATGAAAAAGAACATGCTGAATTATGGTATAAATTATTACATGATGGTGTAGGTACTACTGTTGATAATTTGAAAGATGCTGCTAATGGCGAATTCTATGAATGGGATGACATGTATGCTAGAATGGCGAAAGAAGCTAGAGAAGAAGGATTCGATGAAATCGCAAACTTATTCGAAGGTGTTGCTGGCGTAGAAAAAGAACATGAAAAACGTTATCGTAAATTGGCAGAAAATATCGAAAAAGGTATCGTATTCGAACGTGATGGCGTTGTTGTTTGGAAATGCGGTAACTGCGGTCATATTCATGTAGGAACAACAGCTCCTGAAGTATGTCCTGTATGTGCACATGCACAAGCATATTTCCGTATTCAAGAAGAAAATTACTAGTTTTAAACATCTATTAAGTAAGGAAGGTCAACAAGTCATTGTTGATCTTTTTTGTAATCAGAAAAGGGGTAAAGTATATGACTGTCTGGAATCCATGGCATGGTTGTCATAAAAAATCAGCAGGTTGTTTGAATTGTTATATGTTTAGACGAGATAGCTTGTATGGCAAGGATAGTGAAAAGATAGAAAAAACAAAAGATTTTAATTTAGGGATCAGAAAACGCAGAAATGGGAATTATTATATTAAATCTGAGGAAACTGTGTATATTTGTATGACATCTGATTTTTTTATAGAAGAAGCGGATGAGTGGAGAAATGATATATGGGATATGGTAAGAACAAGACGAGATTTGAATTTTATTATCATTACAAAAAGGATAGAACGATTCAAAGAGTGTATCCCAGAAGATTGGGGGGATGGATATGATCATGTAACGATCTGTTGTACCTGTGAAAATCAGGCAGTTGCTGATGAAAGGCTGCCGATCTTATTAGAGTTGCCGATTAAAAAGATAGAAATCATCCATGAACCGATGCTAGAAAAAATCAATATTGAAAAATATTTACAGAGTAATAGAATCAGTCATGTCATTTGTGGGGGTGAGTCTGGAGAACAAGCAAGAGAATGCCATTATGAATGGATCTTGAATACGAGAGAACAATGTAAGAAGTTTCATGTGCCTTTTTATTTCAAACAAACAGGTGCTAATTTTGTTAAAGATGGAAAAAGATACCAGATTCCTAGAAAAGAACAACTGAAACAAGCAAATAAAGCAAATATTAATATATAAATAAAAAAATTCCATTTCTGGAATTGATTGTTTTCATGGAGCGGATGACGAGAATCGAACTCGCGTAGTCAGCTTGGAAGGCTGAAGTTCTACCATTGAACTACATCCGCAATGGTGCCCCGTGAGCGACTCGAACGCTCGACCCACTGATTAAGAGTCAGTTGCTCTGCCAACTGAGCTAACAGGGCATATGAATGCTTTAGTATTATAGCACTATGAAATACTAATTTCAACACAAAATGTGATATAATAGCCACGTTTAAGGATTTAACATTCTTTTTGGAGGTCATGATGCAAAAAAAATATAAATGGTTATTATTAGGAATTGGTTTATTAATCATTGTTATACTAGGAATTTGTTTCCCTAAGATTGATTTTTATTTAAATGGAGAAGAAAAAGTAACCATCAATTATCAACAAGAGTATCAAGAAGAAGGGGCGACATTAAAAATCTTTGGTTGGAATCAGGATGCAAAGGTGAAGATTACTTCTCAAGTTGATTCTTCCAAAATTGGAATATATGAAGTTACCTATGAAATGGAGTGGCTCCATGTGAAAAAGACGTTAACGCGGATGGTAGAAGTTGCGGATATCGAAGCACCGGTTCTTACACCAAGTTTTGATGCTGTGATTTATATTTTACAGGAAGGAAAAGCAATTTTCCCGAAATTTACGGCAATGGATAACTATGATGGAGATGTGAGTGCATCGATATCTATTGATTCGTTTGATCATAATTATATTGGAGTGCATTTTGTTAAAGTGTCTGCAGTTGATCAACAAGGGAATGAAGGAATCTATCTACAGCCGGTTGCGGTTTATCAGGATTTTGAAGAGGTGGATGAATCTTTATTGCCATTAGAATTAGAGGATGGAATCTATCATATGGCTGTGCAAGAAGATCAGTTGGTATTTGAGGGGTATGTGCAAGAAAAAATAGAAAATGCAGAATTAAAATTGGCAGGGAAAAAGACAGTTACTTCCTCTATACAACCGCTAGCTACTTGTGGCAAAACAGGTTATTTTCAAAGCGTGATTTCAGTAAATGAGCTTGAAAATGATACTTATCAGATTTTCTATCGGGATAAAGCCTTACAACAACAGGCTATCTTACCTGCTCAGCGTTTGGGAAGATGGCATATTGGGGACAAATTAGTTAGTTTCTCGTATGAAGGTGGTATTTTTATGACAGTGGAAGATTTTGCTTACCAATATGATATTGCGATTGATGTTGGTCATGGTGGTGATGATGTTGGTGCAGTAGGTTTGGGTATGTATGAACGAGATCTGAATTTAATGGTTTCCTTGTATGAAAAACAACGTTATGAAGAACATGGACTAAATGTCTGGTTGATTCGTGAAACGAAGGACTATGAGAATCTGTTAGGAGAAGAAGATTGGCACATCTTACAACAAGTTAGTTATACTTTGGGATGGTATGGTGCAGTTTCTAAATATACATATAGTAATCATCATAATTCTGATACTGTAGGTGCTACCAGTGGTCCGGAGATTATCGTATTACCAGCACTAAATCAAGAAGAGTTGGCTGTGGAATATCGTTTGTATGAAGAGTTCCAACAAGTCTATCAAAGAATTAATACAGATTGGCCATTATTTACTAGAAACTATGATAATGGAAAGCGATTCTCTAAGGAAAAAGGCGAAGTATATCCAATGCGGGTCTTCTATGCTAATATGCGTTATCCATGGGAATGCTTTGGGGTTACAGTAACAACTTATGAGGGTGCTTATATCAATAATCGTTTTGATTATGACTGGTATGTAAAGAAGGAAAACTGGAAAAAGGTATCCGAAGCGAAGATCAAAGCTTATGTAGAAGCTTTGGGAATGGAATATCAAGCACCAAAAATGTAAATGATATGAAAAGAAAAAAATGATGATTTAATTTTCAAAATGTTTTCAGAAAATATTATTGCCCTTTCAGTAACTACTTTCTATAATAGGAACATAGTTAGAGGGGATAGAAATTATGAAAAAATTTTTTACATGTTTGCTAGTATTTGCTTTACTAGCTGGGTGCTCTTCCGCTAATGGTGGCGGAAATAGTAATACTTATAAAATTGGCTTACATTTTGAGCTTACAGGGGGAGCTGCAGACTATGGGAATGCAGAATTGAATGGTGCTCAACTAGCTATTAAATTAGCGAATGAAAAAGCAGGCTCTGCAAAATACGAAGGCGTTGTTTATGATGACTTGTCTAGTACAACAGAAGCAGTAACGATTGCGACAACTTTGGCAGCTTCTGATGTTGTTGGTATTGTTGGGCCTGCGACATCTGGCGCTAGTGCAGCTACATATCAGATTTCAAATGATAGCAAAAAGGTAGTTATTTCACCATCTGCAACAGCAAACAATATTACATTGGTAAATCCAGATGATGCTTCAAGTCCTGTGTTTGATTATGTATTCCGTGTTTGCTTCGAAGATTCTTATCAAGGTGCAGCAATGGCTCAGTTTGCTTATGATCATTTGAATGCAAGACGAGTTGCTATTTATGGAGATTCTACTACTGATTATGCGAAAGGATTAACTGCTTCCTTTACAAATCAATTTAACAAATTAGGTGGTAGCATTATTACAACTCAATATTATGTTGCGAAAGATACAGACTTCTCTTCTGTATTAACAAATATCAAGAGCATGAATTTTGATGTTTTGTATATTCCTGGATATTATGAAGAAGCTGGATTGATTATCAAACAAGCAAGAGCAATGGGAATTGATTGCCCAATTATTGGTGGTGATGGTTTTGATTCTAAATCATTGCTAGATCTTGCTGGTGCGGATGCCTTGAATCAAGTTTATTTCACAACAGCTTATACAACTGCAGGTGCTTCTGATTCTTTACAAGCTTTCATTGATGCTTATCAAAAAGAGTATCATGAAGAACCAAGCATGTTTGCTGCATTGGCATTTGATGCAACGAACTTGTTGATCGAAGCAATTGAATCTGCTGGTTCAAAAGATCCTGCAAAGATTCAAGACGCATTAGTGAATATTCAATTTGACGGTATTACTGGAAGTTTCTCATTTGATAAAGCACATACACCAATTAAATCAGTATTGGTTGTAGAACTAGTCGATGGTGTTCAAAGCGGTGCTATTTCTGTTAGCCCAGCCATTGAATAATCGTGATGCAAGAAAATAGGAGAAAGAATTCTTTCTCCTATTTTATAAATGAGGGGAGAATCAAATATGACACAGTTTTTACAACAACTGATCAATGGACTATCGTTAGGGAGCATCTATGCATTGATTGCTTTAGGATATACGATGGTTTATGGAATTATCAAATTGATAAACTTTGCCCATGGTGATATTTACATGTTGGGAGCTTATGTTGGATTTATCGTGACAGCACAATTGGGGTTGGGGTTGATTCCGGCTTTGTTGATTGCAATGGCAACATGTGCTGTTATTGGTGTTTTAATTGAACGTATTGCTTATAAACCATTACGAAATGCGACAAGAATCGCTGCTTTGATTACGGCAATTGGTGTCAGTTATTTTATTGAAGCTAGTACTCAAAGAATTATGGGTACAGGAATAAAAACCTATCCAAGCATATTACAAAATCAAACATTTATGATTGGGGATGTACGAATCTCGATGCAACAAATCTTTATTTTTGCTGTAACGATTTTATTGATGTTGATTTTGCAATATGTAGTACAAAAAACAAAAATTGGACGTTCTATGCGTGCGGTTTCGGTAGATCCTGATGCTGCTCGTTTGATGGGAATTAATGTTGATGCGACAATTTCTTATACCTTTGCGATTGGTTCTGCTTTAGCAGGTGCTGCAGGTGTTTTAGTTGGTTTGTATTATAATTCAATTTCTCCATTAATGGGAGTTGTTCCTGGGGTAAAAGCCTTTATTGCGGCAGTATTTGGTGGTATTGGAATTATTCCTGGTGCGATGTTTGGGGGATTCTTTATTGGAATTGTAGAAACATTGGTAAGTGGCTATGGTAGTTCTTTATATAAAGATGCAGTTGTTTATCTTATTTTAATTATTATCTTAATTGTGAAGCCAACAGGATTATTGGGCAAAAATGAAAAGGAAAAGGTGTAGGCTATGAAACGGAGCGTATGGAATCGTTGGAATGCCTGCTGGTTGGGCTTGATCATTGTTTGCTATGGCTTGTTGTCTATTCTTATTTCTACAGGAATCATGAATAATATTTATGTTACTGTATTAATGGGAATTGGTATTAATATTATTTTGGCAGTCAGTTTGAATCTGATTATTGGAATTACCGGACAGTTTTCATTAGGACATGCTGGTTTTATGTGTATTGGAGCTTATGCTAGTGGTGTTATGATGAAACAGTTCTCTAGTTCAATTACGGGTGTTCTATTAGGTATGTTGATTGGGATGCTGATTAGTGCTGTGGTTGCCTTATTAGTTGCTGGACCAACTTTACGGCTAAAAGGAGACTATTTAGCGATTGCAACCTTAGGATTTGGGGAGATCATTCGTATTGTCGTATTGAATCTAGATATTACCAATGGTGCTGCTGGTTTGATTTTACAAAAGGTAGTCAATTGGCCAATCATCTATCTTTTTGTTGTCTTAAGTTTAGTTATTGTAGTCAACTTTGGAATTTCTGCTAAAGGAAGAGCATGTCTTGCGATTCGGGAAGATGAAGTTGCTGCAGAAGCGATGGGAATTAATACAACAAAATATAAGATTGAAGCTTTTGTAATTGGTGCAATCATAGCTAGTGTTGCTGGATCTTTATATGCAGGTAGTTTCTATGTCATTAAACCAGATATGTTTACCTTTACCAAGTCAATTGATATTTTAGTAATCGTAGTATTTGGTGGTATGGGTAGTGTAACAGGATCTGTGATTGCGGCTACTGCAATTGGTTTTATCAATATCTTTTTACAACAATTTGCAGAAATTCGGATGATTGCCTATGGTTTGGCGTTAGTATGTATTATGATCTTTAGACCTGGGGGATTATTATCAACGAAGGAATTTACTTTTACTGGTTTATGGAAGTGGATGAAGAAACGGAGGGTTAAAGCATGACATTGTTAAAAACAACGAATTTAACTCGTATTTTTGGAGGCTTAGCTGCTGTTTCTGATGTAAGTATTGATATTCAAGAACAGGATTTAGTAGGGTTGATTGGGCCGAATGGTGCAGGAAAAACTACATTGTTTAATTTGTTAACAGGAGTTTATGAACCAAGTGCAGGTACGATTGAATTTCAAATCAAAGATGAAATGAAATCCATTGGAGGGATGCCTCCTTATGCGATTACTAAATTAGGAATTGCACGTACGTTCCAGAATATTCGTTTATTTAAGAATCTAACTGTATTAGATAACGTAAAGATTGCAATGAATCAAAATATCAAATATCATACGTTGTCTGCTATTTTGCGTTTACCTTCTTATTATCGAGAGGAACAACGAGTAGAAGAAATGGCATGGAAGTTGTTAGATGTAGTTCATTTAGCTGATAAAGGGAAGGAATTAGCGAAAAACCTTCCATATGGTGAACAAAGACGATTAGAGATTGCTAGAGCATTGGCTACAGAACCAAAATTATTATTCTTAGATGAACCGGCTGCGGGAATGAATCCTCAGGAAACAAAGGATTTGACTATTTTGATTCGTCAGATTCAAAAACAGTTTCATTTGACGATCATACTGATTGAACATGATATGTCTTTGGTTATGTCGTTGTGTGAGAAAATATATGTATTGGATTATGGAAAATGTATTGCTTATGGTAGTCCAGAAGAAATTCGCAACAATCCAAGGGTGATTGAAGCATATCTTGGGGAGGATGCAGGATGTTAGAAGTAAAGAATTTACATGTGCATTATGGTGCGATTCATGCTTTGAAGGGTGTTACATTGACGGTTAATGAAGGGGAAATTGTAACACTGATTGGTTCTAATGGAGCTGGAAAATCAACCTTGTTAAAAACGATATCTGGATTGTTAAAACCTACGGATGGTGATATTTTGTTTTTACATGAAACCATTTGTGGGGCAGATTCCAAGCGGATCGTAGAAAAAGGAGTTACTCAGGTACCGGAAGGACGTCGCATTTTCTCTGGAATGAGTGTGTATGAAAATCTATTGATGGGCTGTTATTTACGTAAGGATAAGGATGGAATTGAAGAGGATCTGAAAAAGGTCTATGCTCGTTTTCCAATTTTAGAAAAACGCTTGCATCAAGATGCTTCCACTCTTTCTGGTGGTGAACAACAGATGTTGGCAATGGGGCGGGCTTTGATGGCTAGACCTAAATTATTACTGTTAGATGAACCTTCAATGGGTTTAGCACCGATTTTGGTACAACAGATTTTTGATATTATCAAGGATATCAATCAATCAGGGACGACGATTCTATTGATCGAACAAAACGCTAGAATGGCATTATCCATTGCCGATCGTGGATATGTAATGGAAACAGGTAATATTGTATTATCCGGTACTGGTGAAGAACTCATTCAAAGTGAAGATGTGAAAAGAGCATATTTGGGTGGATAAGAAAAAAGGCATATCGTG
>JAQXZJ010000073.1 GCA_029227155.1 Erysipelotrichaceae bacterium
ACTCACTTACAGTTAAATATTGTTCTTTCAGAATATCTTCTTTTGTTTTGGGATACCGTTGAAAGAATGGTTGTTTTAGATTAAAAAACCACATCTTCGTGAACTTAGGACTTAATAGATATTGTTTATCAAACTTACGAATCACTTCGCATTCAAAATCAAATATCTTTTCTGCATCGGCTTTTTGAAAACCAATGTTTTCAAGACGCATCATGTATTCATCTCGATACATCGTGTTATTTTTCTGTAAATACAGAGCTGGTAGTTGAGATGTCATCAATTCTGTATTCTTAGATACTTTGGAAGTAGGTGAGTTCAGATGAACATTAACTTTTCTTTTTTTGATTTTAATCCCTAGACAACAGATCATTCCACAAATGATTGTTAGAAATATTAATAATATAACTGAGAATATGCGTTCCATGAATGGAATACTTCCTGTAATAAATATAGCTGGAATACAGATCACACAGGAAATAAAAATGAATCCACCGAAAACAATTAAAATCCAACCGATTACTTTTCTCATTTTGATCCATCCTTTTCAGGATTTTATTATGACATATTATGTAAAAGAAGAAGAGGCACTACATTTCCCCAAAATCATGTACTTAAATAGTCCTATATCTATTTTTTACTTTTTCAAAAGATATTACCGTGATATAATAACCATTAGGCAGGTGGTAAAATGAAAAAACAAAGAGTTTTATTTCTAGTTGTCATCGCTGTTTTTTTTGTAGTCTGTTATACCATCATGAATTTTAAGTATGACCCATTGGCACGATATCCGTATGTTACAGAAGAAAATCGTAATCAGATATTAGAAGCTGTTTCTAAACAGGATATTCAATTCATGATTGATGAAGATATCCATCCGGAAGAGTTTTTACCGTTTATTCATGTGAATGGATTTCAAATGAAATATGCAAAGGCTTATACGAGAGTATCAGAAGTATGTCAAGAAAATGCAAATACGATCGTATCATTTGTCAATCAAGTGATTTCGGTATTTCCTTTAGAAAGCTTGCTGTTATATTTACAGGATTATTCAATTTCTAATTTAATCGATTGGGTCAATTATCAGGATCCATTTCATGATAATAGTATCTTGATTTTAAATCCGAGTCAGTATGATACTGTTTTAAATGAACAGTTTACTGTTGGACGCTATGAACCAAAAGATTTGGTGAATGTTACGGCGTTGTCTAAGATGATATCTTCCGGACATTCTATCCAGCTACGTCAAGAAGCGAATGAAGCATTAACTGAAATGTGTTCGATTATGAAAGAAGATTTAGGTGGAAGCTGTGGTGGCTTGATTGCAAAACATGGATATATGAGTTATCTGGATCAACAGTTGGCCTATGATGACTATTTATTAGAACATGGACCGGATGAAGTGAATCAGTATTTTTTGTTTCCTGGGCATAATGAGCTGCAATTAGGTAATAGTATTCAAGTTATGACAAAACAAACAACGAATGAGGAATTCTATTTAAGCAAGCAATATGCTTGGTTGAATCAGCATGCGCATGAATATGGCTATATTATTCGTTATCCATTGGGAAAAGAAGAACAAACCGGAATGAAGGCTCAGCCTTATACACTGCGTTATGTTGGTGTTGATTTAGCTGGCTATTTACATCAAAGTAATGAAGTATTAGAAGAAATGCGGGTGAAGAAATGATCGGGGTTTTGGATTCTGGATTAGGTGGAATCGTTACATTGAAGTACCTGTTAGAACAGATTCCTGATACTTCTTTTGTCTGTTTAGCAGATCAAGCGAATGCTCCTTATGGTGATAAGAGTAATGAACAATTGTTTCAGATTGCAAAACGACATATCAAATGGTTTGAAAGTCAAAATGTTACAACAGTTTTAATTGCTTGTAACACGTTATGTTCTACAGTTTTACCACAATTAAGACAAGAATTTCCAATGATGCATTTGATTGATATTGTGACATTAACTTGTGAGGATCTGATGGAAGAACCATTGGAATCTTTATTGCTATTGGCAACAGAGCGTTCCATCCAAAGTGGTGTATATGAAAGAAAGATTCAAAAATCACATCCAACCTGTAAAGTTTATCCTCTGGCTGCAAGTCAGTTGGTTCCTTTATTGGAACAGAATCAACCAATAGAAATCATTAAAAAGGTATTGCATGAATATTTAGATGAATATCAAGGGAAAGTGCAATCAGTTTTATTAGGATGTACACATTATCCTTTGGTTGCTTCTGAAATAGAAAAGATCGTTTCTGCTAGAACCTATGATTCTCGTCATGCAATTGTGAAAGCAATTCCTCATGAACATTTGAATCAAAGAGAAGTAAAAATTTATACGACATTAGATGCAGAACAAACACAACAGCAGATTGCTGATTTGTTGAATATGAATGATCCTGTTGTTCAACTATGAAAGGATTGGTGCAAAATCACTGGTCCTTTTTTCTTGTCTTTTAGGTGTCTAATTTATGAATAGAAGTCATAAAATACTATGGGTGAGCAAAATGAATCAAATGAAGAGGATCCAAAATGGATTAATTGTTATATTTAGTGTAATAGCGGTTGCTTTTTATTTTTCTCAACCAAAAAGACCCGTGCCTGTAATAACACCACCATTAGCAAGTAATCTTGTATTATATGTTGTGGATGAAGAGTATGATATTCTATTAAAACCTATTTCAGTAGCATGTATGGATACCAAGGACTGTATTTTAAAAAGCTATCAGAAGATGAGTGAAAAACCTTATGGGGTATTGCCAGAAAATGCAATGATACAAGATTTATTGTTGGAAGAGGGCAAGTTGAAAATTTATTTTGATCCTAGTTTTTTATCAATGAAATTACAGAAACAAAAAGAGGCTTTATTATGGTATTTTTTACAGTTTGAAGATGTCAAACAAGTTCAGATATATGTAGACGATATCCCATGGAAATGGAATCTTTATTCGGACTCGAAACGGGTTTTTTCTACGGATTTTCGTTTGTTTACAGGGGATTTGTATGCCAGTATGCCAATGATTTTCTTTTCCTATAAAACGATTGATCAAAAGGAATATGAAACGGTAGAAACCATTCGTATTCCTCAAACTGAAGATGTGGAACAAATGGCACGTTGGCTATTACAAGTACAGGCAAAACCATTGGCTCAAATAAAAAATGTAACTGTAGATCAAAATAAAGTAACGGTATCTTTCAAGGGACAAGTAGAACAAACAGAAATGAAACATTGGCTAATTCCTTTTGCACATTCATTATTAGTTCTGCCTCAGGTTGATGAAGTCGCATGCTATCATGAAGAGATTCTAATCATACAGTTACAAAATAAATAAGAACATTGTTAATGGAAAAACTCTTGATATTTCATTATGTAGTCATAATTTAACGCTTCTAGATTTTCTTCATAATTATAAAAAGCATCATCACATTCGTTTAATAGGTCTTCACAATTTAAACGATCAAGCTGTTTTTCTCTTTCATCTCTATCTGTGAGAACTTTTCCATTGAAAATAGTCAATGCTTTCTTGCAAATTTCAGCAGTTTGAAATGCACCAATCTTTATAAAAGAATCGATCAATTCATTCGCAAAATCACCGCTTGAATTGTAGAAGAACTGAGAAAAGCCACCATTATTGACTTCTTGTTCTAATATTTGTGTAACGAAAAATACTCGTTCATGTTCATTTAATTGTTTAATATCATCTCCATATTCACATTTTTTACAAATTGTTTCAAACATATCGACTACAACTGTATTAGTTTCTTTCCTTTGGAGTTCATCTTTTTTCTTTAGAAAATCAAAAATACCCATGCTTACTCTCTTTATATATTTTTTTATAACATATAACTATATTCTCTTCCATCTTTTCATCATCATAGACAATCAGTTTTTGATTATGTTATAATAATCGACGGTGATGTTATGGAAATAGTAGTAGTAAGTGATAGTCATGGACGAATTGAAGTTTTGAATGAGATTCTTAAGGCACATCCAAATGCAGATGCTTATATTCATTGTGGAGACCTAGAACTTCCTGATACTTATTTTCCTCAATTTATTCGTGTAAAAGGAAATAATGATTACTATGCTAATGTACCTCATGAAATTGTAACGCAAGTCAATGATTTGAAAGTGCTGATTACCCATTCTCATCAATATACCTATATCCAACGAAAACAACAATTGGCTAAAAAGGCAGAACACTTAGGATGTAAATTAGTGTGTTATGGACATACCCATGTATTCCATGATGAAGTAATCGATGGCATTCAATTAGTGAATCCGGGTTCTTGTTGGATCAATCGGGATCGTTCGGATCCGTCTTATGCAGTTGTTACTGTAGAAGCAGGAAAAATGACAGTAAAACGAATCAATGTAAAAATCTGAACGATGTTCAGATTTTTTATGATGTAATAAAATTCCTGTAAAAAAATGTATGAATTGTGATATAATGTTGCAGATTAAAAAAGAAGGTGTAAAAATGGAACATCAGAAGATTATAAATATTGCGGTAATTGCTCACGTTGATGCTGGAAAATCAACGTTGGTAGATGCTTTTTTGAATCAATCAGGCGTATTCCGTGATAATGAAGAAGTTGTTGAATGTGTCATGGATAGTAATGATTTAGAAAGAGAACGTGGAATTACGATCTATTCTAAGAACTGTTCAGTAACATATAAAGATTATAAAATCAATATTATTGATACTCCGGGCCATGCGGACTTTTCTAGTGAAGTGGAACGGATCATCAAAACGGTTGATACCGTTATTCTATTAGTGGATTCTAGTGAAGGGCCAATGCCTCAAACACGGTTTGTTTTACAGAAATCATTAGAGTTAGGATTGCGTCCAATTTTATTAATTAACAAAATTGATAAAAAGGATCAACGGGCTACAGAAGTTGTGGATCTCGTTTATGATTTATTCCTTGATTTAAATGCAACGGATGAACAATTGGATTTCCCAATTCTTTATGGTGTTGCTCGTCAAGGAATTGTGAAACGGAAGATCACTGATCCAAATGAAGGAATTATTCCGTTGTTTGAAACAATCATTCAACAGGTGAGTGAATATCCAAACTTTGATGATGAGCCACTTCAGATGCAAGTATCTTCTTTAGCATATGATGATTATATTGGTCGTTTAGGAATTGGACGGGTGTATAAAGGAACCATTCGTGCAGGAGAAACGATTCTTGTATGCAAAGCAGATGGTAGCACAATGCGTAGACAAATCAGTCAATTGTTTGTATACAAAGGATTGAGTAGGGTTCCTGTAAAAGAAGCACAAAGTGGTGAAATTGTAATCGTTTCTGGTATTGCGGATATTACGATTGGAGAAACAATCTGTAATGTTGATCAACCATTACCATTGCCTATGATTCATATTGAAGAGCCTACTTTATCTATGAATTTCATGGTTAACACTTCTCCTTTTGCGGGACAAAGTGGTAAATATGTGACTTCTCGTAATTTGAAGGAACGTTTGGAAAAGGAATTGGAAGTCAATGTAGGATTAAAAGTTGAACCATGTGATACGACAGACCGTTTTAAAGTAAGTGGTCGTGGAGAATTACATTTGACGATTCTAATTGAAAACATGCGTCGAGAAGGATATGAGTTAGCAGTAAGTAAGCCTGAAGTTGTTTATAAAATGATTGATGGTGTTAAGTGTGAGCCAGTAGAACAGGTAATTATTCATGTGCCAAGTGAGTATGCAGGCTCCGTGATTTCTAAATTAAGTTTGAGAAATGGTGTAATGGTAGATATGAATGAAGAAAACGATTTCTCAACGTTAGAATTTGTGGTTGCGACTCGGGCTTTGATTGGTTATCGTAGTGAATTTATTAATGATACTCGTGGAGAAGGTACCATGATTCGTCATTATAAAGGATATGAACCATATAAAGGGGAAACGATGCAGCGGACCAACGGCGTAATGGTTTCGAATGCGACTGGGGAAGCAATGACGTATTCTATCTTTAATTTACAAGAAAGAGGACAGTTCTTTATCGGACCTCAGGAAAAAGTTTATGAAGGAATGATTGTGGGAATCTGTGCAAGAGAATTAGATATGGATGTCAATCCTACAAAGAATAAGAAAGCAACAGCTGTCCGTTCTGCAGGAAATGATGAAGCAATGCGTCTGGTTCCTCCAAAACAGTTAACGTTGGAATATGCGTTAGAGTTCATTAATGATGATGAATTAGTTGAAGTTGTTCCAGATAATATTCGTTTAAGAAAGAAACATCTAACAGCAATTGATCGTAGACAAGCATATCGTGATGCTGCAAAAGCTAATGAATAGATGGTGAGTGATCACCATCTTTTTTCTGTTTCTTTTTGATGTTTCTTGTCTGAATTCGCCCTGTGAATGCAATTATTTGATAGGATGAAACGGGTGATGAATATGAAAATAGAAGATTATACTGAGAAAGAATATTATTCATTCGCACAATTAGAAAAACATTTTTCTACTGCACATGCCAAGGAATTGTATCAACAGATTTTACAGTATCGGAAGCCATATCAACGAATGATTCCTAACGGTTATTATGTAGCATGTAATCAGTTGTTGGAGCAGGTATATGAGTGCTATGAGATACTATTAATGAAAAAACAAAAAGTGTATGATGGACATGGATTGATTGTTTCAGTGATAGAAAAGGTAAGTAAAGGAAATCATGAAATCTTTGATTCTTTTATGGAATGCTTAAAGTCATCTCTATTACCAGAAGCGTTAGAAAAACTAGGGGATATCTTTGGTTATCATTCGAGTGCTATGAATCAATATCTTTGTAAAAAAGAGAATCCTATTTTGAAAATCTGTTGTGTGATACAGACTTATTTTTATCAATCCAGTGCCTATACGTTTTTTCTGATCGTTAGTATTCTCTATCATCATGATCTATTGTCGTCTTTATATGTATTTGAGCCAAAAGCATTGAAACATTTGAAATTTCATCAAGAGAAAGAAGATAAAACAAAAATATACTTATTAATTTTACAATGGTTACAAGTACAATTAGAGAAAGACATGGTATCATATTCATGGATACCAGAAAATGAAAAAGAATTGGTCGAGTATTATCCGTTTTTATTACCACAACAGGCGACGTTTTATTTACAGCATAATCGTCCAAATCATTATTATACGATTCAACAATATATTGAAGCGAATGAAGTATGTTATGAAACAGGACGAATACAGATGGAACAGTTTGTGAAAATGGGGTGGTATAAGAAGAAAAAAGTTGGGAAAAAGTTTGTATATAGTGTGTAGGAGGGTTAATGATGAATACTATGG
>JAQXZJ010000074.1 GCA_029227155.1 Erysipelotrichaceae bacterium
TTTTTTTATTTTTTGGCAATCCCAGCCGTTGTAATTGCTCCGCAAAAAAACAAGCATCAAAAGAATCATACAACTCATCTAGAATTGGAAATAAATCCTGAATCGTCAAATATCCACTAAATCCAGAATCAGACAACACAACCCCCAACTGCTGCTTTTCTTTTTCACTCAACTGTTCGATTTCTTTACCAAAAAGCTGAACAGAACCACTATCTTTGTGAATCAATCCAAGAATTGCCTTAAACGTCGTACTTTTACCAGCACCATTTGGACCAATCAACCCCGTAATCCTACCATCTGGAATCTGTAATGAACAATCTAAAACAAACGACTGATAATTCTTCCTTAAATGTTCAATTTTCAACATTGATTATTCCTCCAAAATCAACTCAAATAAATCCTTTATTTCGTCATCCGTTAATCCACACTGTCTGCCTTTTAGAATGGCCTTTTCTAAATCAGCTTCCAAGTCCCGTTTCTGTTGTTCCAACAAAAGTTCTTGATTCGACGCCTTAACATAAGTACCCTTTCCATGAATCGTCGCTGTCAGCCCTTCTAACTCCAAATTATCGTACGCTTTTTTGACCGTCAAAGCACTGATCTTCAAATCTTTTGCCAAAGAACGAACAGATGGCAGAGGATCATTCTCTTTTAACTCTCCTTTACGAATCATCGTCTTAATCTGATCCATAATTTGTTCATAGATTGGGACCATAGATGTATGATTAATCAATAGTTTCATATGCTTCCTCCTCTGTTCATAAACAGTGTATAACAGTGTTGAACTGTTGTCAAGTGTTATATACTGTTTATAAACAAAAAAAAGATGCATTTTGCATCTTATTTCTTTTTGATTAATAATGTAATACTTTCCACATGTTGTGTTTGTGAAAACATATCTAATAAAACCATCCGTTTTACTAGATAACGATCTTGTAAAACAGCCAAGTTTTTCGCTAATGTACTTGGATTACATGAAATATAAATGATTTGTTTCGCCTTCGAACGCAATAACGTCTCCATCATCGCATCATCCAAACCAGCACGTGGTGGATCAACGATAATGACATCCGGTGTTCTTTTTTTCAGCATCCTTGTCATCACTTCTGCTGCATCACCTGCCACAAAATGAACATGATCGGCATGATTCCGTTTTGCATTTTCATTCGCATTTCTGACCGCAGATTCAATGTATTCAACACCCGTTATCTCTTTGGCATGATCTTTTAGATACAGTGAAATACCACCAATACCACTATACCCTTCTAAGATCCAATCACAATTCATAGGAACCATTTCCTTCACCAAACGATACATCGTTTTTGCCTGTTTAGTATTTAATTGAAAAAAAGACTGTACCGATAATCGCATTACGATATCATCCAAATGAAATTCAATGGTTTTCGCTCCCGCTAAATGAATCATCTTTTTACCAAAGATGTTAGGAGTATTTTTCGTTGTTTGAATCGACTGATACAAAGACTTCAGCCCTTTGATCTTCATCAGATCTTCACTCAATGACTCTGGAAAATAATCTTCACCTGTTACAAGAGTACATTGATACTGATCATCTAGTCCTCGAATCACTAAATAGCGAATTCCCTTTTTCTTGGCATGATCATAAGCAGAAAGATGATAAGCATTTAATACATCTAAGATTGCTTGACGCATTTTTTCTAATCCAACTTCCTGTACATAACAAGTCCGAATAGGTACGGTAAAATTAGAATTCTGCATATACATCGCATTGACTATTTTTCCCTTTTCCATCACCACCGGCAATTTACACTGATTCCGATATGCAAAAGGATTTGGATTATCAATCATTGGTTCCATTACTTTTTCGGAAATATTGGCATACTTTTGCATCGTCTGAACAAAGTTTTCTTGCTTTAATTTTCGCTGTTCACTCTCATTTAAAACCATCAATGGACAGCCATCACAGCGTCCTTGATGGGGACAAACAGGACGAATTCGATAAGGGCTTTTCTTTTTCACCCTTTCTAATTTTCCTTCTAAATAACGAGGCTGTTTATTTACGATACGAAATTCAACAACCTCTTCTGGTAATGCTCCTGGAATAAAAACTGGCTTCTTTTGAACATAGCCAATCCCTTCTCCATTAATTCCTAATTTAACAATCTTTGTTTCCATACTCCACCTCATTAGTTTTATTTTATCATATTCAAAAGAAAAGCGTGAGTCTATTGATGACCAATCACGCTCTTAATTCTTTTTCTAAAGCATCAATTACTTCCTGTGCTTTCTTTCCAATAACCACACAATAATAGTCCTGAATCAAAAGTTCTTTTCGATCTTTTAACAATTCATATTGAGAAGGTAAAAAATCCTTCCAATATTCCTCCGACATCTGTAAATACTGATCTACTTTTTCTTTTACAGCAAGCACCTGATCCTTTTGTGCTTCAATCAAAATCACTTCATCCACCTGAACATTCGTCAATGGACGATAAATCGCAAACTGTTTGATCGTCTTCATATCAAACTCATAAACCAATTCCGCCGCCTTTTGATCAATTTCCACTAACTTAGGTAAATCCATCTCTTTTGATAATCGTTCGTAGACACCCTTTAGATCCACAGCCGGCGTAGAAGCACATCCGACAAGCAAAATTAAAATGGTGAAGCATATCCATAATCGTTTCATGAACCATTCCTCCACCATTAGTGTGTGTTATCAATGAATGAAATATGCTAATTATCGCTTTGCGACCAACTAGGAATCGCTTGTCCTCGATGAATTAGAATACACTTTTGATAATCCGTTTGATTTAAGAATCGCAAAATATCCAATTCTTCTTCTTCCGTACAACCCAATAATACTTTTACATCAATATCACGTTTTAAAATATCTACCGACACCGCAATGGCATTCACAATTGACGTTTTAATACTACCACGATATACGTGAATCTCCCCATCTTTCACATTCGTATCCGTAAAGCAACCATAATCTACCGGATAAATTAGATTCGAATAAGAAGGATGTGTAGAACCTTTTGGCCGATCAATACGAATTTCTGAAGAAAAAACAAACGTATCTAGCTTCTGCCAAAAAAACACGTTATTCTCTAATTCCATACTTAGCACCTCAATTTTCTGATAGTATTATACTAATTTTCAGAGGTATTGTAAATAACAAGAAAAAGTAGAACCGTATTTTCAACAGATTTTCAATATTTTCAATTTATTTTACAACCACTTTTTCTCTTGTAATATCCTGAATCGTATGACATCCCGTCATCATCATCGTTTCTTTTAATTCTAATTGAATCTTTTGAAGATAACTGCGAACGCCTTCTTTTCCAGCCCCGATAGCTGCTAGAGCCATTGGTCTACCAATCAGCACTCCATCCGCACCCAATGCCAATGCTTTAAAAACATCAACGCCACTACGGAATCCACCATCAATAAAAATCTTCATTTTTCCTTGAACTGCTTCAACGATTTCTTCTAAGACTTCAATGGTAGCCAACGTATCATCTAAAACACGACCACCATGATTCGATACCACAATAGCATCTGCCCCAGCTTCCATGGCTTTTAATGCACCCTTGACACTCATTATCCCTTTAATAATTAATTTCTTCTGAGATTGTTCTTTTACATAACGAATATCATCCACAGAGAAATTAGTAATTCGAGGATCGGTATTTCTTAAAAACAACAAGCCAGAAGCATCAATATCACTAGCTAATGCAATACAATTAGAATTTCGTACAGCTTCTAAGCGTGCATCAATCCCTTTTCGTTCCCATGGTTTCATGGTTGGTACTCCAATTCCTTGATGTGCATTTACAACCTTTAAAGGTTCTATAAAAATCTCTAGATTTTTTCCATCTCCAACAAAACTCAAGGTACCTTCTTCCATACACCCTTCAACCATCGCTTGAGCATATTCTAATTCCGTCACATCACTCCCATATTGAGGCTTCATTCCTGCAATCGGTGCTCCATAAACAGGTAAAGAGACTGGATAATCAAAGAAACTGCTAGAAGTATCAATCGGACCATCTTCCATAATGGTATCTAATACCAAAGAGATATCATGGATCTTTTGATAGTTTCGAATAAAAGATTGTCCCGTTCCTTTTCCACCCATCCCTGGGATTTCACCGCGACATGCGACTCCATTACAGATAGGACATACCTTACACGTCGTAGTTTTTTCTTTCGCCTGTTGATATACTTCACTTAACAACATATTTTATACCCCCTAATGCAAGAAAACGGCAAACGCCGCTTTACTTGAAAGTTTCCTTATCTTTTACAATAACATCATGTGCTCCGCCTTCTACGATACTTGTTGCAGAAACTAACGTTAAACGTGCTTTCTGTTGCAATTCTGGAATGGTCAAAGCACCACAGTTACACATGGTAGAACGAACCTTGCTTAAGGTTAAATTAACATTATCTTTCAATGGTCCAGCATATGGAACATAAGAATCAACACCTTCCTCAAATGAAAGTTTCGTAGCTCCACCTAAATCATACCGTTGCCAGTTACGTGCACGATTGCTTCCTTCACCCCAGTATTCTTTTACATATGTACCATTTAACATAAATTTATTCGTTGGACTTTCATCAAAACGTGAGAAATAACGTCCTAACATCACAAAATCACTACCCATTGCTAAAGCTAATGTAATGTGATAATCATATACGATACCACCATCTGAACAAATAGGAATATAAATACCCGTTTCTTCAAAATATTCATCTCTTGCTTTTGCAACCTCAATAGTAGCAGTCGCCTGTCCACGGCCAATCCCTTTCGTTTCACGAGTGATACAGATAGAACCACCGCCAATACCAACTTTAATGAAATCAGCACCTGCTTCCGCTAAGAAACGGAATCCATCACGATCCACAACATTACCAGCACCAACTTTTACATCATCACCATAATGTTCCCGAATCCAAGCAATAGTCTTTGCTTGCCAAGCACTAAATCCTTCACTAGAGTCAATACATAAAACATCCACTCCAGCTTTCAACAATGCAGGAACCCGTTGTTCATAGTCACGTGTATTAATCCCCGCACCAACAATAAAGCTCTTATTTTCATCTAATAATTCATTTGGATTATCCTTATGATCACTATAATCTTTACGGAAAACAAAACTGGTCAAACATCCGTTTTTATCTATAATAGGCAACGCATTCAATTTGTGTTCCCAAATCAGATCATTTGCTTCTGATAAAGAAATTCCCTCTTCCCCATAGACTAACTTTTCAAATGGAGTCATCACTTCTGAAACTTTTGTATCTAAAGACATCCGAGAAACACGATAGTCACGACTGGTCAATACACCAACTAATCTACCTTGCGCAGTACCATCTTCCGTAACAGCCATCGTAGAATGTCCTGTTTTCTCTAATAAGTTCAAAACATCCTGTAACGTATCTTCTGGACACACATTAGAATCACTAGGAACAAATCCTGCTTTATAGCTCTTTACCCGAGCAACCATCGCAGCTTGTGATTCAATCGTCTGTGAACCATAAATAAAAGAAACGCCTCCTTCTTTCGCAAGAGCAATTGCCATACGATCATCTGATACTGCCTGCATAATCGCAGAAACCATCGGAATATTCATGGTAATCTTAGGTGTTTCTCCTTTTTTATATTTTACCAATGGAGTTTTTAAACTAACATTTGCTGGAATACAATTCTCATCTGAGTACCCTGGAACCAATAGATACTCACTAAATGTATGTGATGCTTCTTCAAAATAATATGCCATTCTATACCCTCCTCGTTCTTGTATTATTATAGTATTATACTTATCATTTGCCTAATTGCAAGAGATAATTGAATTATTTTCTCAATTGAATCGTCTGAATGATATCTTCTACTTCTTGTTCTTGTCCATCTAGATAAGTAACCAACAAAGTTCCAACAAATCCCTTTTCTTTAAAAAGATAAAGATCCTGATTCAATACATAAAATCCTGCATTCGCATGTAAAGAAATCTTATGGAAAGAAACATCATGAATAGACAACTCTTGAACCGCACCAACAGCATAATCAACTTCTTCCTGTGTTTGAAGCTGATCTACAATTGCAACAATAAAATCATCATAAGTAGCAGCTGTAGTAAACTTATACTTTGAAACAAAAAATTGAAACAAAGGAGATGCCATTTCGTTACTAATCATATATTCATATTTGGTTTCCGTTGCACTTTGTTCTTGTAATTGCTCATAAGAAATCCCCAGTAATGCTGCCATCTTTTGTTCATCATACACTTGATAATCATCAGGATATGTCATTTCAAAATGAAAAAAAACATTCTGATATTGATTTCCTTCAAATGATCCACAAGTATATTCCTTAGAAGAACATCCAACAAGCATAAAGCACAATAATAAACAAATTCCTATTCGTTTCATTTTTCACCTCTTACAGAAACCATCGTTTTTACTAGACTATAGGTCGTATTATATAAATTCCTACGAGATAGTTGAAATGCTTGAGGATAAGGCATTGGACTATTTAAAATACTATAACAGCCACTTGCTCCATAATCATATAACTTCTGATAGCCTTCTTTTAAAGCTCCACTTAAGCACAACAAAGGAACATTTTGCTCTTTTGCATGCTTTAGGATACCAAAAACAGCTTTTCCTTGTAAACTTTGAGCGTCTGTTTGGCCTTCTCCGGTAAAAATGACATCCGCATCTTTTATTTCTTCATCAAAATGAACAGCATCCAACAACAATTCAATTCCTAACTGCATCTTAGCATGTAACAACCCCAACAGTACAGAACCAATCCCTCCAGCTGCTCCTCCACCTTCATATGCATCTAAATCAATATTAAAAGTATTACGCATCAAAGCACAATAATTTTCCATTCCTTTTTCCAATCGTGTCAACCAAATATCAGTTACCCCTTTTTGTGGGCCAAATACATAGGTTGCCCCATTTTGCCCTAATAGATGATTTTTTACATCACAAGCAACGGTAACTTCTAAATTAGAAACATCTATAAAGTTTGAAGCATCAATTTTAACAATATATTCTAGATTTTCAGCTTTAGGATACAGTTTATTTCCATACGTATCATAAAACACCATTCCCAAAGCATTTAAAACACCCATGCCTCCATCATTGGTACAACTTCCTCCAAGTCCAATGATTATCTTTTTATATCCTTGCCGTATAACCTCTTTGATCATCATTCCCACGCCAAAAGAACTCCCCTTTTCTGGCTGTAAAACTACATTTTTACGTTTAACAAGTCCGATAATCTTAGCAACTTCGATCACTGCTGTATCGCCATAAATGACACCATAAATCGAATCCGTAGGATTTAAATAGCTATCAACACAACGACACGTTCGAATTCTTCCACCCGTTGCATCAACCATCGCTTGAATAAATCCTTCTCCACCATCCGCAACAGTAATCTTTTTTACTTCTATTGTTTCATCAACATCAAGAATGGCTTGTTGCATAATATCTGCAACTTCACTGGAAGTCATGCATCCTTTATAAGAATCAGAGGCTACCACAATTTTCATTTTTAATCACCTAGTGTTATTTTAACATTATCTTTTTTTGAAATAAAATACTTTTTTGTAGAAATATATACAAATTTTTGTAAAGCAACTAAACTAGCACCATTTATTATAATCATCAATCCATTACAGATATCGCTAATTTGCCAGATTTCTGAGGTCTGAATGTTCACTCCAAATAACAAAATCAAAATAAAAACTGTAGGATATAAGAAAGATGGAAGTGCTAAATAATTGGCACATTCTTTTGCATAATAACACCATGCAAGCATACTAGACACCGCAAACAAAACCATAGACACAAGATACGTAAAATCCCCAAATGTACCAAATACAGCAATAAAAGCGACATGCATCGCTTGATAAACGTCGGTATATATCACCTGATTTTTCATTAACAAGACAACAAAAGCCGTTAAGGTACAAGAAACAATGGTATCTAACCCCACTTCAACAATCCCCCAAGCTCCCTGTTCTACACTAGTTAAATGTGTGTTTTTCACATGTGCAATACTAGAAGAACCTAACCCTGCTTCATTTGAATAAATCCCTCTTGTCATTCCCGCTTGCATTTGAATAAACCATCCTCCACCAATCAAACTAGAAAAAGAAAACACATCATTAAAAATTGAACCAATAACTGCGTATAATTGATGAGCATTGATACAGATGATGATCAAAGATGCCCCCATTAATAATAACGTCATAGAAGGAACTAGATAAAATAAGATTCGTTCTATCAGATGGTTATTTTTAAATAAGATCAAACTTATAAATACAACTAAAAAAACAATCACCACTTCTTGTGAAACGGATACTCTATTAGCAAACAATGTTGTCAATGCATTCATTGGTACAAGATTACCAATTCCAAACGAAGTTAAAATACACAATATTGCATATCCTTTCCCCATCCATTTCATTTGTAATCCTCGTTCCATATTCCACATCGGTCCACCAGAAATCGTTTCCTTTTGGACACGAAAGATCATTGCTAGTACAATTTCCAGATATTTTAACGCCATTCCAATCAATGCACTCATCCACATCCAAAAAATTGTTCCAGGTCCAAATATTAAAACACAGGAACTAACTCCAATGATATTTCCAATCCCCATCGTTCCTCCCAGTGCTACGGAAATACATTGTAAAGCTTCCTGACGTTTCTTCTTCTGAAATAACGATTGAAATACAGTACCCAAGACCCAATCTGCTTTTAAAATTGGTAAAAATGATAAACGGATCATCACATAACTACCAAAAACAATTAAAAAAACTAACATCGGCATCGACCAAACTACATTTCGAATCGTTTCTAGCACACACTTCACCCATACTGTATATGAAAAAAAGCAGAAATAAGAACTATTTCTGCTTCCCACTTTTTATCTCTTTCGCTCCCATTTTATCTCGTAAATAACGCATGAGCCTACGATTCATAATTAATTGACAAGATATATAAGCACCGTCATCTAAGACAAAATTTAATTCTTCCGTTTTTCGATTCAATACATATTCCCAACTTACAATTTCACTCAAGTAAATCACTGTGCATTGTTCTTTATTCTTTGGGTCAAATATAATTAGGTAGCGATCTGCTGCCTCTAAAATTGTACGATCTCCAACAAATAGAATCATACAAACACAACCTAAACCAATCACAATTCCAAATAGTTTATTCTCAGATACAATTGTTAAGTATATTGCAACAATCAACAAAGTAACTAAACTTGCATAAGGCTTTACTGTAATTTTTGCTAATACTTTATGTTCTTCCAAACTACTGACTCGAACGGTTCGAGATTTGTATCGATTAACTTCAGACATTAATAAATCCTTGTATACTTTTCAAAATATTCTTGGTTTCGGTTGGTTTCACTTTGAACATTACTACTGATGAAAACTGGTGGTTCAATACCCATATCTCTTAAATTACAAGTCACTTGTACCGTAATCGCCTGAGCAATGAAAGCATTTGCCATACTTGATGTTGGTAACAACGCAGCTTCAATTCCATCTACCTTCGTTGCAGCATCTCCAATTTCACCACAATTGTCAATCACAACATCTGCAATTTCAAATAAACGTTTCTGTGAAGGATGACGAGAAGTTGTTGCCTTAGAATGTTTTAGATTCGTAATAGCTACCACCTTTGCTCCTCTATTATGAGCCTCCAAAGCCATTTCAACTGGATATGCGTTACGTCCAGAGTTTGACGCAATCAACACAACATCGCCCTCTTTTACATGATACAAATCAGCTAAAATCGATGCATACCCACAAAGGCGTTCCAAGTATGTACTTTTTGTAGGGTGCTCTGTTAACGTTAATTCTGTAGTAAGAATAGGAATCATGCATGCCAAGCCACCTGCACGACCATAAAACTCCTCAGCAACCGTATGAGAATGCCCACTTCCAGTTACAAAGAAATGATGATCTTCAGCAATTGCTTTAGCAATGATTTCACTTGCTTGATACAAAGCATCCATCTGCGTCGTTTCAATCTTCCGTATCACTTCGTAACCTGTTGAAAAAACTTGTTCTATCATATAATATCCTCCTATATCTATACCATTTCATTTCTTGCTTCTACCATAGCACGATAGAAAACGATCCGAATCAAGTTATAACTCAAATAGAAATTCACAATAAGATAAATGCCTAATACAATAGGATTCGTTAATTCTACACGAAATATCACAAAAGGAATGATCCAGGAACATAATACAACACTCGCCTGAATCCAAGAAATCCGTTTTAACCCTTCCAATACTTCGTCATCAGAATCTGTTATGATCATTTGATCTTTCAAATCATATGGACGCGCCCAAACAACCCAATATTTATTGATTTTAGTCATCGTCCAATGTCTACGAAACAACTCTGAAATATAATCCTCTAATATATATCCCCGAAAATCAAAACGAAATGTCATTTTTGCAGGTTCTTGTTGACGAAATAGAAATCCATAATGATGCTTCACTCCTTGAAACATCCACCCCTGTAAAGCCATATCGCTCAACCATTGTTCCAAAGAATGAAACTGAAACATCGTCCAGAACCGCCACACTGTTTTATTCATTAATCTCTAAATTGAAAGAATTGAGGAGTACTTTCTTTCTTTTCTTCCTTTACTTGAGAACCATAACGTGCTGGTTCTTCTGCTTTATTAGAAACCATTTGTTTTAACCGTGGTTCCTCCATTGGTTGACTATCAAATCCAGTCGCAATAACTGTAACAATAATAGAATCACCTAGTTTTTCATTAATCGCAACACCCCAAATGACATCAATATCATTTCCAGCTGCTTCACTAATGGTATCAACTACTTGTTGTGCATCAATCAATGTAGTAGATGGACCACCCGTTACATTAATAATTGATGATTTCGCACCTTGGATCTGAGCTTCTAATAATGGTGAATTAATCGCACGCAATGCAGCATCCTTCGCCTTATTATCCCCTTGAGACATACCAATACCAATTAAGGCAGTGCCTTGTCCTTCCATGACTGAACGAACATCCGCAAAGTCAACATTAATTTTAATTGGAACAGCTACTAAGTCAGTAATCGTCTGAACTGCTTGACGAAGCACATTATCAGCTTCTCTAAATGCATCATCGATTGGAATACCACCAATAACTTCTAATAACTGATTATTTGAAATAATGATCAAAGAATCCACATATTGCTTTAATTCATCCAATCCAGCAAGTGCCTGCATCATTCTCTTACGTCCTTCAAACGTAAATGGCTTCGTACAGATACCAACAGTTAATGAACCTTGTTCTTTTGCAATCTTAGCCAAAAGTGGTGCTGCACCAGTACCAGTTCCACCACCAAGACCAGCCGTAATAAAGACCATATCAGCACCCTTCATTGCTTCACGGATCTCAGCTTCTTTTTCCATCGCTGCTTTTCTACCAGCTTCTGGATTTCCACCTGCACCCAGTTTACCTAATACGATCTTGTTTTCTGCTTTTGATACATTCAATACAGCTAAGTCCGTATTGACCACATAGAAATCAACGTTCTGTACGCCTTCTTCAACCATTCGGTTAACAGCATTACATCCAGCACCGCCAACTCCAAAGACTTTGATTTTTGCTACATCTGGCACTAATTCACTCATAACATATTCTCCTTTTATCTATTTCTTTTGTTCTTGAAATAATAGTCCTTTTAACTTTTGCGTAAAGCGATCATCCGGTTCTTCTTCCCGTTTTCTTCGCTTGATTGCCTCCATATAAGAAGCTTGATTGACACTATATTTACGATTCCTCAACAATTGTTGATGATCCACAAATGCATAAATCATACCTAAACATACCGTCCACAAACAATTTCTCGCTCCTAGGGTTTCTGGATAATAAGTTTTCGCATCCACCTGGAATACTTGAGAAACCATTTGATCCAAGCCATCTAGTTCAGCCCCTTCACCAGATAAGATAATACTCGTTGGACCCATTTCTAAGATTGGTTCACAATGATTCTGTAAACTTGTGATCCATTGTTCTAAAACAGGTCGAATCGTTTGCTGTAATTCATTTTCACGAATCATCATCATCTGATCATTCTTAGTCCACATATAAACAGGAGTTGATGTCGGATGCTGTTGATTTAGATCCAAATTCTGCAGCAATAATTTATGAGCTATCGTTGGTGTTACCTCATACTGTTGGATCAAAACCTGTTCCCATTCTCCATAACCACGATTCACAATCTTGGTTGCCTCAATTGAACCATTCGCAATTACAGATAAGGTTGTACGATCATGTTCTATCTGAATAGAAATCACATTTGTCTTCGTTGTTTTCTCAAAAATAGCTGCTTCTTTACAAGCCGCAAAACTATCTAAACAGATATCAATAATCTCTAATCCAGCACTTTCTACCACAGATGCATAGTCATATGTTGTCATTTTATCGGCAAATAATAGATCCATTTCAATATCAAACAAATCACACACTTCATCCAACGGTACCCTTCTTGAAGAAATGCCATTGGTAATATAACGCGTACACATCCAATTGACCAATGCCATATCTGCAGGAGGAAGCGTTGCATAACCTTTCCGAATCAGTGTCTGCACATCATCTAAAGTAACCTTTCGATCATAATTATCAATTTGTTTAGACAAACGAATCGAATCTTTCTTTGTACGATAAGACGGAATACATAAAAGTACGCGTTCTATCCGTGTGCCAATTTGATTGGATGCCTGATCCACAGCTTTACGAATGGCTAAGATTACTTCCTTCGGATTTTTAACTGCTAAACCATCCATCCCTTTATTTTCAACTCGCTCAGTTCTTATAATATTTAATCTGGTATTAAAAAACTCTCCTACCAATAAACGAATTTCATGATCCGTGATTTCCAGAGCAGCTAAGATTTGTTTTTCGCTCATGTTACGGCCTCCTGACATTACACATTTATAGTATCATATTTCACTCGACAAAAAAAGGATTTATTGCATGTGAAATCATCCATTTTTCATTTTTTGATAGAAGAATTGTAATCATATCATTCTGCTTTCACTTTTTTTCATAATTTTCTAAATTCTCTTGTTTTAAAAGAAAAATCGAAGGATCAGATCCTCCAAATGAATTTTATAATTATTCTTTTTTCTAGTTGCATTTCTATTTCGAACATGATATACTCTTTAAGCAATCATTTTGAAGAAAGGGGGGTTACGGTATGTCAAGAACTTGCGCCGTATCCGGTAAAAAAGCACTTTCAGGAAATCGTCGTTCACACTCATTAAGAGCTACACGTCGTAAATGGAATGTCAACTTACAAAAAGTAAAAGTAATGGTAGATGGCAAGCCACAAAGAATCCGTATTTCTGCCCGTGCTTTAAAAACATTGAAAGCTCAATCAAACGGATAATAAAAAGACTGTTCATTCATTTGAACAGTCTTTTTTTATCATCATTGCTCTGAATCATTAGAACTTCCCCATCTAGTATCAATTCCATTGATTCCTGAAGGATTTCATTTGAGATCGTATAAATATCCCCCACACGTAAAACTTGCTCTGTAAGCGGATATAAAACGCCATTCAAGGTTACTGTTGATAACTGTAAAGGGAAAAGAGATAGATACTGATATCCATTTTTATAGATATGATGCATTCCACTTTCAAATCGTTCTAATTTATTCTGTCGATCATATAGTGTTATCGGATACTTTCGATGAATCAAAAGCGAAAGATTTGCATACTCATGATCCAATCTTCCTTGTAAGCCTCCATATACATCCAAATGATCATAATATTGCATCGCCCAAAGAAGTGCTGCTTCACTATCCGTTTCATTTTTCTGAACCGGTAATTTTTTTATTTCTTTTGCATATTGTTGTATTCTTATTAAAGAAGAAGTCGAATCAAAATCTCCAATCGCATATACCATTGGAATCCCCTCCTCGGCCAACAATTCAGCACCTTTATCGACTCCAATTACATCACAGTCAATCAAAGGAATCATATCCAGATTCCCTAAACACACAATTGCACGTCTCATAATAAAGTACGAACTGCTTCCTTAATTCCTTGAGGATGATTAAAAACATAGGATCCAGCAACCAAAATATCACATCCAGCTTCTTTTGCCAGTTTTCCTGTTTCCTCATTGATTCCTCCATCAATCTCAATCAGATATGATAATTGATGTTCCTCTCGATATTGTTTCAAAAAACGAACTTTTTCTAACATATCTGCCATGAAGGACTGTCCACCAAAACCAGGTTCAACCGACATCACCAAAACCATATCCACCTTTTCAAGATAAGGAATCAAAGTTTCAACTGAAGTTTTAGGCTTTAACGTAATTCCAGCTCGAATCTGTTTTTGATGCAGATCATCCACCAAAGCCAAGCCAGCGTCGTTTTTAATTGCTTCTATATGAAACGTGATGATATCAGCACCTGCATTCACAAACACTTCTGCATAATGCACAGGATCGGTAACCATCAAATGAACATCCATCACCTTGGATGTCATTTTTTTCAACCCCTTCAGAATATCCGGACCAAACGTTAAATTTGGTACAAGATGTCCATCCATTACATCAAAATGTAAATACTCTGCCTCACTTTGATTAAAAGCCTCTATTTGTTCATTTAATCGACTAAAATCAATTGATAAGGCTGATGGCGAAACCACTGTCATTTTTCCCACTCCTTTATCTTGTCACATAATGGTAAAACCTGCAGATAATTCTCATACCGAATCCGCGAAATCCTACCTTCTTCTACTGCTTGTTTAATTGCACATCCTGGCTCTTTTGTATGGGTACAATCCCGAAATCTGCAAGGTTCATCCATTTGAAAATCTAAAATTCTTTCTCTTAAAACAGCTGATTCCACCGCACTAAAATCTAACGATGAAAACCCCGGAGTATCCGCAACCCAGCCGTTTGCTAAAGGATACAATTGAACATGCCTAGTCGTATGTTTTCCTCTTCCAAGCGCCTTCGATGTTTCTTGTGTTTGCAATTGAAATTCTTCATCCAAACGATTCAATAAAGAAGATTTCCCCACACCCGATTGGCCTGTCAAAACGGTAATCTTATCTTCTAAAACTTGTTTTAGCACCTCATTTGATCCTTCATTGGAACTAGTATATACCCGATACCCACTAGAAGAATACTCCTGTACGATTGCTTCTAACTGATCTTCACTAGTCGCAAGATCCGTTTTCGTAATCAACAAAACTGGTTCAATCTGTTGATAACTCACCAAAAAAATCAATCGGTCAACCAAGGTATGAGAAAAGACAGGATCTTCTAGCGACATTACGATAATCGCTTGATCCACATTTGCAATCAAAGGTCGAATCAGAAAATTCTTTCTAGGCAAAACTTTTTGAATCAGATACTTCCCATCCTGTATTTCGTATAACACTTCATCTCCAACCACCGGCATTTCATTTTTCCGCAATTTACCCATTGCTGTCGCAATTTTCTGCTCTTTTGTTTGCGTTAAAATCGTGTATTGATTAGAAATGATTTTAATAATTTTTCCTGTTTCCATATTCACCTAGTAATAATATATCGTAATATAGGACTTCTTGGTTTGGGTATAGAAAACACCAGTATCCGGATCCACTCGTGTAACAACCCCTTTGGTAACCTCTTTTTCTATATATTCACATTCTTCTTTCTGACCAATGACATTTCCTAACTCATCCGTCTCATCAACCAAACGACAAACTTTCTCCGTTGGCACCTTTTCCTGAACCTTTTTTACTTTTCCGCCCAGTTTTTCTAATATCTTTACCGCTTCATCCACTTTTTTCCCAATTAAATCAACCGGAATCATAAACTCAGGATTTTGTGTAATCGTAATCGTAATCTCCTGTAAGCGAACCGGATTAATCATTTCCCCTGCTGGTAAGCTTTGTCCGATAACAGTTCCTGAAGTTTTTTCCAAATCATCTACTCGATCATATAGAATTCGCACATTACAACATTTCTCTAATTCTGCTTCCACATCTTCAATCATCCAATTCGTGAAATCTGGCAAAGTATAATAAGTTCCTTCTGAAATCGTCAAAACAATCGTCGATCCCTTTTCAACTTCAACACCAACCTTTGGCGTTGTATAAGCTACCAAACCTTCTTCGATATCTTGCGTAATCTCATATTTATAATTTGTAGAAACCAACAATCCCTTTTCTTCCAATAATTCGCTCGCTTGTTCCACCGTTAAATGAGATACATCTGGTACATTGACATACTTTGGTCCAAATGAAAGTCCTCCATTTAATGCAATTAGAAAACCAACTGCAAAAATAGCCAAAGCCAAAATACCTACGATAATAAACGAATACATCATCATCGTTTTTCTTTTTTCCTGTTTTGATAGTTCCACTTCTTTGGTCACATCTTCTGGCTCAAAAACCAATTTAGATTCCTTAGCACGAGAAACATCCAAACAAGTCACTAAATCATCATACATTTCATCTGCCGTCTGATAACGATACGTTTTATTCTTTACCGTTGCTTTTGTAATAATATTTTCAATCGATTGTGGTAAAGAAGGATTAAACTCTTTTACAGACGGAATTTCTTCCCTCATATGTTTCAATGCTACTTGTACTGGAGCATCTCCATGATGCGGTACATCCCCAGTAAGCATTTCATAGAATACGATACCCAACGAATAAATATCACTCTGCTGTGTTGCCGATTCCCCTCTAGCAAGTTCAGGAGCTAAATAATGCACGGAACCAATCACAACATCCGTCTGTGTCAATTGAACCGCATCAGCAGCCGTCGCAATCCCAAAATCTGATAATTTTATCGTTCCATCATCTTTTACTAGAACATTCTGAGATTTGATATCTCTATGAATGATTCCATTTTGATGTGCCATCGCAATCGCAGAAACCAACTGTTTCATGATATTTACAGCTTCTTCTTTTGGTAATGCGCCCCGTTTTTGAATTAATTCTTTCAAAGAACGTCCCTTTACATACTCCATTACAATATAGTTTCGATCTTGATCTTCTCCAACATCATAAACTTCTACAATATTAGGGTGAGCAAGTTTAGTTGTAGCATTTGCTTCCCGTTGAAACCGCAATAAAGCCACAGGATCTTTTGCCAAATCTCCTCTTAATATCTTAATCGCTACTTCTCGTTTCAAAATCGTATCTACTGCTAAATATACGGAGGCCATTCCTCCTTCCCCAATCAATTGTACTAATACATAACGATTGGCAATCATTTCATTATTCATCATCATGCAAACCTCCGTCTAAATCAACAAGCACCACAGTCACATTATCAAAACCGCCTGCATCATTGGCAGCCTGAATCAAACGCTGCGTTTTTGTATGAATACTTAATCTTTGATTTTTTACAATATTCAAAATCTGACGTTCATCCACATATCCATGCAAGCCATCGGAACAAAGAAGCAATGATTTCATATTCTTTTCAATTGGAAAAATATCAACCTCAATTGCCTTCCAAATTCCAATCGCATTTGTAATCACATGCCGTTGAGGATGATGCATTGCTTCCTGAATACTAATCTGTCCTAACTGCACCAGATTTGCTACATATGTATGATCACTTGTGATCGCACGCATATTCTTTTGATCATCAATTCCATAAGCACGAGAATCTCCAACATTTCCTACCAATACACCATGTTTACAGACCAATAAGGTAACCAAAGTCGTTCCCATACCATGGTATTCTTTTATTTTCTGAGCTTTTTTATACACCAGATCATTGGTCGATACAATACTGGTATAAAGCCATGCCTTTGCATCTTCTAAATCAATAAAATCTTCATTTTCTTCAAAACGGGAAACCATATGCTTCACAGCTAAAGAACTAGCAACTTCCCCATGGTTTGCTCCACCGACACCATCACAAACAACCGCTAATAAGTCTCCTTGCTTATTTTCACAAACAATATAACTATCCTGATTGGCTTCTCTAGTCAAACCTTGATCACTCATTCCAGAATATTTCAATTGGATTTCCCCCTTTCATATTTTGCTCTTAACTGACCACATGCAGCATCAATATCCACTCCATGCTTTTGTCTTAATGTACACCTTGCATTCAGTTTCATCAAACGATCATAAAACCTCATTGCTCCTTTATCATCCACCGTCACAAATCCATGTTCATCCACTTGATTATATGGAATCAAATTAATAAATACATCGAATCCTCGTGTTAATTCTGCTAACTGTCTTGCACACTCTTCCGAATCATTCTTTCCTTTTAACAAGATATATTCAAAACTCAATCTTCGATTATTTTTACTTGTATAATACCGTAAAGCATCCATTAATTCAGAGATTGGATACGCACGATTGACAGGCATTATTTCATTTCTTAACACATCATTAGGCGCATGCAAAGAAATAGCTAAATTATATTGTACTTGTTCATCTGCAAACCGACGAATGCCATCTACCAAACCACAAGTAGAAATTGTTATATGACGAGCACCAATTGCTAGTCCACGATCATGATTCACCGTTTTACAGAAATTCAATACATTATCATAGTTATCAAACGGTTCCCCCGTACCCATGACTACAATATGAGATACTCTTTGTCCGCTCTCATCCAAGTCTTTCTGTACTTCTAAAATCTGCTGAACCATTTCTCCAGAAGTCAAATCCCGTTGTTTCTTTAATAATCCACTCGCACAGAATTTGCATCCCATATTACATCCAACTTGACTGGTAACACAAACACAATTTCCATAATTGTAAACCATTAAAACCGTCTCAATACTACTTCCATCTGCTAACTCAAATAAATATTTTCGTGTTCCATCATTAGAAATCTGCCGAGATAAAATCTTGAGCGGTTCCATACGAAATTCTTTTTGTAATTCTTCTTTCATTTGCAATGAAAGATCACTCATTTCATCAAAATGCAAAGCTCGTTTACGATATAGCCACTGAAAAATCTGGTTTCCACGGTATTTCTTCCAACCTCGATCAAGAACCATCTGTTCCATTTGTTCATAATTTAAATCATAAATTGATTTCATTTTGTATCACCATTTCTATTCTAGCATAATTTATT
>JAQXZJ010000075.1 GCA_029227155.1 Erysipelotrichaceae bacterium
AAAAGGGAGAATTGGTTGATGTGGATATTTTCCCTGAAACAGTAACTGCTTCTGTTAAGGTAACGACACCGATGAAAGAAGTGCCAATTGTGGTGAAACCAGTGGGTGAATTGCCGGATGGAAATGCGATTGATAGTATTAGTTTGGATCATACTACGGTAACGGTATATGCACCAAATTCAGTACTTGCTGGTATCGATGAAATTGTAGTTGAACTAGATGCAAGCAAGATTACAAAAGATTCTAACTGGACATATACGTTAACGGTTCCAAGTGGAGTGAATTCTTTGAGTACGACGAAAGTAAATATTGATGTAAAAATTGGAAAGATGACGAGTCGTACAATTGATGGTATTGTTGTAAATGCTCAAAATAACAAGAATGGTTACAAGATTGATTACGATAAACGGGATGAAATGTTATCAGTAACTGTTAGTGGAACGGAAAAGAACATTAGTAAGATTACAGCAGAAGATATTTATATCTATGTTGATTTGGCTGATGTGGTCATTGGTAGCAATCAGGAAGTTCCTATTTATATTAGTGGAACGAATCGTCTTGTTAATTATGCATTGTCGGATGGAAGAACCCATATTATTGTTAGTGCAGTGAAGTAGAGGAGGAATAAGGGATGCATCGTTTTGGTACAGATGGAATACGTGGGAAAGCAAATCAAACATTAAAGGTAACAGTAGCTTATAAAATTGGATGTTATCTAGGCTACTATTTTAGCCAACAAGGAAAAGATAAAATTCTGATTGGGAAAGATACTCGGCGTTCTAGCAGTATGTTAGAATCTGCTTTAGCAGCAGGGATTGTAGCTTGTGGATGTGATGTCTATGAGTTGGGGGTATGTCCTACACCAAGTGTTGCTTATCTTGTTAGAAGAGATAAGTTTGCTTGTGGTGTGATGATTTCTGCGAGTCATAATCCATATTATGATAACGGAATTAAGGTATTTAGTTCTCGTGGAACAAAACTAGAACGGGAAGTAGAAGAAAAAATTGAAGCTTATATCAATCAGGATGAAGAATTAGAACTTTGCACAGGAGATGCAATTGGAGAAATCTACTCTTGGTCAGATGGCTTGGATGAATATTTGAATTGGCTTGAAGATCTTGTACCATTAAATTTATCGCAATTTAGAATTGCAATCGATGCAGCAAACGGCTCTGCAACAACGACTGCTTATCGTTTATTAACTCGTATGGGTGCTGATTGTACGCTTATGAATAGTGAACCAAATGGCTTAAATATCAATACTCAGTGTGGTTCTACTCATCCAGAAGGATTAGTAGAAACGATGTTGAAAGGAAAATATGATTTAGGTTTGGCATTTGATGGAGATGCTGACCGCTTGATCGCGGTAGCACCAGACGGTCAATTAATTGATGGCGATAAAATTATTTACTGTTGTGGTAAATATTTGAATGAGAGAAATGAATTAACTTCTTCTACCGTGGTAACAACCGTTATGGCAAATTTAGGTTTATTTAAAAAACTAGAAGAAGAACATATTGAATGCAAAGTAACACAGGTTGGAGATAAATATGTTTATGAATGCATGAATCGTGAAAATTACGATTTAGGTGGAGAACAATCAGGACATATTATCTTTAAGAAGTGTGCTTCTACTGGTGATGGACTATTAACGGCATTAAAACTTTTAGAAGTGATGAGCAATACAAAGAAAACAATCAATGAATTGACAGATGATCTGTTTATTTATCCTCAATTATTAGTGAATGTTAAAGTTCATGATAAGGAAAAAGCAATGAAGGATTCTAAAGTGGTTGAAGCATGTAAGCGAATTGAAGAAGAATTACATGGAGAAGGTAGAATTCTTGTTCGTCCAAGTGGTACAGAACCATTGGTTCGGGTGATGGTAGAAGCGAAAACAGATGGCTTGTGTAACAAGTATGTTTATGAAGTTGTGGATATTATTGAAAAGAATGGATATTAATAGGTTTAGAGGTTCCAATGAAGGGAACCTCTTTTCTTAAGAAATTTGTAAGAAAAATGTCGTTGTTCTTTTCATATGTATCCAATATACTATATTTGCAGGAAGGAGATTTAACCATGGACAAAATCTTGCAATTACGTAATGTTTCAAAATATTATTATCAAAATGGACAAGTAAGTGCGGGCTTTTCAAAAGTTTCTTTAGATTTATCAATGGGTGAGTTTGTAGTTATCGTTGGTGAATCAGGAAGTGGGAAAAGTACCTTATTGAATGTTTTATCTGGATTGGATTCTTATCAAGAAGGTGAAATGTACATTAATGGGGAAGAAACATCACATTATGGAGACTTAGATTTTGAAGAATATCGCAAAAAATATATTGGGAATATCTTTCAGAATTTTAATTTAATCAATAGTTATACCGTTTATCAGAATGTTGAATTGATTATGTTGATGAATGGTTTTAAGAAGAATGAAATCAAACCAAAGGTATATGAAATCTTAAAACAAGTGGGTTTAGAGAAGTATGCGAAACAAAAGGTCTCTAAATTATCGGGAGGACAAAAGCAAAGAGTAGCAATTGCTCGTGTTCTAGCAAAAGATACACCAATTATTGTTGCGGATGAACCAACAGGGAATTTGGATGTAGAATCAGCAAATAAAGTATTTGAGATCTTACATGAAATTTCTAAGGACAAATTAGTTGTGGTTGTTACCCATAACTATGAACAAGTGGAACCTTATGCGACACGTAAAATACGGATGCATGATGGTCAGATTGTTGAAGATGAAGTGTTAATGCCAACAAAGTGTGAACAACCTTATGTTGCCAAAGAATATCAGAATATCCGTTTCTGGAGCAAACTACGATTAGGACTTAGAAATACGTTTAATATTCCTATTAAATTTATTTTAATTTTGATGGTGTATTTGTTGATATGTATGTCTGTTATTTCGGCATATGCGACGATTGCTCGTCAAGATGAAATTGATGCGAAAACGGGATATAATTCTTTCTTCAATGATACGAGTGCGGAGAGAATTGTGATTCAGAAGAAGGATGGTACCTATATTTCTGATGATGATTTTGCTTACTTAAATAATATGGATAATGTTGATTATGTGATCAAGGATGATATTTTAATTGATGGTATGGTCAATATGTATTCGGATAATTATTATTTTTGGGGTTCAGCAAATGCGTTATCACAACTTCAACAAGTAGATATTGGCCGGATGCCGGAAGATGAATATGAAGTTGTTGTTTATGGGTATGAAGGTGATTACTATTATACGGAGGGTATCGACTTCGTATTAGATCAATCGTTCTATTTCTATGATAATTATTCAGGGAATAAAGTGATGGATGAACAAGTAACGGTTGTTGGGGTGGTTCTCTATGATTTAGAGGAAAACCCAAGTTTTCGAGATCGTATCTATGTTTCAGATACGGTATTAACAGAAATTCGTATCGGTATTTATCGACAGTATTCTAAAATTACGAGTGTGTTTCGTTCTCAGGAAATGGTTTCTGAACCATGGAATGCTTATCAACAAGTGATTCCATCAAAAGTAGTTCCTAAAGGTTATGTGTATGTGAGTGAAGATTGGATTTATTCTTGTCCAAAAGGCAAATGTGCAAATCAAAAATTTAAAATTACGGCTTCAAATTTATATTATACGCAAGAAGTGAATTTGAAAGTTAAAGGAACTTATAATAAGAAAAATATCAAAAGTAGAACCGGATTCTCAGATTATTCCTATTATAACGGTGCTTTCTTTGTGAATTATGAAGACTATGATTCGTTATTTACCGATAAGAGTTACCAGAGCAGTGTTTATGTAAAGAATGCTAAAAGCATTGGGGATACTTTAACTGAATTAGATGCTTTAGGCTATAAATGTTTACGTCTTCAAGATACTTTGATTAGTTATGATTATGGATTTGGACAAATCAGTAAGATCTTCTTGTTATGTGTCTATGTGATCATGGGAATTGTATTATTCTTTATTGCTTATTTCATCGTTCAATTGATTTATCGTTCTCGTAATGTTTATTATTCGATCATTCGTATTTTAGGAGCGAATAAAAAAGTTGCGAAACAGCTATTAACGATTGAACTGTTTACAGTAGCGAATTTAGCTTATTTTGGTGTTTATGGAGGCTTGCAATTAGTTAAAAATGGAGTAATCAATTATCCAGATCTGCTTGAGATGATTGAATATCTGAAGATGAGTGATTATGTCATTCTTTATATTTTGGTATGCTTCATTTCTTTATTGATTTCTAATAAATATGCCAAGAAGATCTTCCAAAAATCAGCGATGGATACCTATCGCCAAGGAGTGTAAGTTATGATTCAGTTAAAAAATGTAAATAAATACTACAATCGACGGAAGAAAAATCAGATCCATGTCATTAACAATACCAACTTGGAATTGGAGAAAACAGGTCTGATAGCGATTTTAGGTGAAAGTGGATGTGGAAAAACAACATTATTGAATGCTATTGGTGGGTTGGATAAAGTATCTTCAGGAAGTATTTATGTGAATGGTAAGAAGATGAATAGTATCTTCTCCTATCAAACAGATAAAATTCGAAATCTAAATATAGGTTATATTTTTCAGGATTATCATTTGATTGATACGATGACTGTATTTGATAATGTCGCCTTGGCTTTAAAAATGGTTGGTATCAAAAATAAAGATGAAATTAAGAAACGGGTTAATTATGTATTAGAAGCAGTAAATATGTACCGGTATCGGAATCGTTTGGCTTCGAATCTATCTGGTGGAGAACGACAAAGAGTGGGAATTGCTAGGGCTTTGGTAAAAAATCCACCAATCATTATTGCGGATGAGCCGACGGGGAATTTAGATAGCAAAAATACCATTGAGATTATGAATATCATCAAAGGGATTTCTCAATCAAAACTAGTGATTTTAGTTACTCATGAAAAGAATCTTGCTTATTTTTATGCTAGTCGGATCATTGAATTATCTGATGGTAAAGTGGTGAATGATTATAGTAATGATCATGAGAATACCTTAGATTATCGGATCGATAACAAGATGTATCTTAAAGATTTTGCAAATCAAATGACGATAGACCAGGATATGGTGAAACTGCATTATTATCAAGATGAGCAAACACCTTTGGATATCGATATTGTTTTACAGAATGGAAACTTGTATATCAAGACCAATGGTTTTAAAAAAGTGGAAGTTGTGGATGATCATTCGGCAATTGAGTTTATTGATGATCATTACAAAATGATCTCGAAAGATGATTATCAAAAAGATATGTTTGATATGCATGGGGTTGAGAATAAACAAAAGTTACGTTATGCGTCTATTGTCAATCCACTGGTATCATTGGTTGATGGCTTTAGACGAGTGAATGCGTATTCTGTCATAAAGAAAATTCTATTGGTAGGTTTTTGCTTTGCGGCAATGGCTATGTTATTTGCGACCAGTCGGGTTTTTGGATCCTTAGCATATACCGATGATGAGTTTACAACTACAAACAATCATCATGTCTTAATTCGTAAGAATACGGTTTCGTTGGATGATTATGATTTGTTTTCTCAATTAGATGGAGTATCCTATATTCTTCCATCTGATGCATCTATTGATTTAACGATACCGATTGATTTCTATTATCAAACAAATCAGCAAACGGTAGCCTTATCTGGAGCGTTAACGGATGTTAATACATTAACGGAAGAAGATTTGGTTTATGGACGGTTGCCAGAGAATAGCAAAGAGATTGTAGTAGATCGTTTAGCTATTGAAAAAATGTTCCGACAGTATACCTTTATCAAGAATGTTGGTATCTATACCGCAGAAGATATGGTAGGACTATATGCGACTGTCAATAAAATTGGAGAAATGCAAATTGTCGGTATGGTAGATAAAATGGATCCTAGTATCTATGCGGATGCTTCCATGTTTACGAATTTATTGATTTATGCACAGGATGCGGGGAATTATTATTATGAAGATAAAATTGCAAATCCTATAGAAATTGGTTGTACAGATTATCAGTTGTATGTGGATAATGGTAGTATCTCATTGAAAAAAGGTCGTTATCCTACCAATGATTATGAAGTAATCCTAAATTACAATCAAAAAGATACCTATAAGATTGGCAAGTATATTCCTTATAAAGTAAATGGTAAGAAATTGAAAGTTGTTGGTTATTACACAACAACCAAGGGAATTGATGAATATCTTGTAAGTAGTCAAACCGTGTTATATGAGCTTGTGACAAAAACAGCGGATGTTACTGTATATACGGATGATAAACCGTTAGTGATCAATCAATTACATGAGTTAGGTGTGAATGTTGAAGATCCATATAATATTGCAAAACAGACCTTTTTACAACAGAGAAGAGAAGGAGTTAGTTCTACGATCGTCATTAGTGGAATCATGATTGTGATTTCTTTAGTGGAAATCTTCTTAATGTTGAGAGCTTCTTTCTTATCAAGAGTAAAAGAAGTTGGGGTATATCGTGCGATTGGTGTAAAGAAATTAGATATTTATCAGATGTTTTTAGGAGAAATACTAGCTATTACGCTATTATCAGGTACGGTTGGTTTCTTATTTATGGGGTATGTCTTAAGCGTATTGCGTACGATTCCTTATATTGGAAGTGATTATGTCTTAAGTGTTCCTGTGTTTGTATTAAGTATTAGTCTATATTTTATCTTTAATATCCTAGTTGGTTTATATCCATTGTTTATGACTTTGAGAAAAACGCCAGCAAGTATTTTATCAAGAAATGATGTTGACTAATAAAAAAACGATAGGATTTGAGCAATCCTATCGTTTTTTAATATTTCAATTTTCGGTACCAACCACAGGCTACTGTTCCAGGACCTGTATGTGACATGATGATCGCATGCATCTTGTGAATTTCTACTTCTTGATGCACAATCTCTGAAAGGGATTTGGCAATGTATTGTGCTGCTTCAGAACAATCCGCATCAACTACCATAAAACAGTAGTCATCTTTGTTTTCCATTTCGGTACAGATTTGAATGGCCCGATCGTATGCTTTTTTATGGGTGCGAACTTTTTCTTGTACATCAATGGCTCCGTTTTCAACTTTTAAAAGCGGAACAATTTTTAATAAGTTCCCCAAAGCTGCGACAGCAGGAGAAATTCTTCCTCCACGCTTTAAAGCATTTAAATCTTGAGGCATTAAACAAGCCCACATTTCTGCTTGTGACTCAATGATTTCTTTGATCTGCTTGCTGCTGTAGCCTTTAGCAATCATTTCTTTTACTTCTAAACAAAGTTTAGTTAATGGATAACAGACGAACTTGGAATCGATAACCGTGATTCTATCATCATAATTTTGTGCCAAAGCACAAGCTGTGTTATAGGAACCACTGAGTCCGCTAGAAACAGGAAGATAGATAATTTCATCATATTCTTTTAATAATTGTTCCCAGGCTTCTATTACCATTCCTAAAAGAGGGGAAGATGTCTTAACGATTGCACCCTGTTTCATTTTATCAATGAATTCCTCTAATGAGATTTCAGTTCCTTCTAAATACTGTTTGTCATCAATAATCAATGGTAAACGAATGACATACAGTCCTAGTTGCTTGGCTAACTCTTCGTCTAAATCAGCACTAGAATCAGTCATTACTGCAATTTTCTTCATAGTCGTTCTCCTTCTTAGTTACATTTTTCATTCTACACTATTTTAAGTGAAAGCACCAGAAAATAAAACGATTCACATTTGTGAATCGTTATTTGCAAATGGGGCGATCGACGAGACTCGAACTCGCGCGTGCTGGAGCCACAATCCAGAGTGTTAACCAACTTCACCACGACCGCCATGTGCTTTACTATATTACCTTATTTTTCTTTACTTGTAAACAGTTTTAAAAGAAATGTTGAAGATAAATTAAAACTATGGAAGAAATTGACAATAATTTTAACTTTTGTTACTATTTAACTGTATTAGTACACATAGTTCAGTTGGAGGAAAATATATGATTGAAATCAGTCAGGCAAAGAAATCATTTGGTAAAAATCAAGTGATTCAATCATTATCATGCCAAATTAAAGAAGGAAGTATTTATGGCTTAATTGGTGCGAATGGTTCTGGTAAAAGTACATTGTTACGAATGATCGTGGGAATCTACCAACTAGATAATGGAAGTATCAAAGTGGCAGGAATTGATACCTTTGATCAGTTAGCAATTAAATCAAAGATGGTATTTGTGCCCGATGAATTGTTCTTTTTTGAAGGATATCATGCCTTAGCAATGGCGCAATATTATTCCCATATTTACTCAACCTTTGATTTTGAACGGTTCTATCATCTAGCAGAAGTATTAAAGCTTGATGTACGTAAAAATCTAAATACCTTCTCTAAAGGAATGAAACGAAAAGTGGCGATTATTTTAGCTTTATCGTGTAAAGTAGATTATTATTTCTTTGATGAAACCTTTGATGGATTAGATCCTGTCGTACGAAAAGTTGTTAATCAATTGATTTGTGATGAAGTGGCTCAAAGAAATGCGACCTTTATTATTACTTCTCATAATTTAAGAGAGTTAGAGGATATCTGTGATCAGATTGGTTTACTATATCAAGGTGGTTTACTATTTGAAAGTGATCTAGATTCTTTGAAAATGAATATGTCAAAGATTCAGGTTGCATTTGATCATGAAATTGTGTTGTCAGAGCTTCCATTTACAATTTTGCATCATACGAAAGTTGGAAGTGTTTATTCCTTTATTGTCAAAGGAAATAGAGAAGAAGCGATAGACTATTTTAAAAAACAACATCCATTGATTTTAGATGTTTTACCATTAACATTAGAAGAAGTATTTATTCATGAAATGGAGGTATTAGGATATGCGTTCGAAGATTTTCTCGTTTAATTGGAATTATGGAAAGCAGAATCTAAAAACGAATATAGGCATCTATTTTGTGATTTTCTTAATTCTGCCATTGATTCTGATTCCAACCTTGTTGAATCATTCTTCCAATGTCCGTTATTTAACATTAGAAGACTTGTCTTTGTTACCGGGGTTGTTTGTTTATATCATTCCTATTTTGTTAGTATTTGTTTTATATGGATTTCTATTCTCACGAAAACAAGTAGATTTTATTTGTAGTTTCCCTTTAAGTCGTAAGGAAATCTTTTGGACCAATTATTGGATAGGACTAGGAATTTTAATTGCCAGTTTACTAGTCAGTGCTTTGGTAATCTTGTTGGTGGTATGGTTACAGCCCAATCAATATATAGCTGGTATCGTTCTTTTCCGCTTTGTAATCTTTTATTCTATCAGTGCATTTTTAACTTTTAGTATAGCAACTTTTGCGATTAGCTGTACCGGAAATCGGTTAACTGCGCTTTTATTAGCAATTACCATCATGTTTTTACCAAGTATGATCCGTTTTTATGAAGGTACAAGTACCTATACCTATTTTCAAAACTCAGGGTTTATTCAAGAAAGAAACCAAGAAGTGGTGTATTTGCGAAATCGGAGTCAACAAGTAAATTTTTATTATCCTACAAGTTTAAACGCACTGGCTCCACAAAATGAATTACAGATTTCACAGCTTGTTTTGACAACCATAGAGGCTGTTGTTTATACCGGATGTGCATATCTAGTATTCAAACGTAGAAAAATGGAAGTTGCTCAATCAACATTTATCAAACAGAAAACCCATGATATCGTGCGAACACTGTTTATTTTCTTACCTTTGTTTTTAGTTATTGGCTCTTTTGGTTCCATCTATCTACAAGTTATTTTTATCATTATTTTCTTTGTCTTATTCTATTTATACGATTTAATGACCCGTCGTACTACGCATTCATTCAATCGGAGCATCCTGCTTTATTTGATGACGGTCGTACTTGTGGTTGTTGTTCAATTAGGAAGAAATATGCTAGAAGATTTTTGTTATCATCCATTAACTCGTAAAGATATAAAAAGTATTACAGTAGAACTACCTTCTTTCATCCGGTGTACGGATCAAGATTTTGAAAATGTGATTACAATTGATCAAAAAGAATTTATTGATGCGTTCTTTGATCCTCGTTATTTCCAAGTAGAGACACAAGCCGAAACGTATCAGGAAGAAAATTCGATATCGATTCGATTGAATACACGCTGGAATTCTTATGAGTATAAAATTTCTAATATCAATTCAAAAGGGCTGGATGAATTCATTATCAATTATTTAGCCAATGAACCAATGTTGGAACAACAATGGAAACAAGCACCATTTATGTATGAAGACCTATATGCAATGAATTTCTCAGGAATGGAATTAGATGAAACGCAGTTTGATTATCTGTTACAACAGATCAAACAGGAACCATGGAATAAAGAAAATCTATATCATCATTATAAAAATATCAGTTCTTATTGTCTCAACGGTAATGGGCAACAACATGGAATATGTAATATGGATCTTCACGATCGAGTTTATTTTTCAGCATATCAAAAGGGATTGAAACATCGATATTATTTGGATATCAATACGAATGAAACGTTACGGTTATATCTTTGGAATCAGCTCAATCAAGATCAATTCAATCATCTGAAACAGTTTTCTTCTTATGAAAATGTGATATCGGGTTATATTCAGATTTATGATGATAAGGAAACAGAATACTATATCGGAAAGGATTCTTCCTATGAACAGTTAAGTCATAAGATTTTTAATTGGCTTCAACAATATGAATATCAACCACTAACAACGTTTGAGCACCAACAGTTGATTCGTATTGAACTATCGATGCAAGATACCAATATTAGTTATCGGGATATTAAACTGCTTCTACCGATGGATGAAGAAATTAAGCAAATGATACAGGATGAGGTGATTCGTCATGTTTACGATTGATCATCATAGTCGTGTACCTATTTATGAACAGATTATTTCTCAAGTAGAGCGTTTGATTGCGACTCAGGTATTTCAACCGCAAGATCAATTACCTAGTGTAAGACAAGCAGCTAGTACTTTAGGAATCAATCCCAATACGATTCAGAAAGCATATGTAGAGCTAGAAAGAAAAGGTTATATTTATTCTGTGGTTGGTAAAGGATACTATATTCATGAAAATCCGAGTCAATCATTAGAATTGAAGAAAAAAGAAGTATATCAACAGTTATCTGCTTTAGTAGATACATTGCAGATGCTTGGGGAAGAAAAAGATGAAATTATTCAATATATACAAAAACAATAGAAAGAATCTTTTCTTTTATCTCGATTTTCTTTTCTTATTGTGTGTTTGTATCTGGTTAAAGAATATTAATGTATTACAAAATGGCTTTGCGCATCCATTTGCGATTCTCATCTTTAGTTTCTGTGGATCTTGTTTTATTGAATATCAAAAACAAGTGCAAGCCAAGCGGGAAAAAGACAATCAGCTGAACTATGATAATCTGGATTGGTTACGATATATCAGTGCGATTCTTGTATTATTGTTGCATCTAAGACCATTTCAAAATCAAATTGATGCTTTAGATCTATCAATCAATAACATCATTGGACGGATCTGTGTTCCTCTTTTCTTTTTGATTACAGGATATTTTGTAGCAAAAAAACAAATGAAACAACCCGATTATATCCGTCATTATATCCGATCAATGTTACCATTTTATCTAGTATGGAGCATGTTGTATTTACCAGTGACGATTCATATGTTTTTCTATCAAAGAGAGGTTATCCAACAATTTTTACCAGTAATACCGCTATGGGGATGGATCGTACTTACACCTGTGGTTTTGATTGTGATGCTTGTCTATGCAGGTACTTATTATCATTTGTGGTATTTTCCAGCCTTATTCTTTGCTTTATGGATTATTGATCATTGGCAACGTCGTTTTTCCTTAAATATTTTATGGGTGAGTGCTTTTGTTTTATTAATTCTAGGAGCTAGTGAAACATATTATGGAATACTATCCCAACCGATTCAAACCTTTATTGGATATTATTACCGTGTGTTTATTACCACCCGAAATGGTTTGTTTTTTGGCTTATTCTATGTGATCTTTGGATATCTCATTGGGAAAAAGCAAAGTCTATATACGAAACATCTGCCATTGAAGTTGTTTGTTTGTTGTATTTTGTTAGTTGTGGAAGGAATCTTATTGCAATTAATTCAACGTCTCAATAGCAACATTATGTTATCTTGTATTCCGTTATCGTATTATCTATTTGTTACAGCAATCTATTCTAACAGTTGGTTTCGTTGGCCGTTTCAGACATCATTACGAGATTTATATAAATACTATTACATCTTACATCCATTAGTGATTTATGTATGTTCGTTTTTTATCTTGCCTATCCAGGTAGAACATAGTGTTCTTTTGAGTCTGATCGTGATTTTTTTTACCCATTTAGTGACTTTATTTCTACTTTGGATAAAAAAACGATGTTCCATCGCTTGGTTATGAAATGTAAGGATGAAGATTGTGAATTCGGTTGTTTTTTTGCAAAAAAATGTACTATAATAAGTAAGAAGAAAAGAGGGTATAGAAATGAGTGAAAAAGTATTAGTGGAAATTTCTGCACGTCATGTGCATTTAACACAAGAACATTTAGAAGTGTTGTTTGGAGCAGGTCATCAATTAACAAAGAAAAAAGATTTGTCTCAACCTGGTCAATTCGCATGTGAAGAACGTGTTACAGTTCGTGGAGAACGTGGAGAATTAAAGAATGTAAGTATTTTAGGTCCAGTTCGTTCTGCTACTCAAGTAGAATTATCATTGACAGATGCTCGTACTGTTGGTGTAAAAGCATTGATTCGTGAATCTGGTGATATCGCTGGCACCAATGGTTGTACATTAGTTGGTCCATGTGGAGAATTAACAATTTCTGAAGGTGTGATTGCGGCAAAACGTCACGTTCATTTAACTCCAGAAGCTGCTCAAGCACATGGTGTAGTAGACAAACAAATCGTTGCTTTAAAAGTAGATACAGCAGATCGTGCATTAACATTTGAAGATGTTGTTATTCGTGTAAGCGAAAAATTTGCACCTGCTGCTCATTTAGATACAGATGAAGCAAATGCTGCTGCAATTCCAGGTAGCTGCATGGGAGAGATTATTGTTCGTTAAGGATAGATTGTTCTATCCTTTTTTAAAAGATTAGGAGAGATATGATGCAAGCGCATGAACGATTATTACGATATGTAAGAATTGATACACAATCGGATCCAACTTCTATGACTTCTCCATCAACAGAGAAACAAAAGAATCTTGGTTGTGTATTAGTTGAAGAATTAAAAGGATTAGGGATTTCTAACGCTATGATGGATGAATATGGCTATGTTTATGCCGTTATTGAAGGAAATAAAGTAGCACCATCCATTGCTTTTATTGCTCATATGGATACAGCAAGTGATTGTTCCGGAGCGAATGTCAATCCAAAAGTGGTTCATCAGTATGATGGAAAAGACATTGTTTTGAATGACCATGAAGTATTAAGAATAAAAGACTTCCCTGAGATGGTAAAATACCAAGGAAAAGATTTGATCGTTACTGATGGAACAACGTTGCTTGGGGCAGATGATAAAGCAGGAATTGCTGAAATTATGACGATGGCTGAATACTTGATGCAACATCCTGAGGTAAATCATGGAACCATTCATATTGTATTTACACCAGATGAAGAAGTCGGAAGAGGTACGGAGCATTTTGATTTAAATCGATGCAATTGTGATTTTGGTTATACGGTAGATGGTGGAGAAATTGAGTGCATTGATTATGAAAACTTTAATGCTGCAAGTGCAATTATAGATGTCAAAGGGATTAGTATTCATCCTGGAAGTGCGAAAAATAAAATGATCAATGCGATTCAGGTTGGAATGGAATTTCATCAGTTATTGCCAACACAAATGCGTCCGGAACATACCGAAGGATATGAAGGATTCTATCATTTGAGTGATATGCAAGGAGATATTGAACATACACGGATGGAGTATATCATTCGTAATCATGATTTCTCTTTATTTGAAAAACAGAAACAAATCATGAAAGATTGTGCTGATTTTATCAATCACAGATATCAAAAAGAACTTGTGAAAGTAACAATTGAAGATAGTTATTATAATATGAAAGAACATTTTAAAGATCATATGGATATCATTGAATTAGCCAAAGGGGCAATTGAATCTGTGGGTCTTGTCGCAAAGAATACACCAATTCGAGGAGGAACGGATGGAGCAATGTTAACGTATCAAGGGTTGCGTTGTCCAAACTTAGGTACCGGTGGAGGAAATTTCCATGGCCGTTATGAATTTGCATGTATTCAAGATATGGAATTAGCAGTACAAATTTTATTAGAAATTGTGAAAAAGGCAGGGGTATGAACATGAATAAAGAAATCTATTTATTAACACCAGAATATAAAGAACGAATCTGGGGTGGTACTCGTTTACAGGAAGTTTTTGGTTTTGATACAGATATTCAACCACTAGGAGAAGCGTGGACCGTAACCTCTTTAGTAGGAAATGCAGATAATCGAATCGAAGCATTGGATACTACATTAAATACGTTATATCAAGAGCATCGAGAACTATTTGGTACGAGTGATGATCTTTTACCAGTAAAAGTCATGATTATCGCTTCTGAACAAAATCTAAGTGTTCAAGTGCATCCAAATGATGCGTATGCATTAGAACATGATCATTCGTTAGGGAAACCAGAGGCATGGTATATCATTGATGCTAAAGAAGGTGCTAAGATTGAGTTTGGGCATACAGCGAAGAATAAAGAAGAATTAAAACAAATGATCCAAGAAGGAAAATGGGATGAATTATTACAGTATGTTTCTCCTAAAAAAGGTGATTTCTTGTTTGTGCCTGATGGAGTGATGCATGCATTAGGTAAAGATCTGTTGGTATTTGAAATATCGAAGAATGCAGATTTAACGTATCGTGTATATGATTATGATCGTGTTGATGCCAAAACCGGTAAGAAACGGGAATTACATTTAGAAAAGAGTTTAGATGTATTGCATGCGCCTTTTAATGAACCTGGATTGATTCATCCAGAAGCTGAAATGATCAATGGCTGTGAAGTAACAAATTACTTTGATGTTCCAAAACAATTTACTTTTAAACGAATTTTGGTGGAACAAGAAGGAGATTATCTACAAGAAGAATTTGGTTTCTATTTTATTGCGGATGGTCAAGGAATGATAGATGGTCATAAGGTGAAAAAGGGAGAAACCTATTTTGTACCAAAGGGGCATGGAAATTTACATCTTTTTGGGAAATTAGATATTTTATTGGCAACATATCGGGAACAATAGGTTATAATGTAGTTAAGTTATAGGAGGATAATAAAAAATGATTATTCAAAGTAAACGCGTTTGGGTTTCTGGACAATTTATGGAAGCTCAGATTGAAATGGAAAATGGAGTGATTGCATCTATTTATCCATATGGAACAAAACCGGTGGATGTTGATTATGGAAATGAAAGAATCGTACCTGGTTTTATTGATGTTCATACGCATGGTGCTTATGGATTTGATACCAATGATGGTGATGAAGAAGGTTTAAGAAATTGGATCAAACGAATTCCTGCGGATGAAGGAGTTACTAGTGTTTGTCCTACAACGATTACCCAATCAAAAGAAGTATTATCTCATGCTATTGAAAATGTAGTTAAGGTTGCAGAAAGTGATTATGAAGGTGCTGATATCGTTGGTATTCACTTTGAAGGACCATATTTGGATCAGAAATTCAAAGGTGCTCAACCAGAACAATTTATTGTTGAATCTCAATTAGAAGAATTTAAATATTACTATAATTTGTCTCATCAAATGATCAAAGTGGTAACGATTGCTCCAGAACATGATGTAGATTTCCAAATTACGAAGTTCTGTGCAAAAAATAAAATTACAGCAAGTATGGGACACTCTGCTGCTACTTATGAAGATGCAATGTTAGGAGTTGCTAATGGGGCTCGTAGTATGACTCACGTTTATAATGGTATGACTCCATTTAATCATCGTACGCCAAATCTAATTGGTGCAGCATTACGTTTTAGAGATGTTTATGGAGAAGTGATTGCTGATGGATGTCACTCATCTTTCGTTTCAGTGAATACATTATTCCAAGCAAAAGGAAGAGATTATACAGTAATGATCACGGATTCTCTTCGTCCAAAAGGATTGCCTCAAGGAATCTATACTTCAGGTGGATTGGAAATTGAAATTTATGCAGATGGTAGTGCTCATTTAACATCAGGTAATAAGTCATTAGCAGGTAGTACACTTTGTGTGAATCGAGGACTTCAAAACTTAGTGGAAAAAGCAATGGTACCATTTGATGCAGCTTTAAATTCATGTACCATCAACCCGGCGAGAATGTTATTCATTGATGACCATAAAGGAAAAATTATGGCAGGCTGTGATGCCGATATCGTAGTATTAGCTGATAACTATGATATTGTTCAAACATATTGTAAAGGAAAAGCAATGAAATAACAGATGGAATCCAAAGGATTCCATCTTTACTTAAAGGAGTTTATATGAAACATATATTTATCGTCAATCCAACATCAGGAAGAGAGGCCGCAAAACGAATCGTTCCGATGATTGAGGAATATTTTAATCAGAATCCCCAGGAATATGAAATTCGGATGACTGAATATCCAGGGCATGCTAAAGAGATTGCACAACAATATCAGAAAGAAGATGATGTTTGTTTATATGCGGTCGGAGGAGATGGTACGCTTTGGGAAGTGGTAAATGGAATTCAACCACAAGTACCGATGGCTTTGATTCCTAGTGGTACAGGAAATGATTTTTTCCGAATGATTGATGCAGACTTGTTAGATATGCCAAAACTATTAAAAGATACAATCGAAGGAGAAGAGTTATCAATCGATTATGGTGTTTGTAATGGTATGCGGTTTATTAACTGTCTATGCATGGGTGTGGATGCGGATGTGAACGCTCGTGTTTGTGAGATTGGAAAACAGAGTATTGTACCAAAGAAGATGTTGTATGGTGTTTCCGCTATGCATGTGGTTCGTAAATTAAATGTTTTGAATTTTAAGTTTAGTCATGACTCAGCTGACTTTGTACAAAAAGATGGACTTTTGGTTGCGGTTATGAATGGAAGGCATTATGGTGGAGGGTTTACACCAACTCCGTTTGCAAGTTTTAAAGATGGATTCTTTGATATTTGTCTGATTCGACCAGTTAAACTAGCACGACTAATTACTTTATTGCCAAAATATTTCAAAGGAACCCATACTGACATTGATGTAGTAGAAAACTATCAGGCAAAACAAGTAAAGCTGGAGTTTGAATATCCAATCAATGTTTCCTTAGATGGGGAAATGTTTAAAATGTCGGAGCTTGATGCTTACATTGTAGAAAATGGCCTAACATTAAAAGTGCCTAGAGGGAGTTATCATGAAATTAGAAAATGATCGATATTGTTTAACAGTGGTGGAAAAAGCTGCTGAAATTACCAGTTTCTATGATAAAGAAACAAAAATAGAATATATGTGGCAAGGGGATGCAAAATATTGGAGCGGAAGAAATCCGATTTTGTTCCCAATTGTTGGAAATACCTATTCTAAGAAATATCAAATTGATGGTGTAGAATATGCGATGGGAAATCATGGTTTAGCAAGACATGCAATGTTTCAGGTGGTAGAGGAAACAGAGCGCTCTTTGACGATGGAGTTTGTATCAGATGAAGAAACAAGAAAACAATATCCATTCGATTTCTCTTTAAAAGTTACTTATACATTAGAAAATGATCAAGTAAATATTGATTATGTAGTTAAAAATACAGGAAAGAAAACGATGCCATTCTCATTTGGCTTGCATCCAGCATTTAATTGCCCATTGCAAGAAGGGAAACTGGAGGATTACTATGTTGAATTTGCTACAGAAGAACCATTATATTGGTTTGATCGTGAAAGCAAACGTTTTGTAGAACAGAAGGAATTAACGAAGCGGATTCCAATGACCTATGAAGAATTAACGCCTACGATTATGTTAGAGCATGTGAAGAGTCCTTATGTACGTTTGACCAATGGTGAACATGGAGTGGAAGTTTCTTGTAGTGGATATCGTTATTTGGCGTTCTGGACCAAACCAGAAGCACCATTTGTATGTGTAGAACCATGGCATGGTATTGCTGATTTTGAGCCAAATGATACACCATTTGAAAAACGTCCAGGTACGATGCTATTAGAACCAGAGAAAGAATATCGTACCAGTTATTATATTCGTGTTTACTAGTGAATGGATTGAAAACGCAATCATAAAGTGGTATTCTAAAGGTAAGAAATAAAGGAGAGAATAGAATATGTTTAAAATTATTAAAGTAAAAGATTATGAAGAAATGAGTGACAAAGCATTTGATGTTGTCAAAGAAGTTGTGGATGCCAATCCTAAATGTGTATTGGGATTAGCTACAGGATCAAGTCCAGTTGGTTTGTATCAAAGAATGATCAAAGATCATCAAGAAAATGGTACTTCTTATGCAGATGTAACTACTTTTAACTTAGATGAATATTGTGGTTTACCAAAATCTCATCCAGAAAGCTATTATTCATTTATGCATCGTAACTTATTCTCTGGTTTGAATATTCCTGAAGAAAATATTCATATTCCAGAAGATGGAGAAGATAAAGAAGCGAAATGTAAAGAATATGATGCAAGCATGGAATCTTATACAGTGGATCTTCAAGTATTAGGTATCGGTTCTAATGGACATATCGGATTCAATGAACCAGGTACTGCATTTGATACAAAAACACATATCGTTACATTAAAAGAATCTACAAGACAAGATAATGCACGTTTCTTTGATTCTATTGATAAAGTTCCTACTCATGCAATTACGATGGGTATTGATACGATCATGCATGCAAAGAAGATCATTATCGTTGCTAGTGGAGCAAATAAAGCAGACGCAATTTATGCAATGATTCATGGTCCAAAAACAACAGATGTTCCAGCAAGCGTATTACAAGATCATCCAGATGTTGTAGTTGTAGTTGATGCTGAAGCTGGTAAATTATTATAATTAAAAATGCTGCCGTATGGTAGCTTTCTTTTCCATAGAAAGAGGTAAATGATGAGAGTTTTAAAACAAATGAGTGAATTTGATGAAGTCATTCAATCTGGCCTTGTGCTTGTTGATTTCTATGCTGATTGGTGTGGACCATGCAAAATGTTAGCTCCAGTTTTAGCAGAACTTGCTGAAGAATATAAAGATACAGCAACCATTGTTAAACTGAATGTTGATGATTTAGGTGAAGTTGCTCAGCGTTATGGAATTCTTTCGATTCCAACTCTATTGGTTTTTAAGGAAGGACAATTAAAAGAAAAAGTGGTAGGATATCAACCAAAACCTGCTTTGAACCAATTGATTGAGAGGAATCGATAAGTGAAGAAAAAGAAAAAGAAAGGATTGCGCTGGGGACGCATCTTTTTGGCACTTTTTCTTGTTCTAGTACTGATTACATCTATTGTAGGTGCAGGAATCTATTTCTATATTGATTATCGATTAGACCATGGTAAGAATACATATATTGCGATTATTGGTACCGATGAACGTCCGAATCAACAAGATTTGCAACGTTCTGATGTATTGATGTTTGCTTCGGTAAATTTTCAGACTTCTGAAGTGAATCTGATTTCCTTACCTCGAGATTCTTTAGTGGAGATTCCTTGTCGAACCAATGGTTCTGCGGATAAGATTACGCATGCGTATCATTATGGCGGAAGAGAATGTACGATAGAAACACTGAAACAGTTGTTTGAGGTGGATGAGATTCCTAATTATGTGCAATTGAATTTCGATAGTCTGATTGCTTTAGTAGATGATTTAGGCGGAATTACTTTAACTCCTACTCGAACTTTTTGTGAGTTCAATGTGGACAAGAGCGAAAAGTACTGCTTTGAAAAAGGTGTCACGATTACCAATATGAATGGTGCGCAGGCTTTAGCCTATTCAAGACATAGAAAAACAGATAGTGACATTTATCGTACAAAGCGCCAACAAGAAGTTATGATGGCAATGCTAGCGAAAGCAAAAAAGATGGATCTTCCGCAAGTATACCGCTTAGGAAAGAAAGTTTTGGCGGAAATTGATACCAATATTGATCTATTTGAAGTGTTGACATATTTCCGCTTGGTAATGCGGGATGATTTCTCTTTACATCGTACAAGTGCTGAGGGTTCTGACTATTATTATGGCGGTATCTATTATTATCAATTAGATGATGAATGGGTAGAGCAGATACGACAACAAATTAAATAACAGGATGTTATCATCCTGTTATTTTTGTTTAGAAAAACTAAACTATTTGTTTATTATTGTTGCATAATGACGTGTAATATGTATAATAATAAGTGTGTTTACTAAAACTTACATTATAGTTTAGTATATCTAAACATGGGGGGGGGTGAAAAGATGGAGATTGGTCAAAGAATCAAACAGTTAAGGATGAGGAATGATCTGACATTGGAAGAATTAGCATCTCGGTGTGAATTGACCAAGGGGTTTTTATCTCAGTTAGAGAATGATATTGCTTCTCCTTCCATTCAAACGTTGAGTGATATCGTAGAAGCATTAGGAACGAATCTATCTAAGTTTTTTCAGGAAGATACGAATGAGAAGGTAGTGTTTCAACAGGATGATTTTTTTGTTGATGAGAAGGAAGGTGTGATTACAACTTGGGTCATACCAAATGCTCAGAAAAATGAAATGGAGCCTATCATATTACAGTTG
>JAQXZJ010000076.1 GCA_029227155.1 Erysipelotrichaceae bacterium
CTCATCGAGTGAATGATCAACAAAAAGCATTATTACAATCGATGAAGCGATGCGACTAGAAGAGGAAGAATATGAAACTTAGGAAGGCAATGAGAAAAGTAAAACCTGTTCAATTGATTGCGAGCGGTTTTGCATTAACAATTTTAATAGGGACTATTTTGTTGAGTTTACCGATCTCTAATGTTAGAGAGCCTTTGAACATTCTGGATAATCTATTTATGTCAACAACTTCAGTATGTGTGACTGGATTAGCGGTAACAACAGTAGTGGAACAGTATTCTATTTTTGGACAATTGGTAATTTTACTCTTAATTCAAATTGGTGGATTAGGATTTATGTCAATTTTGGCATTTGGTCTATTGATTATGAAACGAAGATTGAGTTTGCATGAAAAGTATATTGTTCAAGAATCAGTTGGTCAAACAACATTGCATGGAATGGGTGGGTATTTGAAACGTGTATTTAAATATACCTTTGTCATGGAACTGATTGGGGCAATATTATTAGCAATTCGCTTTTTACCGAAGTTTGGGCCAATTGGTATCTTCTATGCAATTTTCCATTCCGTTTCAGCTTTTTGTAATGCTGGTCTAGACTTGTTAGGATCAACAAGTTTAATGCAGTTTGTGAATGATCCTTTGGTGAACATAACGATTATTTTATTAATCGTATCAGGAGGATTAGGGTTTGCTGTATGGTTTGATTTAAAGGATTCCTCAAAAAAAGCAAAATCATTGAGTCAATTGTATCGGAAATTATCACTACATACGAAATGGGTGATCAAATTAACTGTTGGATTTATTCTTGCTGGTGCTATTTTATTTTATTTAACGGAACATAATAATCCAGCTACTTTAGCAGGTAAAGGCTTTTTTGAACAATTGATGATTTGTCTTTTCCAATCTGTTACGTTGAGGACTGCAGGTTTTTCAACGATTGATTGTGGTTCCGTTAATGAAGCTACTAAATTCTTTATGTTGTTCTTTATGTTGACGGGTGGATCAACTGGTGGTACAGCAGGAGGAATTAAAATTACAACATTCTTAATTTTAGTTGTATCGGCAATGCAATCGCATTTTGCTGAAAATGGATTGGTATTGTCTCATCGTTCGATTCCAAGGAACATTGTCAATAAGGCATACCTATTGTTGGTTATGTATATCAGTTGTTTGGTATTTGCCTTATTCTTCATGTTGATGATAGAACCATTCTCTTTTATGGATCTCTTGTTTGAAGCAGTAAGTGCAATTGCTACGGTTGGATTATCAACCGGAATTACAGCAAATGTATCGGTAGTATCGAAGATTTTGATTATTTTATTAATGTATATCGGTAGAACAGGTCCGATGTCTGTATTCTTATCTTTATTTAATACAAAACAAAAAAATCAGATTCAATATCCAAAAGCTGAAATTCTGATTGGATAGGAGGAAAATGTATGGAGAAAAAACAATATGCAGTATTAGGATTGGGGCGTTTTGGTTCAACAGTTGCGACTACATTGGCGAAATATGACTGTGATGTTATTGCTCTAGATAAAGACATGGAGTGTGTAGAACGAGTGAGTCGAGTGATTGAGCATGTAGCGTGTGTAGATTTTACAAACCTGCAACAATTACGTGAATTAGGGGTTGGTGAATGTGATGTTGCAATTCTTGGAAGTGGAGATCACTTGGAGGAAAGCATTATTGCTTTAATGAATCTACAAGAGCTAGGAGTCCCTTATGTAATCGTCAAATCAAAAAATAAACGCTATAGAGAAATTCTATTACGTATGGGTGCGAATGAAGTGGTTCTTCCAGAAAAAGAAATGGGTCTTAGAATCGCTAAGAACTTAATAAGTGGTGATTTAATTGATTTGATTGGTGTGGATAATGAATACTCAGTGGTAGAAATGAACGTTCCAAAGAGCTGGGTAGGAAAATCATTGATTGAACTACAATTGCGTTCTCGTTATGGAATTAACGTTGTAGGAATTCGTCGTACCATTCATGACTCTTTAAACATCAATATGGATATCAATGTTCCACTAGCAAAAGAGCAAAGATTGGTTGTTATTGTAGAGAATGAAATCTTAGAAAAGAATAATTATTTTTCTGATTTATAAGATCTTGCCACTTAGTTTATAAACTAAGTGGCAGTTTTAAGAAATGGGGATGAGAGAAGTGGAGAAGCTACTACAGAAGTATCAGACTATTGATTGTCAAAAATTGGATAAAGGATGGTCAAGAGATTGTAAATATGTATTAACTGATATTCATCAGAAGAAATATGTGTTGAGAATATCTGATGGTTCTTCCTACGAAAAAAGGAAAGTACAGTATGAATATTTAAGAAAATTAGAAACATTGGATATCAATTGTACGAAATTATTAGAGTTCGGGATGCTTAGTCATTCTCAGGTTTATATGTTGTTTACTTGGCTAGAAGGAAAATCAGCAGAAGAAGTAATTCCTACATTGCCGAACCAACAAGCATACGAATTAGGAGTAGAAGCAGGGAAAACTTTACAATTGATTCATCAAATAGAAGTGAAACAACCTGAGAATCGCTGGTTTCAAAAATATCAAGAAAAAATAGCGCGTAAAATCCAGAAAATAGAAGAATGTAAATGTATCTTACCAGAAAAAGAGAGAATCATTCATGTGATTCAAACACAGATGGGGTTAGTAAAAAATCAAACTTACACTTTTTGCCATGGAGATTATCATGTAGGAAATATGGTTATACACGAAGGGAGAATTGGAATTATTGATTTTGATAAATGTTCCATTGCGGATCCTTATGATGAGTTTAAACCGTTTTGTTGGAATGTATTTGTGAGTGAATGGTTTGAAACAGGTTTGATACATGGCTATTTTGACGGTCAGATTCCGGATGATTTTTTTCCAATTCTCGCTTTATATGCAGCGGAGTCATTAATTTCTCATTTGCCATGGGCAATAACTTTTGGAGAAAAAGAAGTTCAAACAGCTTATCGGGTGATTGAAAATGTTTTGAAATGGTATGATGATTTCCGTTTGGTTATTCCAACATGGTATCGAGAAATACCAAATGAATGGAAGAAAAATGAAAATGTAAAAATATGATGAGAAATTCATGGTATAATAAATTCTATGCCATGAATTTCTTTTTTGGCTAAAAGAGGGGGAAAACATCATGAAGCAATCAAGCACATTAACGACAGGTGTGATATGGAAACAACTTCTGTTGTTTGCTATTCCAATCTTGATCAGTAACTTATTTCAACAAATCTATAGTATGACTGACACGTTGATTGTAGGTAATTTTGTTAGTTCGCAAGCATTAGCTGCAGTTGGTTCTACAGGTTCTTTGATTAATATGATTGTTGGTTTCTTTTTGGGGTTGTCTGCTGGTGCTGGAGTTTTGGTTGCTCAAGCTTATGGAGCAAAAGATGATCAAAGAGTGCATCGCATTGTTCATACTGCGATCGCATTGAGTATTGCAAGTGGAGTCTTTTTAATGGTTGTTGGTGTCATTTGTTCAAGACAGCTTTTATTATGGATGCATACTCCGGATGATGTGTTACCTCTTGCAATCGAGTATCTTGAAATTTATTTTATGGGGATCATAGGAGTAATTGTATATAATCTTGGTAGTGGTATATTAAGAGCGATTGGTGATTCCATTCGTCCCTTGTGTTTTTTAATCTTTACGGTTGTATTAAATATTATTCTAGATTTTGTTTTTGTTGCTTGTTTACAATGGGGTGTTGCTGGTGCTGGATGGGCAACTGCGATATCACAAGTGATATCAGCGATACTTGTGTGTATTGTTTTAATGAGAACGAAAGAAGCATATCGGATTCAATGGAAACAGATTCGTTTTCATTTTGATGAATTGTGGAGAATTATAAAAATTGGCTTACCAACAGGGATGCAATCTGTAATTGTTTCTTTTAGCAATGTGTTAATTCAATCGAGCGTGAATACTTTCGGTTCTCAAGCAATGGCAGGTGTTGCGGCTGCTGGCCGTATTGACGGCTTTATATATATGCCGATGGCTTCTTTTGGTATCGCAATTACAACATTTGTAGGACAAAATATAGGAGCTAGAAAATGGGACCGTGTAAGAAAGAGTGTAACAGTATGTTTAGCAATGACCATTGGAATTTCTATCGTTATGGGCTCTCTTGTGTTTGTATTTACACAACCAATTCTATGTTTATTTGATAAAGATCCAGAAGTCATTCGTTATGGTTCCTATATTATTCATATTATTGCGCCAACATACTTTATTTTTGCGATCACGGATGCATTATCAGGAGCGATTCGTGGAGCAGGAAAATCTCATATACCAATGTTAGTTACTTTAATCATGTTATGTGGTATCAGAATGTTATGGATTTTATTGGTAGTTCCTTGGTATCATGATTTGCGGATCGTATATTTGAGTTATCCTGTATCATGGATATTGTCAAGCGGAACATTGCTTTGGTATTATTGTAAAGGTTATTGGTTGAAAGGAGTTGTGGATGAACATGAAGTTAGATCGTTATAAGTTGGCTTTATTAGTCGCAACTGTGATTTGGGGAAGTTCTTTTGTTGTGATGAAAAATGTAACAGAGTCGTTATCTGTTAGTTATCTATTAGCATTACGGTTTACGATTGGAACGATAATGTTATCATTGATTTACTGGAAACATTTTTCTCATATTACAAAATCAGATATTAAATTAGGACTGGGAATTGGCTGTTTATTGTTTTGTGGATTTTTTATTCAAACATTAGGAATTACTGATACGACACCAGGTAAAAATGCCTTTCTAACGGCAACTTATTGTGTTTTTGTGCCTTTTGTCTATTGGGCAGTGGATCGTCATCGTCCAGATGGTTATCAGTTTTCTGCAGCATTTTTATGTTTATTTGGGATTGGATTAGTATCCTTGACAACTCGTTTTACCATTGGTATGGGAGATGCTGCTACACTTATTTCTAGTGTCTTTTATGCATTACATATCGTTGCAGTTTCTAAATTTACCAAAGGGAAAGATCCTATTTTAATGACCATCTTACAGTTGGGATGCAGTGCAGCATTATCTTGGCTTGCTGTGTTATTCAGTGGTAGTGGTGTTAGTGCCCTTGATTCTATGTCTTTCCTTAGTGTACTATTATTAGGAGTAGGGGCAACAGGGATTGGAATGCTGTTACAGAATTATGGACAACAAGGTACAACAGCTTCTACTGCATCTTTATTGTTGTCATTGGAAGCTGTATTTGGAATTCTATTTTCCGTCTTGTTCTATCATGAACATGTGACACTACAAATGTTATTAGGATTTATATGTATCTTTAGTGCAATTATTCTTTCAGAAACAAAGTTATCATTTTTGAAGAAGAAATAGGAGGTTGAGGCATGAAAATCGGATTTATTTCATTGGGATGTAGTAAAAACTTAGTGGATAGTGAAAAAATCATGGGATTACTAAAGGAGAATGGGTATGAATTTACTAATCTTCCTCAAGAGGCAGATTACCTTTTTATTAATACCTGTGGATTTATCAATTCAGCAAAGGAAGAATCAATTAATACCATTTTAGAAATGGCCCAATATAAACAAGAAAAATGTAAGAAACTGTTTGTGTTAGGTTGTTTGTCTCAACGGTATCGAGATGATTTGATACAGGAATTGCCAGAAGTGGATCGTTTTATTACGATTGATGAATATCCTGATTTACCTAAGATTCTTAAAGAGGAAATGGAACATCCTTTTGTATCTTGTCAAAAGGAACGTTTATTATCGAGTCAACCATGGATGGCTTATTTAAAAATTGCGGAAGGTTGTAGCAATCGCTGTGCGTATTGTGCTATTCCTTTGATTCGCCATGATTATCAAAGCTATGATTTTGAAGATATTATCAATGAAGCGAAGTATTTAGCTTCTTTAGGTGTGAAAGAATTAAATGTGATTGCTCAAGATACGACTCGATATGGTATTGAGAAGTATGGTAAACGTCGATTATTAGAATTATTGCAAGAGTTAGATAAAATAGAAGGAATCCATTGGATTCGGGTATTGTATATGTATCCGGATGAAATTGATGATGAATTGGTGCTTGGTATGAAAGAATTAAAGCATGTATTACCTTATTTTGATATTCCTGTTCAATATGGAAATGATCGAATGTTACAGTTGATGAATCGTAGAGGAACAATTGCTGAAATCAAGCATACGATTGATTTGATTCGAAAAACCTTTGATCGTAGTGTGTTGCGTACAACGATGATTGTTGGTTTCCCTACCGAAACACAAAAGGATTTCAATGATCTGTTGAGTTTTGTAAAAGAAGTGAAGTGGGATCGTTTAGGAGCTTTTACTTATTCGTTAGAGGAAGATACTCCTTCCTATACGATGAAACCTAGGGTTGCTGAAAAAACGATGCAAAGACGGTTACGAATCTTAATGGAAACACAAGAAACAATTGCTCAGACAAATGCAGAACAGCTAATTGGGGAGACCTTGGAGGTTTTGGTGGAATCTAAAGATGGATTGACTAATCTATACCGAGGACGAAGCATGTATAGTGCACCGGATGGAATTGATGGTATTGTGATGTTTAAGAGTGATAAAGTTCATCAATTAGGTGATTTTGTACCGGTAAAAATTATGAAAGCTAAAGTTCATGATTTAATTGGCGTTGCGGTTGAGTAAAAGAATTGTAAAAAGAGAAAAAATGGTTATAATAGAAGTATGAAATACTCACATGAGGGAGTAGTTAGCATATCTAATATGCGTTAAAGTCAACAACCTGATCAATAATGATCTGGCTTTATCTGAAAAAACAAGACTCATGTATGGCACAATGCCATATTTGAGTCTTTTTCATATACAAAAGAGAGGAATGAGAGAATGAAAGAATATCAAAAAACTGTAACAGAAGTATTAGAACAAGTTGCTTCTCAAATGGATGGGCTATCTAGCCAAGAGGCGAGTAAAAGACTAGAAGCACATGGGAAAAACAAGTTGGTGGAATCGAAGAAAGACCCATTATGGAAACGGTTTTTACAAGAACTCGCCGATCCGATGATTTTGGTTTTGTTAGCTGCTGCTTTGGTTTCTGCTATCACTGCTGTCTATGCGAATGAATCATTTACAGATGTGATCATTATTCTATCTGTTGTTATTTTAAATGCAGTATTAGGTGTTTATCAGGAAAATAAAGCAGAAAAAGCAATTGAAGCTTTGAATGAAATGGCTGCAAGTACCAGCAAAGTATTGCGCGATGGTAAAGTTGAGAGTGTTCGTAGTGAGGATTTAACAGTTGGTGATGTTGTTATGTTAGAAGCAGGGGATGCTGTTCCAGCAGATGGAAGAATTCTTACGTCTGCTAGTTTAAAAATAGAAGAATCAGCATTAACTGGAGAATCTGTTCCTGTGAATAAATCAGAAGCGGTGATAGAAGAAGAGGAAGTTCCATTAGGTGATCGTAAGAACATGGTTTATATGGGGTCTATGGTAGTTTATGGACGTGCAGAAGCTGTGATTACTCAAACAGGTATGGATACTGAAATGGGAAAGATTGCGACTGTGATTGCCAATACCAAAGATGGTGCGACTCCATTACAGATGACATTAGCAAGACTTAGCAAAGTGTTAACATTCTTAGTATTAGGAATCTGTATTTTCATGTTTGCATTTACGTTATTAAGAGCAGATTCTATCAATGGACGGATTGTATTAGATACCTTTATGATTGCAGTATCATTAGCAGTTGCGGCAATACCAGAAGGACTTGTAGCGGTTGTTACGATTGTTTTATCCATTGGTGTAACAAATATGTCAAAACAGAATGCGATTATTCGTAAGTTAACCGCAGTAGAAACATTAGGATGTGCACAAATTATCTGTTCCGATAAAACAGGTACATTGACTCAAAATCGAATGACGGTTGTGGATGCATATGCAGATCAAAAATCATTATTAGCGAAGGCGATGGCTTTGTGTAACGATGGTACATTAGAAGAAGATGGTACGGTTCATGCAGAACCTACAGAGGCAGCACTTGTTCTTTATGCCAATTCGTTACAGATGCCTAAATATCAATTAGAAAAGGATGCTAAACGGATTCAGGAAGTACCATTTGATTCCAATCGGAAAATGATGAGTACATTCCATCAAGAAGGCGAAAAAGTGATGCAATATACCAAAGGAGCACCAGATGTACTATTAAGTCGGTGTAACTATTGGTTAAAGGATCATGTAGTAGTGAAATTAACAGAAAGTGATCGTCAACAGATCCTTAATGAGAATAAACGGATGGCTGATCAAGCGTTGCGTGTTTTAGCTGCTGCTTATCGGGAATATGATCAGTTACCAGATGTCGTAGATGAACAGGTAGAACAGGATCTTATTTTCATTGGTTTAGTCGGAATGATTGATCCAATTCGTCCAGAAGTGTTGACGGCGGTTAATACTTGTAAAGAAGCAGGAATTCGTCCAATCATGATCACGGGAGATCATAAAGATACAGCCGTTGCGATTGCAAAACAATTAGGTATTTTAGATGAACATACCAAAGCGATAACTGGTACAGAATTAAATAAGATCAGTGATGAGGAATTATTGCAAACGATTGAACAATATGCTGTATACGCCAGAGTGCAACCAGAACACAAGGTTCGCATTGTAAATACATGGAAGAAACTTGGAAAAGTGACTGCAATGACTGGGGACGGAGTCAATGATGCACCATCAATTAAAAATGCAGATATTGGAATTGGAATGGGTATTACAGGAACCGATGTAACAAAAAATGTTGCGGATATGGTTTTGGCAGATGATAATTTTGCGACGATCGTATCAGCAGTAGAAGAAGGTCGTAAGATCTATGATAATATTCGGAAATCTATTCAATTCTTGTTATCATCAAATCTAAGTGAAGTTGTTTCGATCTTTGTGGCAACATTGTTTGGATTTACGATTTTAAAACCAGTTCACATCTTATGGATCAATTTAATTACCGATAGTTTACCAGCATTAGGATTAGGGATGGAACATGCGGAAGCGGATATTATGAAAAGAAATCCACGAGATCCAAAGGAAGGAATTTTTGCGAACGGATTAGGATTTGATGTTGCATATCAAGGAGTTTTGGTTGCAATGGTAACGTTGATTTCTTATTTTGTAGGACATTATTTAGAGTCAGGTGTGTGGGAAATCACAAGTAGTAATGATGGAATGACTATGGCATTTTTAACCTTATCGATGGCTGAAATCTTCCATTCATTCAATATGCGTTCTCAACGGCAATCCATTTTCAATATTAAGACGCATAATAAGTATCTCTATTTGTCAATGTTAGCGTCGTTGTTGTTGACTACAGCAGTGATTTATGTACCAGCTTTACGAAACTTATTTACATTAGAAACGATTTCGTTCACGGAATATATGGTCGCAATTGCTTTGGCATTTCTTGTGATTCCGGTGGTGGAAATTGTGAAATTCATTCAAAGAAAATATCAGGCCTTTTCTAGAAAATAGAAAAGGTCTTTTTATGTAACGGTTTACAAATACTAAAAAACTAAGATATAATATATATGCCAAATTTTTAACAAGTACGGTATTAAGGAGGAAAAAAGATGAGATTGTCAGTATGTGTTGGAAGTTCATGTCATTTAAAAGGAAGTTATGAAATTATTCAAACGTTTAAGAAAGAAATTGAAGAACGACATTTAGAAGATAAAATTGAATTGAAAGCATCATTCTGTTTAGGCCATTGTACTAGTGGTGTAGCAGTACGTGTAGATAATGATTTTTTAGATAATATTAATCCAGAGAATGCAAAAGAACGTTTTGAAACTGATGTTTTGAGTCGGTTATAAGCCAAAGGGGGATTATTCATGGGAGTTTTACAGTATCGTAGTACTAACTGTAAGAATTGTTATAAATGCATTCGTCATTGTCCTGTGAAAGCGATTCAATTTCGTAATGAAAAAGCAAAGAATATTGATTCTGAATGTATTTATTGTGGACGTTGTGTACAGATATGTCCTCAAGGGTCAAAAACCATTCGTAATGACTATTCTATGATTGAAACATGGTTGCAAGAAGGAAAGCAAGTGATTGCTAGTGTAGCTCCTTCTTTTGTGGCTGCTTTTGATCTTGTTTCTTTTGAACCGTTACAAAAAGCTTTGTATGCATTAGGTTTTTCACATGCAGAAGAAACAGCTTATGGAGCAAATATCGTTAAGCAGAAATATGAAGAAATTTTAAAACAGGAACATCCAAAAGTATTGATCTCTTCTTGTTGTAGTTCCATTAATCTGTTAATACAGAAGTTCTATCCAGATTGTTTGCCTTATTTAGCTAATGTTGTATCTCCTATGGAAGCCCATGGACAATACTTAAAGCAATTATATCCGGATGCATTAGTAGTATTTATTGGACCTTGCGCAGCTAAAAAAGTAGAAGTTGAGGATTCTGCTTACGGATATATTGATGCCACGATTACCTTTGCAGAATTGTATGAGGTATTACAAAAGAAAGAAATTATGTTAGATAAAAAAGAAACTGATTCTGAAAGGTATACACGCTGGTTTCCAAAAACTGGAGGTGTGATTCAGACGATGAATCCTCATCCGGATTATACGTATATGAGTATTGATCGAATCGAAGATTGTATGGAAGCTTTGGAAGAAATACAACAGGGTAATTTAGAAAATGTTTTTTTAGAAATGAACAGTTGTGAAGGTGGTTGCTTAAATGGACCAGGTATGCCAAATAATTGTTTACGTCGAATTGGGGCTAATCAAAACTTAGCAAAAATAGCGGGAAATCATATACAACGAGATTTTAACGCCGATTATTCTAAAGTGTCTCAAGCAACCTTTAAGAATCTAGATCATAGAGATCCGATTCCGTCTGAAAGACAATTGATTGAAATCTATAATCGAATGGGTAAATATTCGGAAAAGGATTTCTTGAATTGTGGTGCTTGTGGTTATAACAGTTGTAAAGAGAAAGCAATTGCGATTTTCCAAGGGAAGGCGGATTCTAATATGTGTTTGCCTTTTATGAAGGAAAAAGCAGAAAATATATCAAGACAAGTATTAAAATCTTCTCCAAATGCAGTTATAGCATTAGATCTAGATTTTAAGATTCAGTCTTTTAACCGTTCTGCTTATGAACTATTAGATATCAATCCAAATGTACAAGTAATTGGAGAAGATATTGAACATTGGTTAGATGTTGATCAGTTTGTCCGGGTATTATCAGAAGGTAATATCATGGATGAAATCAGTTATTTGCCAAAGATTCATAAATATGTTGAAAAACGTGTTGTATATGATGAAGATGTTCAGATGATTCTGATTATCATGAAAGATGCGACTCAACAGCAGATGAAAGCGGAACAAAGAAAATCGTTAAAGAATAATACCATTGAAATTACCGAAGGTATTATCAACAAACAAATGCGAATTGTACAAGAGATTGCATCCCTACTTGGTGAAACAACAGCAGAAACAAAAATTGCCCTGAAACATTTGCGTGATGTGGTAATTGAAGAAGATCAGGAGTAACTACATGGATTTTTTCATAGAGACAGGCTATTCTAGTGTGAATCATGTTGGTGAAGAATTATGTGGGGATCGGGTTGAGATGATTTCCACCAAAGATGCAACGATTGTTGTGTTGGCGGATGGTTTAGGAAGTGGAGTAAAAGCAAATATTTTATCCACGCTAACTTCTAAGATTATTTCAACGATGATGATGCAAGGGTGTACAATTGAGGAGTGTGTAGAAACGATTGCTAGTACCTTACCTGTATGTAATGTACGTAAGGTTGCATATTCAACGTTTTCTATATTGATGATCGATCGTGCTGGGAAAGCATACTTAGCACAATTTGATTCTCCTTCTATGTTTTATATTCGGAATGGAAGATGTTGGAATTATCCAACAACTATTCGCGAAATAAATGGTAAAAAAATATTTGAAAGCCAGTTTGACATCCAATTGGAAGATATGATGGTAATGGTTTCCGATGGTGTGATTCATGCTGGAATTGGAAATTTATTAAATTTTGGTTGGGAATATGAAAATGTAGCGGCATTTATTGAGACTGCATATCATAAAAATCGTTCAGCAAAGACGATGGCTGCGATGGTGGTAAATACATCGTGTGAATTGTATGATAATCAGCCAGGGGATGATACAACGGCTGCGGCGATTCATATTCGTGAGAATCATGTGATTAATATTTTATTGGGACCACCTGCAGATCCATCACTAGATGAGATGGTGATGCAAAAGTTTTTGGGGAATCCGGGGAAACATATTGTTTCTGGTGGAACGACTTCCTCTATGGTTGCAAGATATTTAAATGAAGAAGTGGAGACGGATCTTTCTTATATTGATCCAGAAATTCCACCGATTGGTCATATGAAGGGAGTCGATTTGGTTACAGAAGGTGTTTTGACTTTTAACCGAGTGATGGAGATTTCGAATCATCTTTTAGAACCAGATTATAAAGATGTCTTTTGGTTAGAGAAAAAAGATGGAGCCTCTATTATTTGTCGTTTGTTGTTTGAGGAGGCAACTGAGATTCATTTCTTTGTAGGACGAGCGATGAATCCGGCTCATC
>JAQXZJ010000077.1 GCA_029227155.1 Erysipelotrichaceae bacterium
GATTCAGTCGGTCGGATATGGGGTAGCAATGGGGAATGCTTATGAAGAGGTAAAACAAGTAGCGAAGGAAGTTACTGATGATAATAACCATGATGGAATTGCGGTGGTTGTCAATCGTTTGTTACAGAAGGAGGAAAAAGAATGAAGATTGGAATTTTAGGGTCAGGTATGATTGTACCAACTCATGCAGAAACAGTAAAAGAACTAGAAGGAATTTGTGATGTTGCGATTTGTTGTGAACCATCACAAATAGAACGAGCAAAAGAATTAAAAGAAACGTATCAGATGGAATGGTTGTATACGGATTATGATGAGATGTTAAAAAATCCTGCGATTGATACGATTTATATTGCGGTACCTAATCATTTGCATTATGAGAAGAGCTTACAGGCATTACATGCGGGTAAATATGTCATTTGTGAGAAACCTTTTACTACGACTGTGAAACAGGCTCAACACTTATTTGAGGAAGCGAAGAAACATAAGGTGATGATTTGGGAAGCAATTACGACTATTTATTTGCCAAATGTGTTAGATATGAAACAGAAATTAGCGAATATTGGAACCGTACGAATGGTATTCTCTAATTATTCCCAATATTCATCTCGTTATGATGCATTTTGTAAAGGAACGGTATTAAGTGCATTTGATCCTAAATGTTGTGGTGGTGCATTAGAAGATATTAATATTTATAATTTACATTTGGTTACCTGTTTATTTGGAAAACCATCTGAAGTTCATTATTTTGCCAATATACAAAAAGATATTGATACATCTGGTATGGTGGTTTTACAATATCCAACATTCCAAGCAGTTTGCATTGGGGCAAAAGATTGTGGAGCACCATCATGTACGCAAATTCAGGGAGAAAAAGGGTATATTAAGACACATACGCCACCATTTATTGTGGAGTCTTATGAATGGGCGGAAAATAAAAAAGAACCGGTGAATGTGAATTGTAATGATTCAAAACAACGGATGAAGTATGAATTGTTGGCATTTGAAGAGATGAAACAACAACAAGATTGGGATGCTTACCATAAGGCTAAGGAACATACTTTGATTGTGGTAGAAGTGGCTCAATTGGCAAGACAAAGTGCGCATTTGTCATTTGATGCAGATCGATTAGAAGGAAGATAAAATGATTGGATTGAAACGGAATACGGTTCAATTATATGATCATGAAGTGGAATGGGAAATAGAAGCTCAAAATACTATTTGTCGCTTGCATTCAATTTTAGTTGATGTGATTCGAGATATTCAACATGTGGGTAGTACTTCGCCTATGAAAAAGAATTGCCAGGAACAATACTATGAATATGAGATAGAAATGGGGCATTGATTGCCCCATTTATTCATGTAATTTCACTTTTGGTAGGTTCCATTTATAGTAATAAGCAAGCAAGCGGATGATGATGGTTGTACTAGCACTCAAAGTAATTGCAATGGTTGGTGCAACACAACGAATACAATAATAATAGACGATTCCACCACTTAAAGCAGCGACTGCATAGATTCGTTTTCGTAAGACCATTGGAATCTTCATAGCCATCATATCTCGTAAAACACCGCCTCCAATTCCGGTAATCAAACCGATAAATAAAACGAGGAAGGCACTGTCAAATTGATGAACAAGGGCGGTGTTAATACCAATGATAACAAATATTCCTAAACCGACGGAATCAAAGATGATGTCTGCCCAGTCTAATAAGCGACGATACTTTTTAAAAGTGATCTTATTGATATAAACCAAATAGAAGCTAAATAGACTGGTTACGATAGCGATGATTGCATAGAGCGGATGTTGGAAAGCAATCGGTGGATGAATTCCAAGTAGAATATCCCGTAGGATTCCGCCTCCTATAGCAGTTACACAACCTAAAACGATGACGCCAAATAGGTCACATTCTCGTTCCATGGCTAAAATGGAACCGGAAACAGCAAATGATATCGTTCCAACTATTTCAATGAGAAATAAAATATTTTGAATATCCATAAGAAAACCTATAACTTCGTATCATCGACTTGATTGAGCCAATTTGCGATATATGTTGCGATTTCATGAATACATCCATCAGTGAATGGAACGGTTAGATTGGCTTCTTTTACTAGTTCAGTAAAAGATTTGGTACCACCTAATTGGCATAAATGTAAATAATCAGGCCAAGCGGTTGGATCTTTTTGATCGAATCGTTTAAAGAACTGAAGTGCACAGACTTGTGCTAAGGTGTAATCAATATAGTAGAATGGACTAGCAAAAATGTGCCCTTGTTGGAACCACCAACCTCCACGTTCTAATAGATCACATCCTTCATAATTCTTGTGTGGTAAATATTGTTTTTCTAGCGTTCTCCAACATGCTTTTCTTTGTTGAGCATCCCATTCTACATGATGATATACTTCATGTTGGAAATGATCGACTAAAACACCATATGGCAAGAAGGTGATCGCACTAGAAAGATGGGAAAAACGATATTTATCTGCTTGATCTTTGAAAAAGAGTTCCATCCATGGCCAAGTGATAAATTCCATGCTCATGGAGTGAATTTCACAACTTTCCATGGTTGGAAAATTTAGATCAGGAATACTGATCCAACGTGACTGATAGCTCTGGAATGCATGTCCTGCTTCATGGGTCAATACATCAATATCACCACTGGTACCATTAAAATTAGAGAAAATAAATGGGGATTGGTAATCTTCGATGTAGGTGCAATATCCACCGCTGTCTTTTCCTTTTTTTGCGACTAAATCTAATAATTCATGTTCCATCATGTAATCAAAGAATTCTCCGGTCTCTTTTGATAGTTCATGATACATTTGATTTCCGTTTGCTAAAATTTCTTCATAACTACCTTGTGGTTTTGCATTTCCATCGGTAAATTCGAAGCTTTCATCATAATAATGAAGCGTATCATATCCTAAACGTTTCTGTTGTCGTTGGTATAGTTGGTTTGCGATTGGTACGATTTCTTCTAGAATTTGTTTTCGATAGTTCGCAACCATAGTTTCATCATAATCTAAGCGATTCATACGATAGTATCCAAGTTCAACATAATTCTCATAACCCATTTTCTTTGCCATACGGTCACGAACATGAACCAATTGATCATAGATGGTATCAAATTCTGTTTCATGTTCTGTGAAATAGCTCATTCTGGTATCATAAGCACGTTTCCGAAATTCACGATCATTATGCAAAGTTAAGGCTTTTAATTGTGGTAAATTATATGTTTTTCCATCAAATTCTACTTCTGCCTGTGCAATTAATTTTGAATATTCGCTGGTTAAACGATTTTCTTCTTGTAATTCTTCAATGATCGATGGATCAAAAGATTTCATGCTGTATTCCAATAATTGGAAATAGACAGCAGGGATCTGTTGCTTTAACTCTTCTAGATAAGGGCTTTGTAATAGAGCCTGTTGAAATTCATGATTCAATTGTTGATAGAGTGGCATCTGTTGATCCCAGTATTCGTTTTCTTGCACGTAAAATGGATCTAGGGTATTAATGCTGAAACGGATGCTGGATAATGTAGCCATGGTTGATAAATGGCGTTGTTGGGTCATGATCTGTTCAAAGCAAGCATATTGTTCAACGCTACTTTTAGCGTTTTTAAATGATTGGATCAAACGTTGCATCTCTTTTTTAAAAGCTTCATAATCTGGTCGATGATAAGCATATTCACTAAATTTCATATCTAAAACTCCTTCTATTCATTATAATAAGCGTTTACAATTTCTCCATACAAGATTTGATGATAATCTTTTTGTGGATAGTGTCTTTCTACTGCAGGATCGTTTTCTCCATGCATATCTTGACGATAGATGATTCGACACTCAATATTTAATTCACATTCTTCAATACAAGGACTAAAAACAGCTTCGGAAGCTACAGGATGCAGATTACATGTTGCATATTTGTCGATGTCTCTTCCTGATTTAGTACCACAGATTGTTAATGCTTCTTTCAATGATCTCTGTACAGGGATATTCAAAGTGAAATCATTGGCATTTTTTAAAATACTATGAGTATGTCGTTGTGGCCGTACATATATTGTAGCGACTGGCTTGTTCCAGACGTGTCCAATGGTAGCCCAAGCAATGGTCATGGTATTGGTTTGTTCCCCATCTGTAACAGTTAAGAAGATTCCTTGTGGTAATTGTTTCATAAAATAAGGAGCTAATTCTGCTAGCGAAATCTTTTTTTTCATTTTTCTCACCTCAATTTAATATATTTTATTTTCTGCTAATTATGTGTAAAAATCAAGGAATCATCGGACATTTTGTAAAAATTAGAGAAAGAATAGTCTGAATTTTGTGTGAAATATGTGAGAAAGGCGTTGACAGCGCTTACAATAATCGCTATACTAAAAATGTCGAAGGAGTTGAGGAGAATATGAAAAGCAAAGAACAAGTATTGAATCAAATTCGTAATCAAGTATTAGTTTCTTGTCAGGCTTATGAACCAAATCCGCATGCTACTATTAATGACATGGTAAAGATGGCATTAGCTGGACAATTGGCTGGATGTAAAGGATTTAGAGCAAATCATCCTGATTATGTTCGTGCAATCCGTAAGGCAGTTGGGGAAGAACCTGTTATTATCGGTATTTGGAAAATACATACACCTGGTAATGATGTATATATTACACCAACCATGCAAGCAGTTCGTGAATTGGTGGATGCAGGATCAGATATTATTGCATTAGATTGTACAAATCGTGTGAATGCATATGGTAAATATTGCTATGATTTAATTCCACAGATCAAGGAAGAATATCCTGATATCGTGATCATGGCTGACTGCTCAACCTATGAAGAAGCAAAACATGCTGCTGAATTAGGGGCTGACATTGTTGCAAGTACTTTGAGTGGATATACAGAATATACATTAGATCGTTATCCATTAGGAACAGACTTCCAATTATTAAAAGATATGGCAACGATTCCAAATGTATTTGTATTAGCTGAAGGTAGAATCTGGACGCGCGAAGAAGCTGTTACAGCATTCGAAAGTGGAGCTAGTGCATGTGTAATCGGTACGGCTATTACAAGCCCTTGGATGATTACAGATCGTTTTGTTAAAGCTGTTAATAAACACTTTAATCGTTAATCTAGGTTATAAAATACAAAGAATGTAAATGCAAACGCATTCTGACTATTTTTAACATAATCACATCATTTCAATAAGGAGGAAAAAAAGATGGGAAACATTTTACAAGCAATTATTGCTGCATTAATTGCTGGTATCTGTGAATGGGACGTCTACGGTGGTTTCCATACACAAATCTGTCGTCCAGTCGTTGTTGGTCCTTTGATGGGTTTAGCTTTAGGTGACTTATCATTAGGTTTAACAATCGGTGCTGGTCTAGAATTCGTATTCTTAGGTGTAATTTCAGTAGGAGCTGCTATTCCACCAGATGCTACTTCAGCAACTGCTTTAGCAACTGCTGTTGCATGCGTAAGTAACGGAGCTATCAATGCTAACCAAGCGGTTACATTGGGTGTTGCATTGGCTTCTGTTGCTCAAATGTTACAAATGTTAATTTGGACAGTAAACATCACTTGGATGCACCAAGCTGACAAATCAGCTGCTGTTGGTGACATTGATGGCGTATGTAAATGGATGTACGTATCTCTTCCATTGTGGTTCTTACAAGGTGCTATTCCAGCATTCTTGCTAGTTGCATTTGGACAAGATTTAGTTGCTGGTATCGTATTACCTGGTTGGTTAAGTGATTGGTTAACATTAGCTGGTGGTATGATCGGTGCTGTCGGATTTGCAATGTTGTTCGTATTAATGAACAAACCAAAACTTACTCCATTCTTCATGATTGGATTCGTATTGGCTGCTGCATTAGGTATGGGATTAGTTCCAACTGCTGTTTTAGGTTTAGCTGCTGCACTTCTTTATGTAAATAACGAAGGTGGACAAGCTGCTCCTGAAAAGAAAAGAAGAAGTAGAGAAGCGTAAGGGGGGAAACGAAAATGGCTGAAAAGAAAATTACTCAATCTGATATTAATTCAGTATATTGGCGCTCATTCTTTGATATGGGATGTATCAACTATGAACGTTTCCAAACTTTAGGTTATATCTTTGCATTCCAAAAAGTTTTCAAAAAATTATATGGCGATGATAAAGAAAAAATGACTAGAGCTTGCTTACGTCATATGGAAATGTTTAACACAATGCCTTTGTTTATTCCTGTAATTCAAGGTACAACATTGGCTTTGGAAGAAAAAATTGCTAACGCTGGACCAGATGAAGATACAACAGAACTTGAAGATTCTGTCAACAACATTAAAGTTGGTTTGATGGGACCATTCGCTGGTATCGGTGACTCTTTAGGTTGGGGTACTATCCGTCCAATCGTATGTTCAATCGGTGCTTCTATGGCTGCTTCTGGTAGCGTTGCTGGACCAATTGTTACATTAGTATTATGGAACGTATTTAACTTTGCATTCCGTTACTATACATTAGTTTACGGTTACAAAGCTGGAACATCTATGTTATCAACAATCAAATCTTCTAACATCGTAGAAAAAATCTCTACTGGTGCTTCAGTATTAGGTTTGATGATCTTAGGTGTATTAACTGCTGCATGGGTATCATTGAAGACTGGTATCACATTCTCAGTAACAGGTACTGCTCTTGAAACAGCTGCTGATGGAACTGTTCAAGAAGTTGAAAAAGTCATCACAACAAGTATCCAAGATGAATTGGATAAATTAATTCCTGGTATTCTTCCATTGTGCTTAGTTATGTTCTTAGCTCAATTGATGAAAAAAGGATGGACAACAACAAAACTTATCGTATTAGTATTCGGTATCGCACTAGCTTCTACATTGATCGCAATGTTCACTGGTGTTAAGATCTTCATGTAATACGAACGTTGTTATTCGGATTTATAAGGCTCCTCCAAATAGAGGAGCCTTTTTAAAAAAAATAGCAATAAATTTATTTTCTTGTATAGAAAAATTTGTTTAAACATAGTTACAAATGAATTCATTTGTGCTATGATTAAGTAAAGTTGGTGTAAGCGATTACATGGCAGCTTATGAAAATTTGTATTATGTAATAGGAGGAAAAAATGACAAAAATTATCTTAACAGCTCATGGTGAATTATCTAGTGCATTATTGTATTCTGTAGGTATGATTGCTGGTCAACAAGATCCAGAACAAGTTGCAGCAGTCAATTTCTATCCAGATGACAGTTTGGAAACTTTAAAAGCACGCATTGAAGAAAAAATTGTTCAATTTAATCCAGAAGAAAATCATGTTATTATTTTCTGTGATTTGAAATCTGGTTCACCATTCAATGCAAGTTTCTTATTATCTAAGAAATACAAAGTTACTATCGTTTATGGAATGAATTTACCAATGTTATTAGAAATCTTATTGATGAAAGATATGTATACTTCACGTGAAGAATTACAACCTGTTATCGAAATGTGCAAAGATAGCGTTGGAATGATGTAAGAGTAAAGAGAGGAATCAAATATGGCAGTTGAAATTTTTAGAGTTGACGAAAGAATGTTACATGGACAAGTTGTTACTACATTCTCTAAAGTATTAAATATTGATGAATATATCGTAGTTAACGATGTTGTAGCAAAAGACGAAGAACAAAGAACTTTGTTAGAATTAGCTTTACCTGTAGGCGCACAATTTGACTGTGTAAGCTGTAAAACATTTGCACAAATCGACGCAGAAAACGATTACTGGGGAGAGCATACATTTGTAGTATTCCGTTATATCGATGATGCTTTGGAATGTGTTAAATTAGGTGCTAAGATTAAAAAATTAAATGTTGGTGGTATGTATTCTCGTCCAAATCGTCCAACAGAAGTAAAAGAAGAAATTGCATTGTTTGTCGACGATCATGATAGAGAAGTGTTCCGTGAATTGGAAAACTTAGGTGTTGAATTAACCTATCGTGTTTCATTCTATAATAATGAATTACCATTAAATAAAGTAGTAAAATACTAAAAAGGAGAAATAATAAATGTCAGTAGAATTATACAAATTAGATGAGAGAATGCTACATGGACAAGTAGTTAGTACATTTGGCAGAATCTTAAAACCAGATGAATTTATCGTTGTTAATGAAGGTGTATCAAAAGATGAAAATGCTAGAACTCTTCTTGAATTAGCACTTCCTGGTGGAGCAGAATTTGACTGTGTATCACCTAAAACTTATGCTAAAATTAATAAAGAAAACGATTACTGGGGAACAAAAACATTCGTAGTATTCCGTCGTATTACTGATGTTGTTGAATCAATTGAAAACGGTGCTGTAATTCCTTGGTTGAATTGCGCTGGTTTCTATCAAGATCCAAATGCAACAGAACATCAAGAAAACTATGGTATCAACCTTTGGATTACGGAAACAGATAAGAAACATTTACGTTGGTTAGAAGACCATGGTGTTGAATTGAGATATCAAGTTGCTCATACAACTCCTTCTTGTGCGTTAAAAGATAAAGTAAAATACTAAGAAAAACAGGATGACATCCTGTTTTTTTTGACCTATAATATATGTATATTTTAGGAGGCTATTTATGAGTGTAATTCTTAACAAAGTAGATGCTAAACTAGTTTTTGGGAAAGTTCCAAATAACTTTGGACGTTTTTTAGGGGCAGATGAGTATTTGGTTGTCAATGATGAAATCATTAATGATGATGAAAAAATGAACTTAATGTCATTATCAATTCCAGGTGGATGCGAATTTGATGCAGTTAGTTGCAAGACTTATGCAAAAGTATTCGCAGAAAATGATTACTATGGTAAGAAGACCATTGTTGTATTCCGTTACTTATCTGATGTAATGACTTGTGTTGATTTAGGCGTTAAAATTGATACTTTAAATTGTGCTGGTATTTATGCAGAAGAAAAAGAAAATCCAACTGCTTATGAAAAAGCATTAGTATTAACACCTTCTGAAGTGGAAGATTTAAGAAAACTACACCAATCTGGTGTTCACTTGATTTATCAACCAACAGTACAAGAACCTGTTATTGAAGTAAAAGATTTATTGAAATTCTAATGAAAATGGCTGTTTTTAGAAACAGCCATTTTTTAAATAATTTAAGAAATCCGTGCGGATCATATTTTCATCTTTTAAAGAATCAATGGATCCCATATGAATGGATGGTTTTGTTTTACCATGGAAATCACTTCCTAAGGTTACAATTTTATGATATTGATCTGCTAATTGTTGGTAGTATGCCATTTGTTCATAAGTATGATAACTACTATAAGCCTCAATTCCTTCAATTGGCAACTGTAGAATCTTTTCTACGATTTCTGGATGGTTTTTAAAGTTATTTCCTGGATGAGCTAGTACACAAATACCATGTGCTTCGTGAATCAATTGGATTGCTTCTTCAATTGTTGGATAGTGAATTGGTACATAAGCAGGTTTTCCAGCTGCACAGATATCCCAATAAAAGTTTACATATGGATTTTGACTACGAGCCCCATTTGGACGATATGGTAGCAATACTGGATTATTATCATTTCTTGGATCTTGTAAAGCGACTTCTGCAATATCTTCGCCAACAACAATGCCATCTGGGCATTGTTTTTCTAATTGCTCCTTATCAATGATAATTCCCATTTCTTCTATTTTACGAACTTGAATGTCTTTCATTTGTTTCATTTGTGTCATGATCGTTTCTTCTACTTCATGAAACCCTGGATGATTCAAATCAATTCCATAGCCTAGTAAATGCAGATTATGACCTTCAAAGGTACAATCTAATTCAACTGCAGGAATAATTTTAATAGGTGATTGCAATGTTTGAGCATATTGAGCAGCTTTGACAGTATTATGATCAGCGATGGCGATGATCTCTAAATTTGCTTGTTGAGCTAAGTGAATGAGTTCTTCTACTGTATATTGTCCGTCTTCACTGGTTATTGAGTGCATGTGTAAATCCATTTTTGACATACATAAATCTCCTTTTTCTTATATTGTATTATGTCATATGAAGGTTAAAAACACAAGTTGCATTGGATGTGTTATACTTATACAGATAAAGGGAGGTAGAAATGATGGCACAATTAATTGCGACTGTTCGTGACTATCATACAATATCAAAAGCGATTGAATTAGGTATGACAGGATGTATTTTATCTTGTGATTTTTTTGCGACTCGTCAGATGGGATACTTTACGAAAGAAGAAATTGCACAGGCGATAGTAGAATATCCTGAGTTAGCAATCTATACGAATATTAATAGGATTTTTGTAGAGGATGAACTATTAAAACTGAAAGAGTTTTTATTATGGTGTTCTCAGCATAACTTAGCGGGTATTTATTATAGTGATCCTGCTGTTTATATGTTGGCGAAAGAACTTCATATAGAGGATCGTTTGATTTATAATCAAGATACGATCTTGACGAATCACTATGATATTCAAGAGTATTTACAATTAGGTATTCAGCGTTGTGTAATATCTAGAGAGATTACGTTAGAAGAAATAATAGCTATTATCCAAAATTGTGGATCTCATTTAGAATTGATGATTCATGGGCATACAAATCTTTCTTATTCAAAAAGAAGACTATTAACGAATTATTTTGAAGAAATTAAGAAAGATTATCCTGTGGATCAGATTTATTTATTAGAAGAAGAAAGTAGAAATGAAAGAATGTATATCATGCAAGATGAACAAGGGACTCATATCTTTACCGGTAAATGCTTGCAGATGGTGAAAGAGTTACCATTGTTTATGAACCAAATTGATGCAGTTAGAATTGATGGTGTCTTCATGAGTGATGAAGAAGTGCTAGATGCGATTCGTTTTTATGCTTCGATAATAAACGGGCAATCTACGGATGAAGTTTATGAAGCATGGATAGAACCACGGAAGGATCAGTATCATTCTGGTTATTTGTATACGAAGACAAATATAAGTAAGTAGGTGAAATAGATGAGTAAAATAGAATTATTGGCGCCTGCAGGGGATTTAAAACGCTTAAAAACAGCGATTCGATACGGTGCAGATGCGGTTTATATTGGAGGAAAAGAGTTAAGTTTACGTTCTCGTGCAAGTAATTTCTCGATCGAAGAGATTGCGGAAGGAGTTCGGTTTGCGAATGAATATGGTGCTAAGGTGTATGTAACTGTTAATATGATTCCACATGATGAAGATTTTGTGAATGTAAAAGAGTATTTGATTTCATTACAACAGGCAGGTGTAGATGCTATTATTTGTGCATCTCTTCATATCATGAAGTTATGTAAAGAGGTTGCACCAAAAATGGAAGTACATGTCAGTACGCAACAGACATCAACGAATTCTTTAACCGTTGATTATTGGAAAATGTTGGGTGCTGATCGTGTTGTTCTTGCTCGAGAAGTAACATTAGAACAAATGAGAAAAGTCGCAAAGCATTCTTCTTTACCTTTAGAGGTGTTCATTCATGGAGGCATGTGTGTAAACTATTCTGGACGTTGTACTTTGAGTAATCAAATGACGTTGCGGGATGCAAATCGAGGCGGATGTGCACAATCATGTAGATGGAAGTATCGAATCTATAATGAACAAAATGAACCAATACATGATGAAGATTGTTTATTTTCTATGAGTTCTAAAGATTTACAGGCAGCAAGTGTGATTGGTGAACTAATGGATATGGGAATCAGTAGTTTAAAAATAGAAGGTAGAATGAAAACTGCATATTATATTGCTACTGTTGTAAAGGCATATCGTAATTTAATTGATACTTATCAGGCAAATGGTGTAATTGCCCAGCAACAGTTAGAAGCCTTTCAAATGGAGCTAGCAAAAGCAGAAAATAGACCAGCAAGTAGTGGGTTCTATTATGGATTACCACAAGCAAAGGATCATCTATATGGTGTAAATGGCGCGGGTGTGATTCAAGATTTTGTAGCTACGGTTGTTAATTATGATGAAATAACACAAGTAGCTACGATTCAAGTTCGTAATCATTTTACCGTTCCTTGTGAAATGGAATTATTGAGTCCTTATTGTGATTACAAGTCGTTTACCATTGAACATCTTACAACAATGGATGGAAATGAAGTTACTGTGGCTAATCAGCCTATGCAGTTATTGAATACAAAGATTCCTTTTGCTGTAGCAAAAGAGGATATGATTCGTAAAAAGCAAAGGGAGGTTGTCAAATGATTGTTTTTGAGGGCGCAATTTCAGTAAAGGCTGCGATTGAATCTTCTTATCGGGTAGTACAGGAGATCTGGATGGATGAGAAGAAAAAATCAAAAGATTTCGGGTATATATTAAAAATGGCAGAGATCAAAGGAATTCCTGTTAGACGTGTATCAAAAGAAGCATTGCAAGAAGTAGCACAAGGTCATACTCATGGTGGAGTGATTGCTTATGTGCAAAAACGTTCCTATGCTTCTTTAGATACTTTATTGCAAGCACAACAACCATTGTTTTTAGCGTTTTTAGAAGGCATTGAAGATCCATTTAATTTTGGCTATGCAATGCGTTCTCTATATGCGAGTGGATGTCAAGGTGTGATCGTGCCGTGTCGAAACTGGAATGAGGAAGAAAGTATCATTGTTAAAAGTAGTGCAGGGGCAAGTGAAAAACTGCCGATTTGTGTAGTTGATCAGTATGAGGAATTGATTTTAAAATTACAACAGGCTCAGGTTGCGATTATTTGTGCGATGCGTGAAGATGCGAAAACGATGTATGAGGTTGATTATAATCAGAATATCTTATTAGCTATTGGTGGTCCTTTACGGGGCTTGTCGCATCAGATTTTGCAACATTCGACACAAAATGTATATATACCTTATGCGAATGATTTTCGTAATGCATTGAATGCATCTAGCGCAATTTCTATACTTTCTTACGAAATCTATCGACAAAGACATCAAATAATGGTTAAATAGATGGAAATGGAGGGATAAATATGAAAGAAGAATTATATTTGCGTGATAGAACAGCAGTGATTAATTTTACCTCTGCATATTATCAAACAGCAGGAGAACTGTTATCTAGTAAAGGCTTTTCTTTATTCTTAAAACGGTTTTTAACACACTTAGCGGTGGATGACATAGAAGTGTTTGAATGGATCGTTCGGAAAGAACCATTAGATGAATTTATTCCTAAACTGATTCAAGTATTAAAGTTATTGATGATAATGGATGTTGAAGATTTACAACAACCAACCTTGGAAACAATGGGCTCCATCCGTTTATTATCTTTGGTAGAAAAGGGCTATGATTATTGGCGAAAATTAGAGCGTTTCACAATTGTTAGTACTTCTAGCAGTAAAAGTTTACAATTTGCTAGTTTTATTGAAGCAGATCAGAAATTTAATGCTTTGGTTATTTCTATCTATCGTACGATCAGTGAGAAGTTACAGGGAACGAAAAATCGTGTCTATCGTCAAATGAGTGCGGGAAGCAATGGTAGTATCGTCTTACGTTCTTATCGTTGGAATATTCCTGAAGAATATCATAGTTTAAAAAATATTCCATTTATCCATACGATCATGTTACGGACTCCTTTATTGCTATATCCACGTTCAAATAAACGTGTGGGTTCTTTTGTAGAAGTAGATGAGAATCCAATTCATCATTTTGTGGCCCATAAACAATATTGGATGTGCTATCCTGCAAAAGTGGGAAGTCTATTGATCTATATCTATTTTCATCAGGACTTTTTATCAAGTGGAGTCTCTTTGGCGAACTTGTTTGAATTAGCTTCGGAACATGAATGTACGCATCGTAAACCAGATGCTATCGTTTTATTTGGTAATGAGGATGAAAAGAATGAAACTACCTTCTATCATGATGTGAAGAATGATATTTGGGTTGGAAGCGTATCTTATGCGCAACGGATCGAATACTTTGGTTATTTGAAAAAAATGTCCTTGACTTTGCATAATGTAGCGAAGATGGCAAAAGGATGGTTGCCAATTCATGGTGCAATGGTTAACATCTATCTACGTAATGGTGCTCGTAAAGGGGTCGTTTTGATTGGTGATTCTGGTGCTGGTAAATCTGAGTCGATTGAAGCATTGAAGAATTTAGGAAATGAAGAAATTGCGAAGATCGATATTATTTTTGATGATATGGGATCTTTCCATATTGAAGATCATCAAGTATATGCTCAAGGAACGGAAATTGGTGCCTTTGTTCGTTTGGATGACTTAGATAAAGGAACTGCTTATCGTGATATGGAACGTAGTATTTTTATGAATCCTGAATCAAGCAATGCTCGGGTTATCTTGCCTTCTAGCAGTTACGATTTAATTACGAGCAATCAAGTAATTGATATGGTATTATATGCGAACAACTATGAAAATAAACGGGGTATGCATCGATTTGAAAATGTGAAAGAAGCAAAAGAAGTTTTTATTCAAGGAAAACGGATGGCTTTAGGTACAACACAAGAAAAAGGATTGTCTATGACTTATTTCGCAAATCCATTTGGTCCAATGCAACAACAAGATGTTTGTGGTAAGATATTTGAAGATGTATTTGATCAATTATATAAGAATCAAGTATATGTTGGAGAAATATATACATGTCTAGGAGTTGCAGAACATAAAGATGGTTTACAAGATGCTGCTTCACAATTGTTAGAATATTTAAAAAATAATTAATGTATAATAGGGTCCTCCTGTTACATACTAGTGACAGGGGGATTTTCTATGAAAAAAATAATTCTTATAATCAGTCTCTTCAGTATGTTATATCAACCTATTATGGGAAAAGAAACAGATGTAGATGCCTATGTATTTTCAAGAACAATTGATCCAAGTCGTCCGATGATTGCCTTAACATTTGATGATGGGCCCTATCCGAAAGTAACAAGACGAATTTTAAATGCCTTGCAAATGAATCGATGTAAAGCTACTTTTTTTCAATTAGGAGAAAAAATGGAAAAGCATGAAGACTTGGTGGTTGAAATGGTACAAATGGGAATGCAGATAGGAAATCATTCCTATAGTCATATGATACCAAATGGTAGTAATACGACGATGTGTATTAGTGAATTAAAACAAACGGAAACCATTATGAAGAAAATCAGTGGAATCCAAACGTATGCGATTCGTACGCCGGGTGGAGCTTATAGTGAGGCTTTGTTAGCGGAAATTCAAGGACCTATGATCTTATGGTCTATGGATACGTTGGATTGGAAACATCAAAATACGGAGAAAGTTGTGCACCATGTTTTGAAAAATGTAAAAGATGGAGACATTATTCTGATGCATGATCTGTATGAAACAACTGCAGAAGCGGTAGAATTGATAATTCCTGAATTGTTACAACGAGGATATCAATTGGTGACGGTGGATGAATTGTTTTATTATAAAGGAATCACACTAAAAAAACATGGATTGTATCGTCATGCATAATCCATGTTTTCTCTTTGTTCTTTCGAAAGAAAACTGTGATATAATAAAACAGAATTAAGGAGGTACAAATGATGTCAAAAGTCTGTATTCATAATGCAATCTTAGTAGTAGATGGAGAACAACTGTTGAATGGTGGTGCAATTGTATTCTCAGATAACAAGATTATTGGAATTTATGATCGGTGGGAGAATCAGGTTCCTGTTGATCAATTGATTGATGCGAATGGAAACTATGTGATTCCTGGTATGATCGATGTACATATACATGGTGCAATGGGGCAGGATTTTATTCGTCCATCACAAAATTGTGTGGATGTTGTTGCCAAAAATTTAGTAAAAGATGGTTGTACTTCATTTTTTGCTTCATTAACAGTAGAATCTCATGAAGAAACTTGTCAGATATTGGATGTTCTAGGACAAGTAAAACAGCCAGAAAATGGTGCAAATTATTTAGGTATCCACGCAGAAGGACCTTATTTATCCGCTCAATATAAAGCATTGATGAAAGAGGAATACTTAAGAGATCCTAACTTAAAAGAATTTGATGAAATGCAACAGGCTGCACATGGGAAATTGAAATATATGACCTTTGCGCCTGAAAGAGAAGGCAGTGAAGAATTGGTTAGAAAAGCAACTGCTCAGGGTGTTCATTGCATGATTGGACATACCAATGCGAGAGTGAGTGATGTACAACGGGCATATGAAGCAGGTAGTGTTGGATTCACCCATTTATATAATGCAATGAGTCAACATACGCATAGAAACCCAGGAACGGTTACAGGGGCTTTTTTACAAAAAAATATGATGGCAGAATTGATTTCTGATGGATTCCATGTGGATCCAGCAGTTGTTAAAGTGACTTATGATAGTTTTGGACCAAAACGGATTGCATTGATTACCGATGCGATGCTGGGGAAAGATATGCCAGATGGAGAATATGTTTTCTCTGGATTGCATTGTATTAAAAAAGGAAAAACGGTACAAGTAAAGGAAACGGGAAGAATTTCTGGCTCTTGTATTGGTATGAATGATGCGATTGTAAGAATGCAACAGTATACAGGATGTTCGATTAATGATCTTGTTCAAATGGCTTGTGTGAATCCAAGTTATTTAGCACAGGTATCGGATAAGAAGGGGACTTTAGAATCAGGGAAAGATGCAGATATTGTGATGCTTTCCAAAGAATTAGAGGTATTGATGACGATTGTTAGTGGAAATATTCTTTTTGACAATGGAGATCAGAAATGAAAGAATATTTAACAAAAGAAACGAAAAATTTAATTTTTGTCTTAAGCGTTACTGGCATTATTCTATTATCTAGTTATTTTATTATTTCTGAATTTGATAAAGTACAAGATTTGATTCGCATAATTGTAAAAACGACGATGCCGTTTATTATCGGATTTGCGGTTGCTTTTATTCTGGCACCATTATTATTTCGTATCGAAGCTGTGTTATTTAAGTTTTCAAAATTGAATAAAAAACAAGTGAGAGCTTTTGCAACAGCAGGTTCCATTGTATTCTTAATTTTCTGCATTACGATTTTCTTTGTTTTGATTACACCACAGATTATTTCGAGTGTGATTTCTTTATCAGCATCTATTGAGGATTACATAGCTACTGCAGAAGTTCTTTTGCATGAATTGTCAGAAATGTATCAGGCAAATATGGAAATTGTGGAATGGATCATTACTTCCTTTGAATCTGGTTTAACAGGAATTCTACAATATCTATCCGATTATTTGCCAACGTTAATTACGAATACGATTTCAGCATCAATTAAAGCGGTTCAGTTAGCTTTTAATTTTATTGTTGGTCTAGTAGTGGCTGTTTATATTTTGTTTGACTATGAACGTTTTCATCGCCAAGCAAGGATGGTATTATATGCGATTTTACCAAATAAATATGCGGATGAATTATTACGTATTGCCCAAATTAGTTCAGAAGTATTTAATAAATTTGTGATTGGAAAAGCGATTGATTCTTTGATTATTGGAATTTTATGTTTGATCGGATGTTTAATTTTAGGCTTCCCTTATGCATATCTAATTGCATTTGTTGTTGGTATTACGAATATGATTCCATTCTTCGGTCCATTTATTGGAGCAATCCCTTGTGCATTGTTACTATTTTTAGTAAAACCAATCTATTTAATCTGGTTTGGATTGTTTATTCTGGTTCTTCAACAGTTAGATGGAAATGTAATTGGACCTTATATTTTAGGAGATGCATTAGGATTACCAAGTATCTGGATCATGTTTGCAGTATTAGTTGGTGGCGGATTATTTGGTGTTGTGGGAATGTTTTTAGGAGTACCGATTTTTGCTATCCTATATCTACTATTTAAAGAGTTTGTTATTCGCCGTATGCGTAAAAAGAATATGTTACAAGAATAGGAAGTTATTCCTATTTTTTTATTGGCAACACAATGCGATTTTGTTGTGGATTCTGTTTTAAACAGGTTGTACTAGGACCATTGATGAGGCCTCCTTGATAAGTAAAACGAGAAGCATGACAAGGACAATCCCAAGTATGTTCAAATGGATTATATTGAAGAATACATCCCATATGAGGACATTTAACATCGACTAAATAAACCTGCTTTTCGTCTCGATAGTATCCATACCGTTTTCCTTGGATGGCAAGATAACTCCCATTGTGTAATTCTTGTTTGGAAAATCGATAAGATAAAAGCCATTGAAGGATTACGTTACAATTCTCAGTAATATAGGAAAGGGTAAATATATCTTGTAGCCGATTTGGACGATAGTCTTCCATTGGTTGATGATTCTGATGTAAGATTGCATCTGTTAATAATAAACTTGCGGCTACAGACCAACTATTTCCCCACATATTATATCCAAAGGATACATAGGTATTCTGATGAATCGTTCCGATAAATGGCAATTGATCAAATGTATTATAGTCTTGGTTTGACCATTGATATAAAATTTGATCAGAAAATACTTGGGTTCTAAAATCAAGTTTCTGATAACGATTTTCTTTGTTCTGACCACATTTATGTTCTTCATCACAAATAAGAAGATATTTCTGTTCTTGATGTTTTATCGTGCGGATGGATAAAGGTACTTCATCAATACTGATCAGACTAAAAGTTTTTTTCCAAGGATAGGGCTTTAGTAGCAAATAACTTCTGATACACGAATAACGAGTAAAAAAGAAATGGTATTGATCAACGATTGGTGCTTGGGTACAAAAGACGACTTTTTTGGTTTCAATAATAAACCCTTGTTCAGTAATGAGTGAAAGTGGAGCTTGATATTTTACTTCTTGGATTCGAGTATGTTCATAACAACGAATCTGATTGATTCTGTTGATTAAGGAAAGCATGAGTTCCTTTGGATGGACCTGGTACTGTTGAAGCATAGTTAATGAATAATAAGAAGATACGGGTATTTCTTGTTTGGTGGTTGTATGAGGGATTTGTAAGGCTTGATAGATGCTTGCTTCTTTTTGTAATCGTTGTTGGTTTTCTTTTTTTCTAGTTATGAGTGTTGTTGGACAGGAAGTAAGGGCAAACGGGAAACCTTCTTTTTTCCATTGAACAATTTGTTCAATGGCCTTTTTATTAATTTCATAATATCGTTTGGCGCATTCTAATCCTTTTTTTTCAGCTAATTGATGATAGATATCTCCATGTTGAGCAGTCAGTTTACCTGTGTTCATACTAGAGGCTCCACTAGCAAATTCTTGTTGATCAACAAGCACGATATCTAAGCCACTAGATTGTAAGAAATATGCTAAGGAGATGCCTGTTAATCCTGCCCCAACAATACAGAGATCACATGAGATGTTTTCTTTTAATGGGGGATAATGATTATTTCCTTTTATCTGATTCCAAAAAGATGTATTTAACATTGATTTTCACCTATTTCTTTTCTTTACTATGTGTCTGGATAGTTCTATTTATTCAAAGATGTTCCTAAACTAGAATGGGGAGGAAATAAATATGCGGGCAAATACGATTTTACAGATGGTATTAATGACCAGCTTTTTAATAATGTTACTGATGCCTGTTATACAATATATTGCAAAAAAATCTCGTTTTTCTTTATTGACACTTTTATTATGTTGTGAATTATTATTTAGTTTTGTTTTTGTGCCTCAATGGATTTCTAGTACTTTTTTAGAAATTTCTTGTTCTTTCCTTTTTGTCGTATTCGGAGAGTTTATGGTTCGCTATATACAGAAATGTGCACAGAATCGACATGCAGGTAAATTGGGGTGAGGATATGATTGAAATACAATTACTAGATGATAGTTGCTTGATTGGAGTAACAATTCGTTTACCAAAGGTAAAAATTGTTTTAATTTATCATACAAAAGGAATTTTAGTGAGTGATCCATTTGAACTTTCTAGTATGTGTTTTCAAAGTGCTAATGTTTTTTATGTTCCGTATGCGACAACATTTGAGGAATTGTTGAGTTTTCGAATAACGAAATATCGGGTTCAACAAAGATATGTAATGGATTATCTGGGAATGAAAGGGATGGATGCACTATATGCCTTACAGGAAGCTGAGAAAGACAGTTAGTTTTTTTCTGATTGGAATCCTATGTTTGGTGCTTGTTCTTGGAGGATTATGGTGGGTTCGACAAATGGATGAAGTGTTTAGTACCTATATTGAAGTATTAGAAGAAGAACAGTTGAAACATGATGTGAATGCAGTATTACAAACGGTTATTAAACAACTTTCTTATGATCCGGAAGAACTGATGGTAATTGAAAAGAGTTCGGATGGATATATTAGTTATGTTTCATATAATAGTGTTCAATTACAGGATATATTAAATCAAGTCATTGCTTATGCTGAAAAAGAATTAGAAAAAAATGGCCATTTTCAATATGAAATGGCTTTAGGAATGTTTACAAGAAATCTATATTTAGCAAATAGTGGACCAAAGATTCAATTACATTTACAAACAGAACCTTATATGCAGGCACAATTAAATGTAAAGATGGAGCCTTATGGTATCAATAGTACTTTGATTCTTGTACAGGTAGATATGACGGTTTTTCTATATACGATCAGTCCTGTGATTAAAAAAGCATTATCTGTTCAGACAAATTTACCTTTAGTAGTCCAAGTAGTACCTGGGAAATCACCGGTCTATTATCCTTATCAATTGACAAATCCGATTGAGATTGATACGATGAATTGACAAGAGGTGATTATGATGTGGATTCCATTTTCATTAGGGAATTTACCAGCTAAATTTCGTTATCCCCAAAAGGAACAGAACTGTCCTGCTGTATTAATGGTGCATGGTTTTGATAGTAACAAAGAAGGGGACGGGCAGATGCTTGAATTATTGGCAGAACGCTTGTTACAAGCTAATATAGCGGTATTACAAGTGGATTTCTGTAGTTGTGGGGATAATCCTGCTTCGAAAAAAGAGTATTGCCTAACACGTTTAGAACAAGAGGTAAAGGCAGCCTTTCAATGGTTATTACAACAACCAATGGTTCAAAAAGATCATTGTGGAATCATTGCCCATAGTCTAGGAGCACGAGTTACATCCTTAGTGTCCAATCAACTACCGATATCTTTTTTAGTATTCTTAAATGGTGCTTTAGGTGATAAGTATCGAACACCATGGTTTTTAAAAGAAGAATTATATCGGATTGAGGAAGAATGTAAAATACAAGGATATTCCAATATGATCAAAGGGGATGGAAAGACGATCACTCTTTATCAACAATTCATGTTGGATTTAGAAAGTTCTTGTCCGGATGATTGTCTAAAACAATATCAAAATTCTATTTTAATTGTATATGGAGAGCAGGATCCAACCGTCGATCCTCGTGTCAGTCAACAAACCTATCAGGTTTTAACTACAAATGATAAAACATTATTACCGATTCCTAATGCAAATCACACTTTCCAAGCGAAAACAGGTGATTTAACGATTTGGAATGGTTGCATGGATCAAATCCTACCTTGGCTTTTAGCAAGAATATAAAAATAAGAAGCAAATGTTATTTTCGCTTCTTATTTTTCTACATATAATTTACAACCAAGAACACCTGGAACTTCATCCATCAATAATGCTTCTACTCCACTGGTTAATGTTTCATCCAGTGACATACATCCAGCACAAGCGCCTAGCATTTTTACATAGACATAATCATCAACAACTTCTACAAATTCAATATCTCCGCCATCATATTGTAAATATGGACGAATCTTGTTAATTACTTTTTTGACTTCTTCTACATCGATCATGTGATTCACCTACCTTTTACCCTAAGAAAAAGTAAACTCCATAAGAAAGAATCAAACCTAAAATACAACCACCAATTACTTCTGTCCATTTATGACCTAATACTTCTTTAATTTTCGTAAAGTAGATTGGATCATCTAACTTTATCTCAGAAAGCTCCTGTAAGTCTTTGATGAGCTGTTGTGTAATTTGAATATTCTGTCCTGCATAATAACGGACATTTGCTGCATCATAACCAACAATAATAGCAAATGCTAAAGTCACAGCAAAAACAGTCGACTCAAAACTTTCTTGTAAACCTACAGCAAGTGCTAATGCACTTACCATGGCTGTATGAGAACTTGGAAATCCTCCACTAGAAAAACATAAATTAGGTATCCATTTGCGATGAAATACATAATAAAATACAGGCTTCAATGCTTGAGCCACGACTAGAGCAAAAAAGGCTGACCAGAAAGGATACATATGTGTTAGCATTTTTTTCACCTCGCTTGTATATTATAACACTATATAGATATTTTGTGCTATAATAATCTACATAAGGAGTGATTCTTATGCGATATCAAACAGGGCAGATTGTGACAGGTATTGTAACAGGAATTCAGCCATATGGTTGCTTTGTTGCTTTGGATGATCATCATACAGGACTCATACATATTTCGGAAATTTCAGAAGATTATGTTCGTGATGTGCATTATTTTGTTAAAGTAGGTGAATCATTACAATTAAAAATCGTTGATGTTGACCCCCAAACAGGTCAATTACGATTATCATTAAAAGCATTACATAGCAATCGTGCTAGAAAATTCAAGAAATACCAACGCAAGGATAAATTGCCAAAGATGGTAATTGGATTTCGTTCATTAGAATCTCATTTAGATGGTTGGATACAGGAAAAACTGGGAGGGAAAGAAAATGATTAAAGTTGAAACAAAATATGCTTTATTACAAGAAGATTTGTTGTCGTACCAAGAAGAAGTCAATCGGATCCATGAAATGATCGATAACAAGACGGGAAAAGGAAATGATTTCTTAGGTTGGGTAGATTGGCCTGATACTTATGATAAAGAGGAATTTGAAAGAATTATTGAAGTCAGTGAAGAAGTAAAGGCAAATGCTGATGTATTATTAGTTTGTGGTATTGGTGGTAGTTATTTAGGTGCACGGAGCGCAATTGAAATGATGAATGGCTTGTATCCACAAAGAAAACCAGAAATTATTTTTATTGGTAATACCTTCTCAAGCACTTACTTGAAACAAGTATGTGACTATATCAAAGATAAGAGTTTCTATGTGAATGTGATCTCAAAATCAGGAACAACAACGGAGACATCGATCGCGTTCCGTTTTTTGAAAAATATGGTTGAAGAAAAATATGGAGAAGAAGCAAGTCAACGGATTATTGCGACAACGGATAAAGCAAGAGGTACGTTAAAGGCATTAGCTGCTCAAAAGGGTTATCGTACATTTGTTATTCCTGATGATATTGGTGGACGTTATTCAGTGTTTACTGCAGTTGGTTTGTTACCAATTGCTTGTGCAGGTGTTGATATTCGTGAGTTGATGCGTGGTTCTAAAGCAGCAATGGATGACTTTAGAAATCCTGATTTACATGTCAATTCTGCTTATCAATATGCTGTATTACGTCGGATGATGGAAAAACAAGGAAAATCTGCAGAAATGCTAGTTACTTATGATTTATCAATGACGATGATTACTGAATGGTGGAAACAATTATTTGGTGAATCAGAAGGTAAAGAAGGAAAAGGAATTTTACCAACATCAGGTACATTCTCAACAGATCTACACTCTCTTGGCCAATTTGTTCAAGAAGGTAAGAAAATGTTGTTTGAAACCTTGTTGTTGGTTGAAAAACCAATGTTAGATATGACATTCCCAACAGATGATGAAAACTTAGATAATATGAATTATTTAAGTGGTAAGAGCATTGATTGGGTGAATAAAATGGCATGTCTTGGAACATTAGAAGCACATGTAGAACAAGGAAATGTTCCTAATATTGTTTTAACATTAGAAGATAATAGTGCATATTCTTATGGATACATGATTTACTTCTTCTTCAAGGCATGTGCAATGAGTTGTTATATGTTGGATATCAATCCATTTAATCAACCAGGTGTAGAAGTATATAAAAAGAATATGTTCCGTCTTTTAGGAAAAGAATAATGAATCAGGGATCTCTTTTAAGAGATTCCTTTTCGTAGATTATAGAAAGGAATAGAAATTTATCGATTTTATATGAACATTAGAAAGGCTAAAGAATCTGATATTTCAAGATTACAGTGTTTATTACATCAAGTATGTGAAGTTCATCATGAAGGAAGAAAAGATTTATTTAAGAGTTGTGGGAGCAAATATACGGATGAAGAGTTGGCATTATTGCTTCAAGATCCAAAACGTCCTGTTTTTGTGGCTGTAGATGAAAAAGATGAAGTAATGGGTTATGCATTTTGTATTTTAGAAGAGTATCAAGACCATAATATTTTTACAGATCGAAAAACGCTTTATTTAGATGATCTATGTGTAGAAGAAACGAAACGTCATCAAAAAGTAGGAAAAGCATTGTTGAATTATGTGTTGCAGTATGCAAAACAGGAAGAATGTTATGAGGTAACTTTAAATGTTTGGGCTAGTAACGAAAGTGCTAGACAATTTTATCAATCCTGTGGCTTTCAGATACAGAAAATAGGATTGGAACAAATATTATAAACTAGGAGCTTAAATATGGAACATACAGAATATGTACACGAAATAGAAAACAGTCAAACCATTGTTGTTTTTATTCACGGTATATTAGGAACACCTCATCATTTTGATGAGCTGATTCCATGTGTTCCAAAGGATTATTCCATTTATAATATGTTATTGGATGGACATGGAAAAACGGTGGATGATTTTGCTAAAGCAACAATGAGTCAGTGGAAACAACAAGTTCATCAATTATTGCTAAAATTGAAAGAGCGTTATGATAATATCTTTGTGGTAGCACATTCAATGGGAACATTATTTGCTATTCAAGAAGCGATCGATCTTCCACAAGTGAAACGAATCTTTCTATTGGCAGTACCGCTTAACATTTTTGTTCGTCCCAAAATGTTGGTAATGCTCTTTCGAATCATGACGCATCAAATCAAAGAAGATGATGTTCAAACATTAGCGGCTATGCAATGTAATAGTATTACACTGGATCAGTGTCTTTGGAAGTATCTGAAGTGGATTCCAAATTATTGGGCATTATTAAAAGAATGTCATCGAACAAAAAGAATGATGGATCAATTATCTGTTCCATGTTTTGTATTTCAATCCAAGCAAGATGAACTTGTCGCAAAATCTTCAGTTCGTTATTTGCAATCAGAATATATTCATTGGGAATGGTTATCGAAATCAGGACATTTCTTTTATGATCCAGAAGAATTTGAATATTTGAAGAAACGGTTTCAAAATTTTATGAAATAAAAAGATTGGTTAACGAACCAATCTTTTTTCAAAACCACCAAATACTTCAGTTGTTTTATTTACGATTACAAAGGCGTTAGGATCTAATTCATGAAGATTGTTTCTTAGACGCTCTAGTTCATATTTTGAAATCACTGTTACTAAGATATGGGTATGATCTTTGGTATAAGCACCTTCTCCTTCCCAACAGGTGACGCCACGATGCATTTCATGAAGAATCATTTGAGATACATCAGGTCTCTTAGTAAAGATCATGACGTTTAGGGCAATGTTCTGTAAATGCATTTTATCTACGACAATTCCAAAGAAAATAGAGAAGAGTGCAGAATATAAAGCAACTTGAATATTAAAGAGAATAGCGCAGACCAAATAAATACCGATATTAATCGCAATGGTAATCTTTCCTACAGACATATGTTTCCAGTAAAGAGAAGCATACATTCCTAAAATATCAGTTCCACCAGCACATGCTTCTGCTGTTAAGCAAAGTCCAACACCAGCAGCCGCAAGACAAGACCCAATTAAGATACAAGATAACATATCATTGAGAATAGGTTCTGCAGGAATGGGGATTAGGGAAAACAAAATTGCTTGGGAGAGTACACTAATAAATGTACCGATGACAAAACGTTTAGAAATCGTATGAAAAGCTAAGATAAACAAAGGCAGGTTTAATAGAAAGTTAATAATTCCAGCGATATCAAAGGAAAACTGTAAATGAAGATATTCTACTAATATGGTACGGATAATTTGGGCTATTCCCAATAATCCGGCATTGTATAAACCTAAAGGGACAATAAAAAGATTAACTGCACATACATAAATAGCGGTTCCAATCACTACTTGAAAATAATTTTTTAATGTTGATGTATCCATTGTCATAAAGCACCTCATTTTGTTACGGATTTTATTGTATCATTTCTCGGTTGAATTACAACAAACATATGCAAAAATATTTGTGTTATACTGAATATCAGAGGTGGAAGGATGAATCAAGAATATTGGATCGAACCATTAATTGCATGGTATGAAAAAGAAAAGCGCGATTTACCATGGAGGAAGCAACAAGATGCATATGCAGTATGGATCTCAGAAATAATGTTGCAACAAACTAGAGTGGAAGCAGTGATTCCTTATTATTTAAATTGGATGAAAGTATTTCCTACCATGGAAATATTAGCGAAAGCTGATCAACAACAGGTGTATCAAATGTGGCAAGGGCTTGGCTATTATTCGCGGGCTAAAAATATTCATGATTGTGCAATTGAATGTGTGAATATGAATCAAGGGAAATTGCCAGCTAGTTATCAAAAGTTATTAGTATTACCAGGAATAGGAGAATATACCGCAGCAGCAATTAGCAGTATTTGTTTCCATGAAGCACAAAGTGCTGTCGATGGCAATGTGTTACGAGTGATGAGTCGTTTGTGGATGGATGATCAAGATATCAGTAAACAGAAAACGAAACAGAATCTAAAGAGACGTTTAGATCTGTTGATACCAAAAGAGAACCCAGGTGCTTTTAATCAGGCATTGATGGAATTAGGAGCTACCATTTGTATTCCAAATGGTGCTGCTCGTTGCAATATCTGTCCTTTAGCATCCTTCTGTTTAAGCTATAAAACAGGTAAAGTATATGAGTATCCAATAAAAACAAGTAAGAAATCACGTAAAATTGAACAACGAATTATTTTAGTTTTGCAATATCAGGATCAATATTATATTCAAAAGCGTCCAAGTCAAGGGCTATTAGCAAATTTGTATGAATTTATCAATATAGAAAAAGTATCGCAAAAGCAATGGAAAGAAGATTTGATAAAAAGAGGAATCAAGATTCAAAAGATAAAGAAATTAACTGAATATCGACATGTTTTTACGCATATTGAATGGCAGATGAATGGTTATTTGATTCAAGTGGAACAGAAGATCGAAGGAATTTGGGTAACAAAAAAGCAAATGGAAGAATATCCATTTGCTAGCTGTTATACACCATTTAAGAACTTACTTACCGAATCCTTTTAATTGACTTTTTAGATTTTCTGTTGCAACAACAGCAAATCCATTTAATTCAATAGCACCTTCTGCTTTTTGATCCAAATCATATAGCCATACAGCACCGACTTCATCATCAGGATGCGTAGCATTGAAGGTTTCGATAAATTCCATACCTTTCTCTAGATCCATGACAAATAGGGCGGTCGATAAGATATCAGCATATCCGGAGTTCTTTGTTACAATTGAAACAGAACGACACTGTTTGGCTGGATATAGTGTATTAGGATCAATGATATGACCATAGCGAATGCCATTAGACATGTAATAGCGTTGATAATCACCGCTGGTAACAATAGAATATCCGCCATCTGTATAAACGATGGTAACACTGCTTGAACTTAGATCATTTGGATTTCCAATTCCGGTTGCCCATGGATCGTTATTTGGCTTGGTACCAATCAAACGTACATTTCCACCGCCATTGATCGCACCAGCATATAAGCCTGCTTTTTCTAGTGCTTGGGCAGCTTTTTCAGTCGCAAAACCTTTAGCGATTCCACCAACATCTAAGGAAACATTTTCATTGGTAATAAATACCGTTTTGTTAATTTCATCAATTTCCACATATTCCCAACCAGAGTATATTCTAGATGCTTCCAATTCTTGAATTGTTGGAATAGGTGGGTTTGCATTCCCATCCCCATTCAGTGTTTGTCCATTTTCCCGATATTCATGCCAGATGTTCATGGTTGCGCCCATCGTAGCATCAAATGCACCATCGGTTAAGGTATAGAATTCTTTTGCTAGTAACAATAATTCAATGATTGCATCATCTACAATAACAGGTTGTTTTCCTGCTTGATCATTGATCGTTTTCAAATTATTGATGCCTTCATAAGTATTGTATTTATCAAATAACTGGTTGTAGTATTCAAATTCTTTTTTCATCTGTTCGAAATACTTATTAAATTCAGATTCTGATTTTGTATAGCCAATTAACGTAATAACAGTATCAAATCCTAAACTAGAAGCACTATATTTTTCCATTTTTGGACTGCATCCTAATAGCAAAAATAGTACCATCATTGAAATTAATAATTTCTTCATATTCATCACCGCGGTTATTATAGCATAAAATGTCGTAAATTATGAGTAAATAAATGATTATAGTTGATAATATAAATATTCAAATGATTATAATTGTGCTATAATTGTTTGGAATCTAAAGAAGGGAGAAAAAATGTAATGTCATTATTTACAGGAGCTATGCGTAAGCATGTAGATGGTAAAAAAGATTTGACAAACCATACGGAGCTTGTAAAAGTACAAGCTGGTGAAAAGGTGTACATTCCTTTAATCAATATGGGATCTACAAAAGTAGATGTATTGGTTAAAGAAGGTGACACAGTATCAGTCGGCACCAAAATTGCAATGCGCAATGATAACTTTGTGGTTCCGATTTTTTCAAGTGTTTCAGGTACTGTTGTTGGGGTAGAAAAAAGAATGCACAGTTGCTTGAAATTAGTTGAGCATTTGGTTATTGCAAACGACGGAAAATATACCAAAAAGTATGATATCCAACCATTAGATTGGAGAAAAGCAACAAGAGAAGAACTTGTTGAATTCATGATGAATAGTGGTATGGTCGGTTGTGGAGGAGCTGGATTCCCAACTTACATCAAATATAAGTTCGCTAAAGATATTCATACATTGATTATCAATGATGTAGAATGTGAACCTTATATTACAGCAGATTATCGTGAATCTGAAATCCATATGCCTTTATTGTTAGAAGGTGTTTCTGCAATGAAGAAGATGTGTGGAGCAAAAGTTGCTTATATTGCAATTAAGGAAACGAAAAAAGAATTGATTGCAAAATTAAAAGAAGCTGTTGCTAATGTTGAAGGAGTAGAAGTAAAAGAAGTTCCTGATGTTTATCCAATGGGATGGGAACGTACGTTGGTTTATGAAATTACAAAACAACGTTATGACAAATTGCCTTCAGAATTAGGTATTATTGTGAATAATGCGACAACTGCAGTATCTTTTGCAAAAGCATTGACAACAGGAGAACCTATCGTTTCTAAAATCGTAACATTCTCTGGAGATGCTTTGGTAAAGTGTGCAAATGTGGAAGTTCCAGTTGGGGTTCCTGTTGGGGAAATTATTCAACAATTAGGTGGTTACAGCAAAGAAAATATTCACTTGATTGCTGGTGGCCCTATGATGGGAAAGGCAATTGTGAATGATCAATTTGTAATTCATGCATATACCAATGCGGTAACTGTGCTTGAAGCAAAGGAAGAAAAAGAAATTGGATGTTTGAGATGTGGTCGTTGTAACGATTACTGTCCTGCAGGTATTCAACCAGTTCGTTTGAATAATGCAGCAAAGATTAAAGATATTGATATGATCGAAAAACTAGAAGTTCAACGTTGTATTGAATGTGGTATGTGTACCTATGTTTGTCCTTCTCATATCAAAGTAACAGAAGGTGTTAGAAAAGCAAAACAAGTCTTGGCAATGGCACCTAAAAAGGGAGGTAAATAAGATGAAATTTAAATTGAATCCGGCTCCTAATTACCATTGCGGTGCAAGCACAAGAAAGATCATGCTGGAATTAACAATCGCTTTATTGGTTGTTTTTGCCTTTGGATTGTTCCATCAATTTACAGCTCATGGAATGAAGAATGTGATCCATGTATGTGCGTTGATGTTAAGTAGTGTTGCAACCGCAGTGATTGTTGAAATGCTTTGGGCTGTATGTGTAGTGAAGGTGAATCCGGTTGCTTATATTCGGGATTCTTTCCCTTGGGTAACATCAATTATCTTAGTATTGATGGTTCCTGCAAATACGAATATTTATCCAATTATTATTGGTACTTTATTTGCAATTGTGGTTGCTAAATTATTCTTTGGTGGATTTGGTCAAAATGTATTCAATCCAGCTGCTATCGGTTGTGCAATTATTTTCTCATTTTTTGCAACAAGTTTAGCTGCGGATGTTCAAACATTTGCAACTCCTACTAAGACAATTGCGGCAACTTATGGTTGGGTAATGAATGATCCTTCATTGATTGGTGAATTCTTAGATAAGTTTGGTGGTTTATGGGGGCTTTTCATTGGCTCTTATGATGGAGCAATCGGTGAAACTTGCACAGCTTTAATTTTATTGTGCGGTGTCTATCTTGCTGTTCGTAAAGTCATTGACTGGAGAGTTCCTGTATTCTACTTAGGTACAGTATTTGTATTGGCTAGCATTATTGGTCTTGTTCATGGTGCTGGTATCTGGTATCCTGTTTTCCATGTTTTAACAGGTGGTGTAGTGTTCGGTGCTGTATTTATGGCAACTGACCCTGTTACAAATCCAACAACAAATGCCGGAAAAGTTATTTTCGCAATTGGTTGTGGATTGTTAACTGTTTTAATTCGTGTAAAAGGAAGCTTACCAGAAGGTGTATTATATTCTATTTTATTGATGAATATGTTAACTCCTTGGATTGAACGTGCTTGTGCAGGTGTTCAATATCAATTAGGTAAAAAACTATTGCCTTTATTAACCGGACTTGTGGCTGTTTCTGTTGGTTTGGTATTTGCAGTAGCGAATATGATTGCTCCTGTGGTTCCTGAAATTCCAAAGGTTCCTGAATTCTTAAATGCCGATAAGCATTTCACAATGGCAGATTCATTTGAAGAATATCCTGCAAAAGTTGTGAATAAAGCAAAAGATGGAGACTATGTCGTTTATAAAGTGGAAGCAAACGGATATGCATTTGGTCATTATGATGATCCAGAACCAAATATCTTCTTGATTACGATCGATCCAGCTTCTAGAACGGTTGTAAAAGTTGCCTACGAAAAATTTAATGATACGGAATATGTAGGAGATAATACAATGGATTCTCGTTTCTTATCACAATTTGAAGGTATGTCAATTGATGATGATAATGCTGGTGTTGATACCGTAACAAATGCAACGATCACATCACAATCAGTAATTAGTGCTGTACAGGCTGCTGTACAGGCTGCACGTTAGGGAGGTAAGGTTATGAAAAGAGCAATTTATTTAGCATGTTTCTTAGCCATTGTAAGTGCCCTAGCTGGCGGTGCTTTGACTTTGGCAAATGATATGACGATTGATCGGATCAATGAAAATAAAGTCGCTGTAGATAAAGCTAACTTGGAAATCATTTATCCAGGTGCTACTTTTACACCAGTTGAGAATTTTAAAGATGATTCAGGTAAAATTGTTTCTATTTATCAAGCAGGTGAACAAGGTTATGTTTACAAATTGGCAGTTGATGGATTTGGTGGAAAAGGTTCTATTGAATTCATGATTGGTTTTGGTTCAGATGGTAAAGTATCTGGATTTACGGTATTGTCTTGTTTAGATACTAAAGACATTGGTACGAAAGTACAAGAACCTGATTTTGCAAATAAGATCATTGGTTCTGACATTGGTTCAAAAGTGGATACTATTTCTGGATCAACGGTATCTAGTAGTGCTGTTGTTGGTGGTATTGATATTGCGGCTGGACATTATTCAGCTAACTTTAAGTAGGAGGTAAGAACATGGAAAACAAAAAACCAAATTTCTTTCAGAGTTTGATTCTTGAAAACCCAGTCTTTGTCCTTTACTTAGGTATCTGTTCAATCTTGGGTGTTTCAACATCTTTAGATAATGCGATTGGTATGAGTATCATCGTATTTGTTGTCTTGTTATTTTCTAATATTATTGTAAGTTTATTACGTAAAATTACACCAAATGAAATTCGTATTCCAGTATACATCGTAATTATTGCTACGTTGGTATCTGTTGCTGAAATGTTTATCAAAGCATATGCACCAAGCTTGTATACATCAATGGGAGCATTCATTTCTTTGGTTGTTGTTAACTGTATTATTCTTGGACGTGCAGAAGCATGTGCAAGTAAGAATAACGTATGGGTTTCTATTAAAGATGCTTGTGTTATGGGAGCAGGATATGCAGTTGCTATTTTGTCAATCTCTGTTCTTCGTCAATTCTTTACAACAGGTGGATTGAGTTTCTCAAATCCATTGAATATGGCAAAAATCTTTGAGTTTACTTTAATTCCAGAAGAATTCACAATTGCTTTATTTGGTAAACCTGTAGGAGCATTTATTACATTTGGTATTCTAGCAGCTGTCTTTGCGGCTTATAAGAATAGTCATGATCAAAAAGTCGCTGCCGCATTGAAGAAAGCAAAGGAGGCTAAATAATTATGGGTGAACTACTAACATTATTCTTATCGACTGTATTGATCGATAATATCATTTTGTCTCATTTCTTGGGTATGTGCCCTTTTATGGGAGTAAGTAAAAACAGAAGTTCTGCATTAGGTATGGGATTTGCTGTACTATTTGTTATTGTTGGTGCTTCCATCTTCACATTTGGTTTATACCATTTAGTTTTGGTTAATTTTGGATTAGAATATTTAGAGTTGATTACTTTCATTTTGGTAATTGCTTGTTTTGTTCAATTCACAGAATTGTTCTTAAAGAAATTCTCTCCAGCTTTATATAAGAGCTTAGGAATTTTCTTGCCATTGATTACAACAAACTGTGCAGTTTTATATGTTGCATTGGATAATATTACCAATAACTATTCTTTTGTTGAAACACTTGTTAACAGTGTTGGTGTATCTGTCGGATTTATGTTGGTGTTATATATTTTCTCAACAATTCGGGAACGTTTAGATGTTTCTAAACCATTGAAGAGTTTTGTAGGAAATCCACTAGCATTGATTACTGCAGGCTTAATGGCATTAGCGTTCAGCGGATTGGCCGGTTTGATCTAAGATGCAATCAATTGTTGGTTTGTTTGTTGTTCTAGGTGGCTTAGGTTCTCTATACGCAGTTCTTTATTATTTTAATAAGAAGACCCCAGAACCAGAAGGCTGTGAAGAAATAGAACAACATTGTAGTGGATGTGGTATCACTTCATGTGGTCGTCATCCAAGTCATAATGAAGTAAAGGAGAATAAACCATGTTAAATGCAATTTTAGTTACATTGGTTATTGGTGCTTTGTTGGGATTGATTTTAGGAATTGCTTCTAAAGTATTTGAAGTCAAAGAAGATCCAAGATTAGCAAAAGTTACAGAAATGTTACCAGGATACAATTGCGGTGGATGTGGATTTGCTGGATGTTCTAGCATGGCTGCTGCTTTGGTTAATCAGGATGTTTCAACAACAAGTCATTGTAAACCATGTAAAAAAGAACAACGTTTGGCTATCGTTCAATATTTGAATGAAACACCTGGTCCAAATGGTGAACTTTGTAAAGTAAAAGATTAAAATCAAAGAAGGTCTATATTGATAGACCTTTTTTTAATTTGAATGTATAATAGAGTTGTTTGAAAGGAAGAATGCTAATGCCTGATTGTGATTCCGTAAGAAAAACGCTTCTTACATTGGTTGATGAACCATATCGTGAATTTCATGCTCATCTGATTCCAGGGATGAATAATAATTTAGGCATTCGTACTCCACAATTGAGAAAACTGGCAAAACAGATTGCGAAAGATGAGGGATTGCATTATTTAAATCATGCACCTGAAGAATATTATGAAGAAATTCTATTAGAAGGAATGGTAATCGGCTATGTGAATTGTGATGTTTCATCACGCTTAGAGGCAATCGAGGCATATCTACCTAAAATTGATAATTGGGCCACTTGTGATATGTTTGTGAGTACACTCAAATTTACTAAGAAACAACAACAAGTAGTATGGGATTGGTTACAACCTTTTGTGTTTAGTACAAGGGAATTTGAAGTTCGTTTTGCAATTGTAATGATATTGAGTTACTATTTGTATGACCCGTATTTAGATTTGTGTTATTCTGTATTCGATCAGATCAAACATCAAGGTTATTATGTGAAAATGGCACTTGCTTGGGCAGTATCGATAGCATATATAAAAGAACCAGAGCGGACTCTGATTTATTTGCAGCATTGTAAACTGGATGATTGGACTTTTCATAAAGCAATACAAAAAATAAGAGAGTCTCATCGAGTGAATGATCAACAAAAAGCATTATTACAA